>JAFUNA010000006.1 GCA_017473165.1 Clostridia bacterium | reverse complement strand
GTTAAGGGTCTGCGACGCAATTATATTAAAATGTGCGTGTAGGGGTTGGCGACTCGACAACCCGTGCAAGCTGAAAGCTTGCAATAAATTTTGTTATACACCTGACGGTGCATTCGGGACGTCGAGGACGCCGTCCCCTACGGCTGAAATAAGATTTCACTGTTAAAATCGGTCATAGGCGGAGCCTATCCGACACTTTTCTCTTACCGCTTTGAACTTTGCACTTAATAAATTTATACATTTTATAAAATTTGTTTAAGTTTGAAGTTTGCAACAGTTCTTGACATATTTTTTAAATATGTTAAAATGTACTGTACATGTTAAAAAATTGTTAACAGAGGTGGACATAATGAAAATCAAAAAGCTTCTCGCTCTGGTCATGAGCCTTGTAGTGGTATTTCTTGCAGTTGCACCTGTTGCCGCAAATGCCCAGACCGTTTGCGAATGTGACGAAATCCCCATTATCTATGTAAGAGGCAGAGCAAAGCTTATTCAAAACAAAGACCTTCCCGAGGACACCGTTGGCGGAACAAACACCGAGCTTCCCTACATAGAAAGTGACAAGCTTCTTGAATATGCCAAGGAGATTGTTCCCATTTATGCAAAAGGCTATTTCGAAGACGATTTTGAGCCCTTCCGCAAGCGTATAACAGAGATTTTTGCCGAGGTTTATGATGATTACGCTCTCGACAAGAACGGCGAAATCGACAACACATCGGGCATTCCCGCTCACATCAACTGGCGTAACACCAATATTTATGACCACCATAAGTCGAGCGGACAGGCAACAACTCCCGAGCAGGCAAAAAACCAGATTTATCAGTATTTCTTCCAGTATGACTGCCGTCTTGACCCCCGTGACACAGCCGACGAGCTTTATGCTTACATTCAGAAGGTCAAGGAAGTAACCGGACACTCAAAGATTAAAATTCTTGCACGTTGCCTGGGTACAAACATCTTTGCGGCATATCTTGCCGAATACGGCTGGGACGATATTGAAGACGTTGTTCTTTACAATGCTATTATGAACGGCACGGCAATCACAAACTCACTTTTCAACGGCGAGCTTTTCTTTGATGCCGATGCAGTTGACTATTTTGCAACCCAGACCTTGAGCGACACAACAATTCTCACCTTCATCAAGCAGGTTATCACCATGGCAAACCAGACCTACGGTCTTGACATGACCATGGATTATTTCAACATGACCGCAACAAAGGTTGCAAGACTTGTTGTTCCCGATGTAATGCGTGTAAGCTACGCAACAACTCCCGGCTACTGGTCAATGGTTTCGCCCGACAGATATGAGGCTGCAAGAGATTATATCTTTGCAGGCGTTGAGGATGAATGGGCAGGACTTATCGAAAAGCTTGACGGATATCACTATGAAGTCGGCGTAAAGATTTCAAGAATGTTCAAGCAGATGGAACGTGACGGCGTAAATATTTATAATGTTTCAAAATACGGCTATCAGCTTTATCCCATCATGGAGGATGCCGGTCATCAGAGCGACACAATCGTAACTCTTGAGCAGCAGGCTCCCAAAACAACCGTTGCTCCCATCGGACAGACTCTTTCAAAGGAATATATCGACGTAAGAGTTGCAAACCGTAAGGGCAGATATATTTCTCCCGACAAGACAATTGACGCGTCAACGGGAATGTTCCCCAACACAACATGGTATGTAAAGAACCTTGACCACAACAATTTCCCCTGGGTTGTTGACGAGCTGCTTTACACAATCCTTCGCTATGACCTTTTCAATAACGGCGAAAAGATGACTGTTTTCAGCGAAGAAAAATTCCCGCAGTTCCTTGTTTATGAGGGCGAGGAAAATAAGGGCGACACATTAAAGCCCAGCACCTCAAACAATCCCGGCTACAGCATTCAGCAGCCCTCGTTCTTCGACCTTATCAAGGATATGTTCGTAACCTTCATTCAGCTTATGAAAGAGCTGTTTGCAAAAATTTCAGCATAACAAAATTAAAACGGAGATGCTTTTGACGGCATCTCCGTTTGTTCATAAAAGACAGAAGTTGAATTGAATCAAGTGAAAAATAAAAAGTAATAGGTAATAAGTAAAAATCCGCATGATAAAACATACGGATTTTTGGCACCCTCTACCGGGATCGAACCGATATCTAAGTCTTAGGAGGACCTTATTCTATCCATTGAACTAAGAGGGCAAATATTAATTTTTCCAACGCAAACCATTCTATCAAAAACCGCTTGTAAAGTCAAGATGAAAATAGTCGTTAAAACCCGCTTATATTCGGCGTTTTGCCGATAAATAATACTTGAAAAATTTGACATAATAATATAAAATAAATAATTGGTAAAGTATGTTCCTTATAATTTTAATTTTCTGAAAGGATTGACAAAAATGAGCTTACTTAACAAGAAAACAGTAGACGACATCAACGCAAAGGGCAAGAAGGTTCTTGTTCGCTGCGACTTCAACGTTCCTCTCAAGGACGGCGTTATCACAGACGAAAACAGAATCAACGCTGCTCTCCCCACAATACAGAAGCTTATCAATGACGGTGCAAAGGTTATCCTCTGCTCCCACCTCGGCAAGCCCAAGAACGGCCCCGAAGCAAAGTTCTCACTTGCTCCCGTTGCTGCAAGACTCAGCGAAAAGCTCGGCAAGGAAGTTGTTTTTGCTGCTGATGACACAGTAGTAGGCGAAAACGCAAAGGCAGCAGTTGCTGCTATGAATGACGGCGACGTTGTTCTTCTTGAAAACACACGTTTCCGTGCTGAAGAAACAAAGAACGGCGAAGCTTTCTCAAAGGACCTTGCAAGCATCTGCGAAATGTATGTTAACGATGCTTTCGGTGCTGCTCACAGAGCACACTGCTCAACAGTAGGCGTTACAGCTTTCGTTGAAGAAGCAGCCGTAGGCTACCTCATGGGCAAAGAGCTCAAGTATCTCGGCAACGCTGTTGAAGCTCCCGAAAGACCCTTCGTAACAATCCTCGGCGGTGCAAAGGTTGCTGACAAGCTCAACGTTATCGAAAACCTTCTCAACAAGGCAGACACACTTATCATTGGCGGCGGCATGGCTTACACATTCCTTGCTGCACAGGGCTACGGCGTAGGTAATTCACTTCTTGACGAAAGCAAGATTGACTACTGCAAGAATATGCTCGCAAAGGCAGAGGAAAAGGGCGTTAAGATTCTTCTTCCTGTTGACGTTGTTGCAGCAGCAGGCTTCCCCAACCCCATCGATGCTCCCATTGAAACAGCAGTTTACGCAGCAGATGCAATTCCCGCAGACATGGAAGGCCTTGACATCGGACCCAAGACTGCAGAGCTCTATGCAGATGCAGTTAAGAGTGCAAAGACCGTTGTATGGAACGGACCCATGGGCGTTTTCGAGAACCCCACTCTTGCAGCCGGCACAATCGCAGTTGCAAAGGCACTTGCAGAAACAGATGCAGTAACAATCATCGGCGGCGGCGACTCCGCAGCAGCTGTTAACACACTCGGCTTCGGCGACAAGATGACTCACATCTCAACAGGCGGCGGCGCATCACTCGAATTCCTCGAGGGCAAGGCTCTCCCCGGCATCGAAGCAGTTAACGATAAATAATTTTTGCGAAAAAATGAGCAGCAAAATATTGCCGAAACGCAAGCATAATCGGCTGAACGGTTATGATTATTCGTCTGCAGGTTCTTATCATATAACAATTTGTACCAAAGATAAGAAAAAAGTATTCTGGAACAACGTAGGGGCGACCTGTGGTCGCCCGCAATACGAATACACCTTATCTGCATACGGAAAAATTGTTGATAATGAAATCAAAAAAATTCCTGACGTATATCCTGCAATCAAGATTGATAAATATGTTGTTATGCCGGATCATATCCATATGCTTATTTCAATCTTGTCCGATGAATTCGGGCGACCGCAGGTCGCCCCTACGATACCAAGGGTAATCAAACAATTTAAAGGGTCAATCACAAAGCAAATCGGCTTTTCTGTTTGGCAAAAAGGATATAATGACCACATAATACGCGGTCAGGCGGACTATGACGAAACATGGCAATATATTGATGAAAATCCGTTAAAATAGTTTTTAAAAAAAATGAAAGGATGTAATCCAAATGGATAAATCACTCCGCAGACCTGTTATCGCAGGCAACTGGAAAATGAACAACAACCCCGAGCAGACAAAGGCTCTCATCGAAGCTATGAAGCCCCTCGTTGCAGATGCAGACTGTGATGTTGTTATCTGCGCTCCCTATATCGACCTTTACGCAGCAATGGAAGCTGCAGCAGGCTCAAACATCAAAATCGGTGCCGAAAACTGCCATTGGGCAGAAAAAGGTGCTTTCACAGGCGAAGTTTCCGCTGAAATGCTCAAGGCAGCAGGCGTTCCCTATGTTATCATCGGCCACTCCGAAAGAAGACAGTATTTCGGCGAAACAGACGAAACAGTCCGTGACCGTGTAAGAGCTGCTCTCAACGCAGGTCTTAAGGTTATCCTTTGCGTTGGCGAAGTTCTCAAGGAGAGAGAGCTCGGAATCACAGCTGAAGTTGTAAGAATGCAGACAAAGGTTGCTCTTTCGGGCGTTTCAGAGGCAGAGCTTGCAAACATCATCATCGCTTACGAACCCGTTTGGGCTATCGGCACAGGTCTTACCGCAACTCCCGAGCAGGCAAACGAAGTTTGTGCTGTTATCCGTGCTCTTATCGCAGAGCTTTACACAAAGGATGCAGCTGACAAGATCGTTATTCAGTACGGCGGCTCAATGAACGATGCAAACGCAGCAGAGCTTCTTGCACAGTATGATGTTGACGGCGGTCTTATCGGCGGTGCATCACTTGTTGCAGAGAAGTTTGCGGCAATCGTTGCAGCAGCTTCAAAATAAGAAATTTTTCTATGGGGGTCGTCATCGACCCCTGTATTTTTGAAAGGATTGTTTATTATGAGCAAAAAACCTGTTCTTCTTTGCATCATGGACGGCTTCGGCAGAAATGACAGCGATTACGGCAACGCAATTGCAGCTGCAAAGACACCTAACCTTGACAAAATCATGGCTGAAAATCCCATGACATATATCGGTGCTTCGGGCATGGATGTTGGTCTTCCCGACGGACAGATGGGTAACAGCGAGGTCGGACACACCAACATCGGTGCAGGCAGAGTTGTTTACCAGGAGCTTACAAGAATCACAAAGTCAATCAATGACGGCGATTTCTTTGAGAATGAAGCACTTCTCGGAGCAATTGAAAACTGCAAAAAGAATAACTCCGCACTTCACCTTATGGGTCTTCTTTCTGATGGCGGTGTACACAGCCACAATACTCATCTTTACGGTTTGATTAAAATGGCAAAGGACATGGGTCTTGAAAAGATTTTTGTTCATTGTCTTATGGACGGCAGAGATGTTCCTCCCACTTCGGGAAAGGATTTTGTTGCTGACCTTTACAAGAAATGTGCTGAAATCGGTGCAGGCAAAATTGCAACAATCATGGGAAGATATTACGCAATGGACAGAGATAACCGCTGGGAACGTGTTGTTAAAGCATATGATGCAATGACAAAGTGCGAAGGCGTTAAGTTTGACTGTGGTTGCGAAATGATTGAAGAATCATACAAAAACGAAGTTACCGACGAGTTCATTGTTCCCGCAGTTTCAAAGGATGCACAGCCCGTTTCGGATAACGATTCTGTTGTATTCTTCAATTTCCGCCCCGACAGAGCAAGAGAAATCACAAGAGCTTTTGTTGATGGTGAATTCACAGGCTTTGAACGTGAGCAGCTCAAGGGTCTTTACTATGTTTGCATGACACAGTATGATGCAACAATGCCCAACGTTAACGTTGCATTCAAGCCACAGACTCTTGACAATACTTTTGGCGAATTCCTTTCAGCAAAGGGTATGACACAGCTCCGTATTGCAGAAACAGAAAAGTATGCTCATGTAACATTCTTCTTCAACGGCGGTGTTGAAAAACAGTATGACGGCGAAGACAGAATTCTTGTTAAGTCACCTGCAGTTGCAACCTACGATATGCAGCCCGAAATGAGTGCATACGAAGTAACCGACAAGCTTCTTGAGGCTATCGGTACAGATAAATATGATGTTATCATTCTCAACTATGCAAACTGCGATATGGTTGGTCACACAGGCGTATTTGATGCAGCCGTTGCAGCGGTTGAAGCCGTTGACACCTGCGTTGGCAAGATTTGTGATGCTGTTGCTGCAAAGGGCGGCGTTATGCTTATCACTGCCGACCACGGCAACGCAGACAAGATGTATGAGCCAGACGGCTCACCCTTCACCGCTCACACAACAAATCCCGTTCCCTTTGTTGTTGTCGGTCACGATTGCAAGCTTAAGGCAGAGGGCGGCAAGCTTTGCGACATCGCTCCCACAATGCTTGACATTATGGGCATTGAGCAGCCTGCACAGATGACAGGTGAAAGCCTTCTTGTTAAATAATTTCCATTAATAAAAATTATCACCCTGCACACTTTTATAGTGAAGGCAGGGTGATTTTTTATGGTCAGACGCAGAAAATTCATAAGGATTATTTCATATTTTGCGGCAGCTTGCGTTGTTTTTGCATCGGCGGGAGTTTTTTCGGGTCATGCCAAGGCGGAATATGAGGAAGCTCTTGAAAAAATCCGCCTTACAAGCCTTGTTTCCCTTTGCGAATATTGCCATTACATCAGCTCGGGTCTGCGGCTGCTTGCGGTTTCGGCGGATGATGCTCTTGAAAGCAGCTCATCCCTTGTGGTTTCAAACGCAATGGGTGCACAGGGCTGCCTTGCGGCGTTTGACAGCGAAAAGGCAAAGAATATCAGCCGTTTTATAAACGGAGCTTATGAATTTGCGGAGAGCTTTTCAGGCAGCGAAGCCGAGCGTTCGGCAGCAAAAAGGCTTTCGGAATATGCCCGTGAAATCTATTATCATTTGAGCGACCTTTCTGCGGGAGTGTTGGGCGGAGTTTATTCTCTGACGGAATTCGGCAGCATATATTTCAGCGATGAAAAGCCCTCTGTTGAGGAATATCTTGATTTTTCAAACGGCACGGAAAACGAAATTTTTGCTCTGATAACCCCTGCAGCGGCAGATTACGGCGGCTTTGCTTTGCTTGACGGGAAAGAACACATTTCCGAAAAGCAGGCACGAAAAATCGCAAGCGGATATATAAAAATAAGTCCTGCCCTTTGGCGTGAAAATGATGCACACGGGCAAGACAGCGGCGTTTATTCTTATTATCACGGCGATACGGCGGTTGAAATCTGCAAGCTGGGAGGAATTCTTTGCCGACTGATAAATCCGCTGCCCTGTGCCAAGGCGGAATTCACTCTTTTGCAGGCGGAGGAAAAGGCAAGGGAATTTCTTAAGAAATGCGGCTTTAAGGACTGCGTTGCCGTTGATGCACAAAAATCCGAATTCACGGCGGCTTTTGTGTTTGCACCGAGGGTTAACGGTGTGCTTTTGCTCACGGCATCGGCAGAGATTAATGTCTGCCTTGCAACGGGCGAAATTACGTTTTTTGACGGGTCTGATTTTATACGGAATTACAGGAATGATATATATGCCGATACGGAAATTCCCGATTTTTCGGACAGACTTCCGCCGAATCTTTCCATAGAAAAAACCGATATCTGTTATGCGGATATCGGCGGTAAAGAGCAGATTTGTTATATTGCTGATTGCGTTTTTGAGGGTGAATATGTGAGGGCTTATGTTGATTACAACACATATAAAATACTGAAGGTTGAATAAAACAGAGGCTGTAAAAAAACAGCCTCTTTTTTACATATTATTCTCCGAAAATGCAGTATTTCTGATACCTGTCAATCATTGCAACGTCGGCAACAAGCTCAAAATAAAGCCCGTCGGCACGGTATTCTTCCGCAAGAATAACGCTGTCCTTGCGAAGCACCGCCGCCGCACCGCCGTCTGAATAGGGGATAAGCATTTCGGCTCTGGCTCTTGTCGGGGGCAGAGCTTTTGATATTGCATCGAGGAGCTTGTCAAAGCCCTTTTCTTCAAGAGCGGAAATCATAACCGAATTCGGCTCAAAAAGAAGATTATCTTTTGCTTCGGGCAGGTCGCATTTGTTGAAAACAGGGATAACGGGCTTGCCGGAGCAGCCCAATTCTTCAAGCAGGTCGTTTGTGACCTTGATGTGCTCGCCGCATTCGGGGTCGGAGGCATCGCAGACGTTGAGAATAACCTTTGCACAGGCTGCTTCTTCAAGAGTTGATTTGAATGCCTCAACAAGGTGGTGGGGGAGTCGGCGGATAAATCCTACGGTGTCAATGAGCATAACCTTTCTGCCGTCGGGCAGGGTGAGAGCTCGTGAGGTGGGGTCGAGGGTTGCGAAAAGCTTGTCCTGTGCAAGCACGCCCGCTTCCGTGAGGGCATTCATGAGTGTGGATTTGCCTGCGTTGGTGTAGCCGACGATAACAACGGTTTCAACGCCGTCTTTTTCACGCCTTGCACGGGCAAGACCTCGTCTTTTTTCAAGAGCGTCAAATTCTTCTTCAAGAGATTTGATTCTGCGGCGGATGTGACGCTTGTCGGATTCAAGCTTCGTTTCGCCCGGACCTCTTGTGCCTATGCCGCCGCCCAGTCGGGAGAGCTTTGTGCCCTGCCCCGTAAGGCGGGGAAGGGAATAGCGAAGCTGGGCAAGCTCAACCTGCAGCTTGCCTTCGTTGCTCCTTGCCCTTTCAGCAAAGATATCGAGAATCAGAGTTGTTCTGTCGATAACTCTGATTTTTGTTGCCTTTTCGATGTTGCGGAGCTGTGCGGGAGAGAGCTCGCTGTCCGCAATAACAAGATCAATTTCGTTGTTTTCGCAGAATTCAGCCAATTCTTCAAGCCTGCCGCTGCCGAGAAAGGTTGCGGAATCGGGCTTGTCACGCTTCTGCCACAGTCTGCCGATAACCTCTGCACCTGCAGTTTTTGAAAGCTCCTCCAGCTCGTCGAGAGAGGATTCGCAGTCATATTCGCCCGTGTCAACGGCGATTAGCACCGCCTTTTCGGGCTCTTGCTTGTTTTCGTAAAATTCCATGGGAACTCCTTCAACAATTCAATAAAACGGGACGGCACAGAGGCCGTCCCCTACGATTGAAATTAATTTAAAACGATTGAATCTGCTTCGATGATTGCACCGCTGCCCTCATAGGTGATTGTAACATTGTCGCCCTTGTTGAGGATAACAACGGTTTCGTCGGTTGAAGCTGCGATTGAGAAATATGCGGGGCTGGAGTCGAGCTTGATATAGTAATAGCTGTTGCCGCTCATAACCGCAGTTCTGATGTCTGCGATAACGCCGCTTGCGGTTGCAAGCTCTTTTTCGGGTTCAACGGGAGTCGGGTCAACAACCTCGCTGGGGTCAATGTCAACCTTGATACCGCTGTCTTCAAGTGCGGAAACGTAGCTTGCAAGGCACTTTGCAAGGTCTGTGCCTGTTGCACCCATCTTGTTGTTGTTATACTGTGCAACGTTGATGAGAGCGTACTGCTGAACGATATTGCTGTCATCCTTGAGAGAAAGGAAATAGGTGGGCTCGCCGCCGATGTTGAGAAGCAGGGGGAAGGTTGCGGTGTAGCCAAGGTCCTTAACACGGCCCTGTGCAGCCTGCTGTGCGGAGTATTCCGTACCGCCCGTAACTCTGTAGTAAACAGCTTCCTTGGTTCTCTGGTTAACAAGAACAAAGCCTGTGATTGACTGGTCGGAGGTAACGGATGTTACGCCTGTATACATCCAAACGTCGTCGTCTTTTGCAATGTAGTTGTAGTTTGCGGTTGTTGTGATAACATCTCTCTGACCGAGAACGGAGTTCCAGAAGCCGTTCTGATACTTACCGTAGTAGTTATACTGCTCAACGATAAGGTCGGAATCATAGATTCTGTCGAGCCACTGGAGAGTGTTTTCGTTCTTAATCTGGTCGATTGTGTAGTATGCGCTTTCGCCGTTTTCGCTGTCAGCCTTAACAACAACAGCACCGATTACGTCTGTTCCGCCGAAAAGACCGATGGTCTTATCAAGGCGTGCGCAGATCCAGTAGGGATTACCTTCATCGTCGATTTCAAATGTTGCATCGGCAAACATGAAGGTGGGATACTGGAAGCGGAGATGACGCTTGAGGAGCTTGTTGAAATGCTCTGCGGGTGAATATTTGATGCTGTTTTCGGTTTCGACGAATTCGGTTGATTCGTTAGCCATGTCGATAACAACATAGCCGGGGAAGCCGTTCTTTGTATTTGTGAACCACTTGATGATGTTTGCGTACTGAAGGGGAGCAACTCTTACGGGAGTTTCCTTATAGTTTATCTGGGTATACTCGGGATATACGGTAAACTGTGAAACATAGCCCTTTTCTTCGAGAACGCCGAGAGCTCTTGTTGCAAGCTGTGCGGCAGCCTCTTCGTCAAGCTTGGGAATCTGGCTGAAGCTTGCGGCATCCTGCTCCTGAATTTCCTGGGAGAAGTTTGAGTCTGTTCGAACGTCGATAATCTGACTGTAGCTTGAAGCTCTGAAGAATTCGCATGAAACAAGATATCCGATTGCTACGGCAACTAAAAGAACGCCGATGATTATTCCGGGAACGATAGCCTGTTTTTTGACGAAGGGTGTGTATTCGGGCTTGCCCATAACGTTTGAGAAAAGTCCGTTGAAAACAACGTATGATGCGGCACAGAGTCCGAGATAGAGATAAAAGTCATAGGACTTCAAATTGATTGCGGGAAGCATAACGTAAAATGCAACCGCAGCGAAAATAAGAGTGCAGACAACGCTGAGAACAATTTTAAGACCTGCCTTTTCGGGAGGGATTACTATGTCCTTTTTTCTGCCGCTGTCTTTTTTGGAAAAGTCTACCTTGATAGGATCCATTTGTTCGTCTCCTTTTTACTTAATATCATACAGTATAACCTATTTATTTTGATAATACAAGTATTTTTTGTTAACAATGTAATTGAAGTTATTTTATTTTTGTGATATTATATCTTTAATTGAGTGAAAGAGGTGTTTTATATGTTTTCAGATTACATTGATACAATTACCCCTATCATAAAGTGTGACGAAGAAGTCGGACTTGCCATGCAGGCAGAGCTCAACAGACAGAAAAGAAATCTTGAGCTTATTGCATCCGAGAACATCGTTTCTCCCGCAGTTATGGCTGCAATGGGCAGCGTTCTGACAAATAAATATGCAGAGGGTTATCCCGGAAAAAGATATTACGGCGGCTGCGAATGCGTTGACGTTGTTGAAACAATTGCAATCGAGCGTGCAAAGAAGCTTTTCGGTGCGGAAGCTGCAAACGTTCAGCCCCATTCCGGTGCACAGGCAAACATGGCTGCTTATGCGGCAATCCTTGAGCCCGGCGATGTTGTTATGGGCATGAATCTTGCTCACGGCGGACATCTTACCCACGGCTCACCCGTAAATGCAAGCGGCAAGCTTTATAAATTCGTTCCCTACGGCGTAAACGATGACGGTTTTATCGATTATGACGAGTTTGAAAAAACCGCAAACGAAATCAAGCCCAAGCTCATCGTCGCAGGTGCATCGGCATACCCCAGAATCATCGATTTTGAGCGTATCGGCAAAATCGCAAAGTCTGTCGGAGCTTATTTCATGGTTGATATGGCTCACATCGCAGGTCTTGTTGCGGCGGGACTTCATCCCTCACCCGTACCCTATGCCGACATCGTAACAACCACAACCCACAAAACCTTAAGAGGCCCCAGAGGCGGACTTATCCTTTCGACTGCAGAGCTTGCTCCCGCAATCAACAAGGCTATCTTCCCCGGCAATCAGGGCGGACCTCTTATGCACATCATTGCCGCAAAGGCAGTTTGCTTCGGCGAAGCACTTGACCCCTCTTTCAAAATATATCAGGAAAATATCGTCAAGAATGCCGCTGCTCTTGCAAAGGGACTTCTTTCAAGAGGCATCGACCTTGTTTCGGGCGGCACGGACAATCACCTTATGCTTGTTGACCTTCGCTCAAAGGGCATCACGGGCAAGGAGCTTGAGCACAGACTTGACGAGGTTTATATCACCGCAAACAAAAATGCAATTCCCAATGACCCCGAGAAGCCCTTTGTTACAAGCGGCATAAGACTCGGCACAGCAGCCGTTACTTCAAGAGGTCTTAACGAGGAGGATATGGACAAGATTGCGGAGTTCATCTTCCTTTGCGCAACGGATTTCGAAAACAGCAAGGAGAAAATCCGTGAGGGCGTTAACGAAATCTGCAAGAGATATCCCATTTACGAATAATTTTTAATTTAAATAAACGGAGATGTTAAAAATGAGAGAAATGAAAGGTATTTTTACCGCACTTCTTACTCCCTTCAAAGAGGATTACACAATCAACGAGGTTTCGCTCAAAAAGCTTGTTGAATTCAACCTTGAAAAAGGCGTAAACGGCTTCTATGTCGGCGGCAGCACGGGCGAAGGCATGGTTATGAGCACCGAAGAACGCAAGGAAGTTTTCCGCATTGTCAAGGAAGCTGCAGGCGACAAGGTTCCCATGATTGCACACTGCGGTGCTATCTCAACCGATTCCGCAATCGACATGGCTAAAACCGCAGAAAGCCTTGGCTATGATGCAGTTTCGGCTGTTGCGCCCTTCTATTATAACTTCCCCGCACAGGCAATAAAGCAGTATTATACCGACATCGTTTCAAGCGTTGAAATTCCCATGGTTGTTTATAACTTCCCCGGCGGAAACGGTTTCACATTTACTGCTGACTATGCTGCACAGATGTTTGAGGACAAGCGTTTTGTGGGCATCAAGCACACCTCCGCTGACCTTTTCATGCTTCAGCAGTTCAAGCAGAAGATTGAAAACGTTACCGTATTCAACGGCTTTGATGAAATGTGCATCGGCGGTCTTGCAATGGGCGCAGACGGTGCAATCGGCAGCACATATAACTTCATGGCTGACAAATTCCTTAAGATTTATGACGAATTCCATAACGGCAGCATGGCAAAGGCACAGGAAATCCAGAACGAAGCCAATGTTATCATCACAGAGATGATTAAATACGGCGTGTTCCAGAGCGAAAAGGCTGTTCTTACCCACCTCGGAATTGATATGGGTCCCTGCCGTAAGCCCTTCCTTCCCATCAGCAAAGAGGGCTTTGACGCAATGAAGAAGGTTGCGGAAAGCCTTTGATTTAAAGAAAATTAACAATATGAGGTATTGACAAAATAATACCGAGTGAATATAATTAAAGCGAAGCCGTGTTTGGCGGCATCCTCGCTACATAATGAGGAAAAATAAAAAAGGGGGACATAAAAATGTCAGTTGACACAACAGGAATTCAGGAGCTTATCCTGACAATACTCAAGGCAATTGCAACCTTCGATATCAAAACTCTTGATTTCGACTATCTCGGCGTTGTACTCACAATGATCGCTCCCGTTTGGAATCCCATCTGGGCAGCTGTTAACGAATTCCTTCACGAGTATTTCGGCTTCTGATTCAAAAAAAGAATTTGCAGACCTGTGTTTTGCAGGTCTGTTTTTCTTTTTGAAAATCCGCAACAAAATATCTGCGGTTGTTCTTGAATATATCAATAATGTTTGATATAATATACTTTAAATTAACAGCAAAGCACTTTGTTAAGTGCAAAGTTCAAAGTGATAAGTGCAAAGTGTCGGATAGGCTCCGCCTATGACCGATTTTAACCGTGAAATCTTATTTCAGCCGTAGGGGACGGTGACCTCAACGTCCCGGATGCACCGTCAGGTGCATAACAAAATTTATTGCAAGCCTTTAGCTTGCCCGGGTTGTCGAGTCGCCAACCCCTACACGCACATTTAAATATTATTGCGTCGCAGACCCTTAACTTTGCATTTTGCACTTTGCACTCTGCACTTTTATCTGTAAGGATTTTGTGTTTGGTTTGTAATTAAAGTATAAATTAACTCCGACGTAGGGGGATACAAATATGTTTCAGCAGTTGATTGAATATTTCAGAGAGAGAAGCGTACTTATTCTCGGCTTCGGCAGAGAGGGCCGCTCAACCTATAATCTCATAAGAAAAAATCTGCCCGAAAAGCATATCGGCATTGCGGACATGAAGCAGCTTGAGCTTGATGACCCCAATGTTACGCTCCATTGCGGAGAGGATTATCTTGACGCAATTGAAAAATACGAAACCGTTATCAAAACTCCGGGCATTTCATTCAGAGATGTCATGGTGCCGAGCGAAACCGAGGTCACCTGCCAGACGGATTTGTTCATGCGTTTTTCGGACTGCACCTGTGTCGGCGTAACGGGCACAAAGGGCAAAACAACAACCTCAACTCTTATCTATGAAATGGTTAAACAGTCGGGCAAAAGCGTTTGTCTTATGGGTAACATGGGTCTGCCCGTGCTTGACAGCATTGAAACCATCGACAAGGGCATTGCCGTTATCGAAATGTCATCCCATCAGCTTGAATACACAACCGCTTCACCCCACGTTGCGGTTATGACCAATATTTATCCCGAGCATCTTGACCACTACAACGGATTTTCGGGCTACGTTGCCGCAAAGCTGAATATCATCCGCCATCAGGTGGGCTGCGATTATTTTATCTGCAATGCGGAGCAGGATTTTGAAAACTATTATAATTTCTCAAAAACCGCAACCTCCGTTATCAAGGTCAGCAAAAACGGCGGCAGGGATGACAAAAAGCTCATCGCCGCTGCCAATGCAAACGAGCGTCTTAAGGGAATTCACAATCAGCAGAATGTCTGCGTTGCCGCAACGGCTGCGAGATGCCTCGGCATAAGCGAGGAGGATATTCTTGCGGCGGTTGAGAATTTCGGCGGAATTGAAAACCGTATGGAGCCCATCGGCGAATATTACGGAATTAAATTCTATAACGATGCAATCGCAACAATTCCCCATGCGGTTGAGTGTGCGGTTGAGGCTCTTGACGATGTTGACACCCTCATTTTCGGCGGAATGGACAGAGGAATAGATTATGACGGGTTTGAAAAATATCTTGACAGCTGCAAGCTGAAAAACATTATCGGTATGCCCGACACGGGCGTAAACATCTGTAACGCCCTGCTTGAAAGAGGCTGCACAAAGAACATAATCATTGCAAACACAATGGAAGAAGCCGTTGATGCGGCATTCAGATTCACCGCAAAGGGCAGAAGCTGCATTTTGTCGCCTGCTGCATCGAGCTATAACGTATACAAGGACTTCGAGCACAAAGGCAATCACTACAAAGAGCTTGTAAAGGCTTGGACTGAATAAAAAAAGAGGCTGTCGGTTGACAGCCTTTTTGTTATATAATTTCACTTCTTTTTTCATAAAGCAGCGTATTCCGCCATTGACCGAAACGGTCTCTGGCGATTTTTTCTCTGTAGCCAACAAGGCGGAAGCCGCATTTTTCGTGGAGCGAAATGCTTGGTGCGTTATCTTCAATGATAACGGAACAAAGGCTCCAGATTCCCGATTTTTCGCTCTCTCTGCAAAGAGATCCGAGAAGAGTTTCGCCGATTTTCATTTTTCTGTGGCTGCGGTCAATATAAATGCTGACCTCCGCAACCCCTCTGTAGGGCTCACGGTTGTTGACGGGGCTCAAAGCGCACCAGCCGATAACCTCGCTGTCACATTCCGCAACAAAGCGGCATTCGGTAAGGTGGTTTTTGTCCCAGCTTTCAAAGTCGGGAGCTTCTGTCTGAAAGGTTGAGCCGCCCTCCTCGATTGCCTGTATATATATTTTCCGAACCGCATTCCAGTCAGCGGGCTGAAAGGGTCTTATCTGTATTTCCATTCGGTAACCTCAACTTGATTTTTTGACGGGCTTTTTGCTTAAGTGAAGAAGAACATCGAGCTTATCCATGGCTCTCTCAAAAATTTCGGCAATGACAATTGTCAGAGCAAAGCAGGCAACGGAGAAAAGAAATGCGTTTTTGTTCATGCCGAAGTGGCTCAAAACAATCATCGGAATTCTCTGGAGAATGTAAATTCCGAAAACCCTCTTGCCGAACCATTGAAGAATTCCGTTGCATACGCTGATTCTCATTGAAAGAAGAACGATAAAAACCGCAAAAACAAGTGCCATGGGGATAAAGAGCTTGCGTGTGCCCGTGAATTCGGGCATAAGGCTCTTCATTGCAAAGAAGAGTGTGCCCGCTGCCGCCGTGCAGGCGAACCATTTGTTGAAATCGGGCAGAATGTTTTTGTCGATATACGGCTTTGCAAGTGCATACCACATTCCGAGGGGATAGCAAAGGATTGTGTCATACCACCAGTATTCGCTGCCCTTCCACGCTCTGATTGCAAGAAGTGCACCGCATGAAAGCACGGTTGTTATGACTGTTCCGAGCAAAACCTTCTTTTTGAGGAAAATGAACGCCGCAAATGTGACAAGATAGAGCACGATGATAACGAAAATGAACCATACGCTGTTGCCCACGCCGTCAAGACCTATGAGCGAAAGCAGCAGTCGTTTAACGGAATAATCCTTGCCGAGAAGTCTGCCCGTAATCCAGAAAAGAAGAACGGCAATGTCAAAATGAATAAAGACCTTAAGAACTCTTTTGGCGGGTATGGATTTGACATATCCGTCTTTTTTCATTATTCCAAGCAAAACTCCGTAGCCCGAATAAAAAAGGAACATGACAACCATGAGCTGACCGAAGAAATTCATGAAATCCTTGTAGGGCTGACAGAAAGCCGAGCCGTCAAGGGTGATATACTGCCTTAAGTGGGAAAGCAGAACGATGATGACAAAGATGCCTTTGATTGAACCCGTTTTTTGAGGGGACATATAATCCTCAAAGCCGTTTTGGCTGAATTTGATTCCGAAAAGGCAAAGAAATGCCAGCATGACAAGAAATAAAATCAAAGCAATTCCTCCGATAACTTATTCTGTATTATTTTACCACGGCTTTACGATTCAGTCAACGCAGAAATATTTTTTGAGGGCGGATTAACCCGACAAAGCCGTAGAATAATAAATTTGTATTAATAAAACGGAGGAATATTATGGATTCAATCTGGTATAACGGGGTTATGCTGCAGATGTTCAGACCCCTTGATAAGGATATTGAAGCCGAGGCGGTTGTGGTCGGCGGCGGGCTGGCGGGACTTCTGACCGCATACAAGCTCAAGGAAAAAGGCGTTCCGTGCGTTTTGCTTGAGGCAAACAGAATCTGTTCGGGACAGACGGGAGGAACAACCGCAAAGGTAACCGCCGTTCACGGGCAGAAATTCGACAGGCTGCTGACCGCCTTCGGAGCGGAAAAGGCAAGGCAGTATGTGAGGGCAAACACGGCGGCAATTGATGAATACGCCCGTATTGTTGAAAAAGAAAATATATTCTGCGATTTTACGTTTCTGCCGTTTTATCTTTATACGGCAAAGGAATCGGAGCCGTTATACAGAGAATATGAAGCGGCAAAAAAGCTCGGACTTAATGCAGAATTGCTGAATAACGTTGCATTGCCCGTTAAAATAACAAAGGCTCTGCGTTTTGAGGGTCAGGCACAGTTTAATCCCGTTGCCTTTGCGTCGGGAATTACAAATGACCTTGAAATCTATGAAAACACGCTCGTTGATTCGGTTGAGGACGGTATTCTTCGTGCAAACGGAAAAACCGTGAGGGCAAAGCACATCGTTATTGCAAGCCATTATCCCTTTGTTAACGCACCCGGCTATTATTTTCTGCGTATGCACCGGGCAAGGTCATATGCGGCTGCGTTTGAAAACTGTGCATATCTTGACGGAATGTATTACGGAATCGACCCCGATACGCTTGCTTACAGAAACGCCGACGGAATGCTGATTGCTTCGGGCTGCTCGCACAAAACGGGTGAATGCGTGGGCGGAGAATTTGCAAAAATTTCGGCAAAGGTAAGGGCGATTTATCCCAAAGCGGCGGAGGCTGCAAGATGGTCCGCACAGGACTGTATGCCGCCCGACTCCGTGCCCTATATAGGAAGATACTCAAATTCAACGGAAAATATGTATGTTGCAACCGGCTTCGGTGAATGGGGGATGACAAGCTCAATGGTTGCGGCGGAGATTATTTCAGATATGATATGCGGAAAAGAAAACGAAAACGCAGAAATTTTTTCGCCGCAGAGGGGGCTCGGTGCAGCTGCCTGCGAGCTGATTGCAAACGGGCTGAAAACCTTTGATGCACTTGCACTCCAAAGGCTAAAATCCCCCGAAAAATCCGTTAAAGGTCTGAAAAACGGAGAGGGTGCGATTGTGCGGTATAACGGCAGGGATGCGGCGGTTTATAAAGATGAAAACGGAAAAATTCATGCCGTCAGTCCCAACTGCAGCCATCTTGGATGCAGGCTTTCGTTCAATCCCGAGCTCAAAAGCTGGGACTGCCCGTGCCACGGCTCAAGGTTTGATATTGACGGCAGGGTGATTGATAATCCTGCGTTGAAGAATCTTGAGAAATTTTAAGCAACAGGGTCGATGCGAGCACCGACCTCTACAAGAAAAAAGGGGCTGAAAAACAGCCCCTTACATAATTATAAATACATTCTGTTATATCTGTTTGAAATGTCAAATGTGCCGTCGTTGTGAATTTTTGTAACGGTTACGCCTTCAAGCCATTCGCTTTCGGGAAGACCCGTTTTGTCACCGAGGTGATAAACTCCGTAGCCGCCAGCCTGATTATATACAAGGTGAATTCCCTTGTATATTGCGTGCCAGTCATTGACGTGGTCGTGTCCGCAGAATACCGCTTGACCGCTGCCTGTTTCAAGCATTGCGTCAAACATTCCGCTGTTATAGGTTGAGCAGCCTACGCTCTCATACTGCGAGCCGTAGAAAATTTCGCATTCGCCCGAGGGAACGAATTTGCCGTTTTCGTCTTCCTTGAATGCGTGGGTATATTCGCAAAGGGGAATGTGGAAATAAAGGAAGGAATCCGCACTTCCGTATTGATTTTTGAGCCTTGCGGTTTCGTCTTTGTAAAAATCAATCTGTTCTTTTTTGAGGAAGTCATAGCCGTTGAAATCCTTTGGCAGACCGTATTTTTCCTTGTCACGGTCAAGAATGTCACGACCCGAGTCGAAGAAGAAAAGGCTCTTTTTGAGCTTGCCGCCTTCGCCGAGAATGTTAACGGTGAAGTTGCCGTAGCCGAAAAGCTCGTCGGGACCGAATTTGCAAAGGCAATGGTCATAGTCAACGAAGCTCTTCATGAGAAGATATTTGTAAAAACCTCTGTCCTCTCTTGTTTCGTGGTTACCGAAAACCGCAGTCCAGTAAATTCCGATTTCCTCCATCATCTGTGCAAACTGAATTGCATCAATCTGCTGATATTTGGAGAGAATGTTGTCGCCCGTAAGCACAACGAGGTCGGGCTTGACTTCTTTTATGTGGCGTACAAAATAATCCACAGCCTTGGTGTTTATATCGTGGTCAACGTCAAAATGGAAGTCGGTGGTTGAAAGAATAACGAAATCATCCTTTTTTATGTTGCCGTTTTCGTCAACCTTGGCAATGGTGGTTGAATAGTCATTCTGCGAAATGATTTTGACGTCGGTGGCAATTTTTTCGGGATTTGCTCTTTTGCAATAGAGCGATTTGGGCAGCTTACCTCCGCTGATTTTGTAGATTGCCTTTGCTGCGGCAAGGTGGATTCTGACTGCACTCTGTCTTACAAAGCCCCATACGCCGTAAATGATTTTCTGCATGATATCACCTCATTTAAATTCGGATTAATTATATTGTTTTAAATAATAAATGTCAACAAAAGCCTTAAAAGTTGCTTGAATGAAAAACTAAACGCAACCAAAAACACAAAAAAAATAAAAAATATTGCAGAAATAACTGTTCAGAGCAGAAAAATATGATATAATGCATATGAAACCTGCTGTAAACAGGCAAAACGGGCATAACAAAAAGAC
>JAFUNA010000005.1 GCA_017473165.1 Clostridia bacterium | reverse complement strand
GTTGACTGTCTTTCTTACGGGCGCACAGCCCAAGAAGGTGAACGTCAAATCATTTCGCCCTTCCATTATAGCTTAGGAACATGAACGAAACGAGCACACCTGGTTTGATGTACTCGTCCCGGCAAATATATAGTAACAGAAAGGTGACAAAAAATGAAAAAACTTTTTGCAATTTTACTCTGTCTTGTTCTCATCACGGGGCTCGCTGCCTGCGGCGCTTCAAACAAGCTTGCTGCCGATGCCGAAACACAACTTTTATACAACAGCTCTGCGGATATGTTTGTTGTTGAGGATTCCGCAACAGGTGCAGGAAACATCAACTACACCTCATCGCCCTCCGAAAGTGAAACAAGCTCCGAAGCCGAAGAAAAAATCATCAAAACCGTTGAGCTGCACGTTCAGACAAAGGAATACACCGCCTACATAAACGGCGTAAACGCTGCCGTCGCTTCTCTTGGCGGCTATGTTGAGAATTCTTCAACAGATCTGGGCACAGGCTCAAAGTATAACCGTAACGCAACATACACCGTAAGAATTCCCGCCGACAAGCTTGACGCATTTCTTGAAGCAGCGGGCGAAAACGGAACGGTAACAAGCATAACCGAGGAACAGAAAAACGTTACCCTTGAATACGTTGACCTTGAAAGCCGAATTTCAGCCTTCAAGACCGAGCGTGACTCGCTCACAAAGCTTCTTGAAAAAGCGGAATCTCTTGAAAATATTCTTGCAATTCAGGAAAGACTTTCCGAGGTAAACTACGAAATCGAAAGCTACACCGCACAGCTGCGTGTGCTTGCAAACAGAGTCAGCTACAGCACCGTTACAATGCACATTTGGGAGGTTGAGCGTGTCACCGAGGAGGAGCCCTCGCTCTGGTCACAAATAAAGAACAGATTCCTCGATAACCTTGACGATTTGGTTGACGGACTCCGCAATGCGGTTGTTGATATTGTTGGCGGTCTGCCCATTATTCTTCCCGTTGCCGTTGCCGCCGTAATCGCAATTCTGATTATCAGAAAGCTCATCAAAAAACGAAGAGCAAAGAGGAATATATAGTTTAGTATCCATGAAAAAGGGGCGTACCATCACGGCACGCCCCATATTTTTATTCTCCCAGATCCTTTGCCGTCGGCAGATTCCAATGAAAAATCGTTGCCAGAATTCTGATAACCAGCACCGAGCCCGCTCCGATTATGATTGCGGGGGTTGAGGGCAGGATTTTATACCAAATCAGAACATAATAGATGATTGCACCGACAATTGCCGCAAGGGCATAGACCCTTTTGCGAAGAATTTTCGGAACTCTGCCCGCCATGATGTCACGCATGACACCGCCGCCGACGCCCGTTAAAGTTGCAACAAAAATCGAGAGAAACATATTCTCGCCGAAGCCGCAGGAAATTGCGCTGTTAACGCCGCCGATAACAAAAACCGAAAGTCCGATTGAGTCAAAAATATTGATAATCTGCGAATAAACATCAAAGTGCTTCTTGATTTTTGAACCGAGAAAATACGCAAGAACAAAAACCGCAAGAGAAGTCACAACCGCCGTCAATGCGTAAACGGATTTTCTGAACGCCATGGGAGGCAGATAGCCGAGAATTATATCACGCACAATTCCGCCGCCTACCGCCGTAACCGTACCCAGCACCAACGCACCGAAAATATCAAATTTCTTTTCGAGTGCGGTTATTACGCCCGTTATGGCGAATGCGACCGTACCGATTATTTCAATGGCAAAAAAAATGCTGTCAACGTTCATCGGTTTTCCTCCTCACGAGTTTTTCCGCAGCAAAAAATATCGCTCCGCCGATAATATAACAGATTATATCCTTTATGTCAAAGGTTCTGCCCAAAGCCGTGCTGATAATCGGATTGTTTTCAAAGCCAAGCATTTTGACAAAATCAAAATACTGCATTGCTTCAATCAAAACCGCAAACAGCGTTGCATAAACCGGCAGGGCAACGGGCTTTTCGGGAAATAATATCCTCAAAAAAGCACAGACAAGCATAACCACCAGCACATCGCCTATGTACGGGCGTACAAATGCGTCGTGAACAAAAACCGCTATAAGTATTTCGATTATGAACAGCACCGCAAAAGCAGCTGCATATTTAAGCCTTTTTGTTTTCATTTTTAATCCTTCTTAATTCAGCAAAAAAATCCGAAAGCAATGCAGAGCATTCCTCCGCCATGAAACCCGAAACAACCTCGGGCTTGTGGTTATAGGGCAAATCAAAAAGATTTACAACCGAGCCGCAGGAGCCCGCTTTGCAGTCGGATGCTCCGTAAATCAGACGGCGTATGCGGGAATTGATTATCGCACCCGTACACATAGGGCAGGGCTCAAGGGTGACATACATTTCGCATTCCCATAATCTCCAGCCGCCAAGCTTTTTGCAGGCAAGGTCAATTGCCTCGATTTCGGCATGAGCAAGAGCGTTTTTACCCGTTTCACGGCGATTGCGACCCACGGAAACAACCTCGCCGTTACGCACGATGACCGCACCAACGGGCACCTCAAGCTCCGCCGCCGCAAGTTTTGCCTGTTCAATTGCAATGTTCATAAATTCCGTGTCGGTCATGGTATCACCCTTAAACAAATAATTTTTATGACGATTACGGCGGCTTGGGTCAAGCCGCCCTACATATTGCTTTAAGGCGGCTTCATAATGAAACCGCCTTAAATTTTGATTATTTCTTTTTGCTCTTAACGGCGAGCTTATCCGTATGCCAGATATCACGGGCATAGTCATTGATTGAGCGGTCTGCCGCAAAAATGCCTGCTCCTGCGATGTTATTGAGCGACATCTTTGCCCATCTGTCCTTATCCTGCCAGATTTCCTCCGCCTTCTTCTGGATATTTCTGTAGTCTGCAAAATCTGCAAGAACCATATAGGGGTCAGACTGTGCCATTGAGCCGATTTCGCCGAACATCTTGCCGCCGATACCCTTGTTGATGAAGTCGATAAGATTATGAATTTCTGCGTTGTTGTTATAGTAATTCTGGGGAGCATATCCGCTCTTTTTAAGCTCCTCAACCTCACGGGTGCTCATGCCGAAAATCAGAATATTGTCTTCACCGACAGCATCATAAATTTCAACGTTTGCGCCGTCCATTGTGCCGAGCGTTACCGCACCGTTAATCATCAGCTTCATGTTGCCCGTACCGCTTGCCTCTTTGCCAGCAAGAGAAATCTGTTCGCTGATATCCGCTGCGGGCATAAGGGTTTCTGCCATGGTAACATTATAGTCCTCCATGTAAACAACCTTGAGCTTATCCTTTACATCGGGGTCGTTGTTGATGAGATTTGCAAGTGCAAAAATGAACTCGATGATTTTCTTTGCCATAAAATAGCCCGAGGCTGCCTTTGCACCGAAAATATAGGTGTGGGGAGTGTAGTTGCCGTTGGGATTTGCCTTGATTTCAAGGTATTTTGCAAGAATATTGAAGGCATTGAGATGCTGACGCTTATACTCATGAAGTCGCTTGACCTGAACATCGAAAATCGATGAGGGGTCAAGGCTTATGCCTGTTTTGCTCTTGACAAGAGCCGCAAAATCCTTTTTGTTTGCCGTTTTTATCTTGCGAAGCTCCTCAAGCACGGCTGCATCGTCCTTATAGTCACGGAGCTTTACAAGGTTGCTTGCATCATATACAAACTCGCCGCCGATAAGGTCGGTAAGCATTGATGTCAGACGGGGGTTAGCCTGGCAGAGCCAACGGCGGTGAGCGATGCCGTTGGTTACGTTTGTGAACTTTTCAGGTTCAAGTGCATAGAATTCATTGAAAAGAGAATCCTTGAGAATCTGGCTGTGAAGGGCTGAAACGCCGTTTACCTTGTGGCACACAGCAACACAGAGGTTTGCCATTCTGACCGCACCGTTTGAAATAACGGCCATTCTTTCAACCCTGTCTTTATCCCACGTTGCATTCCAGATTTTGCTTCTGAAGCGGTTATCGATTTCCTTGACAATCTGATAAATTCTGGGAAGAAGTCGCTGGAAAAGGTCCTCGCCCCAGCATTCAAGAGCCTCTGCCATAACGGTGTGGTTGGTGTAGGCACAGCATTCGCTGACAATTCTGAATGCGTCGTCCCAGCCGTAGCCGCACTCGTCAAGCATAATTCTCATAAGCTCGGGAATAGCCATTGTTGGGTGTGTGTCGTTGATATGAATTGCATTCTTTTCCGCAAAATCTTCAAGTGAGCCGTATTTTCTCAAATGTCTTGCAACAATATCCTGCACCGATGCGGAAACAAGAAAATACTGCTGACGAAGACGAAGGCTCTTTCCTTCGGGGTGGTTATCGGCGGGATAAAGCACCTTGCTGATAACCTCTGCCATAGCCTTTTCTTCCATGGCTCTCATGTAGTCGCCCTGGTTAAACATCGCCATGTCAATGCCGTCAACCTTTGCAGACCAGAGGCGGAGCACCGCAGCGCCCTTGCCGTCCTTGCCCGCAACCATCATGTCATAGGGTACAGCCTTAACGGTTTTGCAGCCGACCATTTCAACATGGTGGTATGCATTCTCCCAGCTGTCCATAACCTGACCCTCAAACTTAACCTCAACGGTCATATCCTCTCTGGGTACAAGCCAGACCTCGCCGCCGGGAAGCCAGAAATCGGGCATCTCGGTCTGCCAGCCGTCAATAATTTTCTGTTTAAAAATACCGTATTCATAAAGAATGGAGTAGCCCATTCCGTTGTAGCCCTGATTTGCAAGGGCATCAAGATAGCAGGCTGCAAGTCTGCCAAGACCGCCGTTGCCCAGACCCGCATCGGGCTCGCAGTCATAAAGCTTATCAAGCTTGACACCGAAGGTTGCAAGAGCTTTTCTTGCGGTTTCGGTGAGATTGAGATTATAAAGTGTGTTTTTGAGAGCTCTGCCCATAAGGAATTCCATGCAGAGATAATAAACTCTTTTCTGACCCTGCTCGGTTGAAGCCTTGTCAAATTCTCTGCGTGAATCTCTTACCATATCTCGAACAATAATTGAAAGTGCTCTGTAAAACTGCTCGTTGGTAGCCTCCTTGGGAGAAACTCCGAAGAAATGAGAAAGCTTTGCGGAAATCATTTCTTCAAGCTGCTTTTTAGTGATTGCCATTAATTCATCCTCCTGTTACACACAAAAAAGTATGTGCCTTATAATTTTACACTAAAATTTATGATTTTACAACAGAATTTTTACAAATGATTAATTTTATCCCCTTGTAACACATAAAAATTTGCGATATAATAAACAAAATATTTGGAAGATATGTTAAAAAGCAATTAATTTATAAAGAACGGTGATTTTTTGTACGATTATTACGACTCCCCCTCAAGCCTTTATCTGAAGGAAGAAAACGAACGCAAGGGAATAAAATTCATCGGCACGGTTGCCGGCCTTTGCTGCATTGCCTACGTTCTTATTCAGAATATTCTTTCAATAATGCTTACTCTGTCGCCCCTTGGCAAAATTTACGCCGCAGACCCGACAATGGACAGCGTTGTGAGCATCTTTTTCTCGATTTTCGGACTGCTGCTGCCCTTTGCGGTCGGAGGAATTTTCATCGGCAGAAAAAACGGAAAAACCGATTTCGGATTCTGCAAGCCCGTCAGCACTTCTCTGATGCTTTCGGCTGTGCCTCTGGGATTTTTCATCTGCCTTGCAGGAAACTATGTTACAAGCATTTTTGTGAATCTTATGGGAAACATCGGCGTTGAGCTTTCCGCACCCGAATATCCCGTGCCCGAGGGCTTTGCGGGCAGACTTATTTATACGGTTTCGATAGCGGTTGTACCCGCACTTGTTGAGGAATTCGCCATAAGGGGAGTTGTCATGCAGCCCCTTCGCAGATACGGCGACAAATTTGCAATTCTTGCTTCTGCGATTTTCTTTGCGGTGCTTCACGGCAATCTCATTCAGGCACCCTTTGCACTCATTGCGGGCATCGGCATCGGCTATGCGGTGTGCATAACGAACAGCGTGTGGACAGGCGTTCTGATTCATTTCTGCAACAATCTTTATTCCGTTGTGCTGGAATTCATGATAGCCGACATTCAGAACGAGGATATTCTCAACGTTGTTTACATGGTTTCAACGGTTATCCTCTATGCACTTTCAATTCTGGGTTCGGTAATTTTCCTTTTCATCAAAAACAAAAGGAAGGTTCTTCCCTCGTTTACCGCACTTTCCGAAAAACGCAAGATGAGAGCGTTTATCCTCACAATCCCCATGATAATTGCCCTGCTCATCATGCTCCGTGTAACGTCTTATTATGTTCAATTGGGATAAAAATCGCCCCCGTACCTCGGTACGGGGGTTGTGTTTTATTCTGCTGTCTGAAATGCGGGGTATCGCTCCATTGTTCTGAACATCTCGCCTGTTACCGCATTCATGCAAAGGTCGTTTGTGTCGTTCTCTCTCTGCACCTCAAGAGGAAGTGTCAGCAATTGGGTTTTATCAACGCAGAATCTCCAGCACGGAAACAACATCAGCTCGCCGTTTTCAGCTTCGTCAAGGAGATATTCCAAACGGATTTCAATTATAGGTGCATATTCAGAAAACCAGAGTTCATCCAGACTCTTCTCAATCAAATCAATTGCTTCGTCAAGCATTATCATTTTTTCGGGCTTCTCTTTTTCCGACAAATCCAGTCCGCTCATACGAACAAAAATAATCCCCCTGTCATCAACCTGTACGGTAAGCTCCGATGCCGTTCCCGCATATACGTTTGAAGTCACACTCTCAACGGGGAATCCGTCTGCATACTGAATATATCTGAACTCATAGTAACCCATCGGTGCACATTCACAGCCGTAGGCTATAGGGTTGCAAACCTCTCCGCTTACAAAAACATAGTCCGTTGAGCCTTCGGCTTTCAGAAATTCATCCGAAATTCTTTTTGCATCATCAAATGAAGTTTCGCAGCCCTTTGCGTAGCCCTCTCCCCTTGCCGTCGGCTTGTTGTCTGCACTCAAATAGTTATACACGCCGAAATTTATTCCGCTTCCCAAAGGAAATCCGATGCTTGCATCTTCCTTATTCCCGTTAAACATTCCGTTTTCTCCGAGAAGAATTTCTTCAAACCTTTCGGCTGAATAAACCCGATGCTTTGCTTTATATATGTGCATATCGCCTGCATGACCGTCGGCAACAACGCTTGCATTTATTTTAACCCTTTTTCCCCCGCACGATATTTCTTTTGAAACATATCTTACGATTTCCTCTTTTTCTGCCGAATCCAACGCATGGCTGGCACTTATAACCTCTGTTTCATAATTTTTCGGAGGATTGTTATTTGTGAAAATCCCCGCACCTGCAAGGATAACCGCTGCAAAGCAAGCCGCCAGCACAATATATTTTACGGGAAATCTGTTTTTTGATTGACTCAAAACCTCCTCAACAACCTCATCACCGACCTTTACCTCATCAAAAACCTTCTTATAAGCATCTCTCATCCTTTTCGCTCCTTTCCAAAATGTCTTTCAATGCCCTTCTTGCACGGGTCAGAAGCATTCTGACGTTGGATTTCCCGATTTTCAGAATTTCGGAAATTTCCTCCACGCTCAAATCCTCGTAGTAAAACAAATGCAAAACCGCATTATACCTTTTCGGAAGCTGTTTAAGTGCAAATTCAAGCTCCTCTTTTTCGGTTTCGGGCATTTCCGTGTTTTCGTCGAGCTCCTCTACCCGTGTTTTCCAGAATGAAGTCATAACGGTTTTGCAGCAATTGAGCGTAACCCTTATAAACCACGCTTTTTCATGCTCGGCAGAATCAAATTTCTGCTGTTTCTTTATGTATCGGCAGAAAACCTCCTGAAACACATCGTCTGCATCGTCCTTGTTTTTCATCTGTGAAAAAGCAAGCCTGTAGACCATATCCTTGTTACGCATTACGGTTTCTTTCATTTCCTGCGATACACCGTCCCGTTTCGGCATAAAAAACCTCCTTTCACTTCTAATACTTTTCATTTATCAAAAAAGCAACAGTGAATATCAAAAAGCAGCCTATGATTCACATAAGCTGCTTCGATTTTATTCAAATAAAGGTGTTGAAAAATAGCGTTCTGCGGTGTCGGGTAAAACGGTTACAACGGTTTTGCCCTTGCCGAGCTTCTTTGCAAGACGGAGTGCCGCCGCAACGTTTGTTCCGCTGCTGATGCCGCACATAATGCCCTCTTTTGACGCCAAATCTCTTGAGGTCTGAAGTGCTTCCTCGTCTTTTACAATACAGACATCATTATAAATCTCTGTGTTGAGAATATCGGGGATAAGCCCGTCGCCGATACCCATCTGAACATGAGTTCCGATTGAGCCGCCCGAAAGAATTGCCGCATTTTCGGGTTCAACCGCCCATATTGTCATGTCGGGATTTTCCGCCTTGAGCGTTTCGCCGATGCCCGTAATCGTTCCGCCCGTGCCGATTCCCGAGCAGAAGCCGTGAATGGGCTTGCCGACCTGTTCAATGATTTCCCTGCCCGTGCCCGAGCGCTGAATTGCGGGATTTGCGGGATTTTCAAACTGCTGCGGAACAAAAACATTGGGGTTTTCCGCCTTCATCTTAAGTGCAAGATTGAGGCATTCTTCAATGCAGAGTCCGATATTTCCCGCATCGTGAACAAGAATAATGTCCGCACCGTAATGCTGAACAAGCTTGCGGCGTTCCTCACTTACGGAGTCGGGCATGATAATCTTAACCTTATATCCCTTAACCGCACCCACCAACGCAAGACCTATGCCCTGATTGCCGCTTGTGGGCTCAACGATAACCGTTTCGGAATTCAGCAGACCCTTTTTCTCCGCATCCTCAATCATGTTGAGCGCCGTTCTTGTCTTGATTGAGCCGCCAATGTTAAGACCCTCAAACTTTACAAGAATTTCCGCATCATCGGGACCTGTCATATGCTGAAGTCTGATAATGGGCGTGCTGCCCATCGCCTCTAAAATTGTATTACAAATCATCTTGAAGACCTTTCTCAACGAATGACTAAAATTTTACTTCGGGTATTATATCATATTCAGCCGCTCTTTTCAATGACATAAAAATTCTGATTTACAAAAAGTTACACCCTTTTTTATGCTATATGCACAAAAAAGCAAAGCCGTTTTTCAGCTTTGCTTTTCTTTAAATTTTATCTTTTTTTATTGATATTGTGAAGCCCGTATTTTTTTCTGATTTTCGGGAATGCGTGCGAATAGAACACAACCGTAACAAAGGTTTTACCCGCACTGTAAACATTTCCGAATGCCGACTTAAGATCGCCTCTTGCAAAATTTGCCAGAACATCAATGGCTTTTCTGATAAACATATTCTTTTGCTCCGACTCCGCTTTTTTTCTTGTGAACGTAAGCCAGTCAAAATAGCTTTTAACAACCTTAAGCTCCCTGTCGGGAATTTTTGAATAGTTCTTGAAAAGATTGGGATACCAATGGGCAAGACCTTCGGCATCCATAACCGCAGAAATGTCCATTTTTCCGTCTGCAATAAGCTTGTCGGCAAGAGGTGTTTTGAGAATCACGCCGTAGTAGTTCACCAAAAAAGCGTCAAGATTCAGCGAAAGAGCAAACTTTACCGTTTCCTTCAAATCCTCCTCGGTTTCATCGGGAAAGCCCGCAATAAACGAGCCGAAGGTTGTCAGCCCTGCCCTTGTGCATTTGTCAACAAACTCCCTTATCATGTCCTGATTCATTTGCTTATTGATGAGATTTCTTGTTTTTGCACTTCCGGTTTCAAGTCCGAGCAAAAGCCAGCGGCAGCCCGCATCATACATTTTTTTGAGGGTCTCCTCGTCGGCGTAGGCATCCGCTCTTGTCTGCCCTCCCCAGAAAAATTTGAGCCCGTTTTCTTTTCTGAATTGACCCATCTGCTCAATTTCTTCCTCGGTCAGCAGCAGCACCTCATCCGAAAAATTAACGCCGTCCAGACGGTATTTCTTTTCAAGATATTTAACCTCTTCAAGGAAATATTTCAGCGGTCTTTTTCTATGCTGCGAGTTATAGAAAAATGTGTTGAAGCAGAAGCCGCACCTGTTCGGGCAGCCTCTCGATGTATACATATAAAGCATTCTTCTGCAATGCGGAAACTCGCGGAAGCACTTTTTAACATCCACGAGATCCCAGTCAATCGGCGGAAGATTTTCGAGATCTGAATTATTCTCGTTTGCGGTTGTTATAACCTTTTCTCCGTTATTAAAGGTAAGTCCGGGAATGCTGATGAAGTTCTTTTCGCCCCGAAGCTCTCGGATCAGTGCCTCAAACTTTGCCTCGGTTTCGCCGATGATAACAAAATCCGCAAGTCCTTTTTCAACAATCTGCTCCGAAAACACACACGCCAGAACCTCCGCCCAGACAACCGTTGCACCAAATCGCTTTGCGGCTTTTGAAGTTTCCTCGGTGTCCTTCAGTTCCGCTGTCGGCGGCACATACATCATAACGATTTCGGGCTTAAAGGAATTGAGCACCTTTTCGTTTTTTCTGAAATCTATGCATTTGTCAAAAACTTCAACCTCATGACCCAGCGACTTCATATACGTCGCCGTCACCATCATGCTTCTGCACACGGGATAGGTTGTTCCCCTCATCTGAAATCCCGCTTTTGACTGAATAAATAATATTTTCACAGTTTCACTACCCTTATTTACGAATGCCGAACTGTTTTTTGATGTCAACCGCACCCTGCGGACAGATTTCGTCGCAGCACAAACAGCCTATGCAGTCTTTTTTGTTCAGAACAACCCTTCCGTTTTCAATCGAAAGAGCCTTCATCGGACAAGTTGTAACGCACTTGCGGCACAAAGTACATTTTTCGTTCATCTGCGGATAAGCCTTAAAGAGCTTTTCGTCAATTCTCATAAGCAGAATTTTAAACGTTGCCGCAAACTTGTTTATCGCCGTTTTTTCATTAATCGGGCCGGGAAGAATAATCGGCTCATCAATTTCAAAGTCTGTATCGCCGACCGCCTCGATTTTTTCGGGCAGAAATCCTTTTTTTCTGCTTGCCGCAACGGTTTTCACGATATCGGCAGGTATTTTTATTTTTTCAGCAATAAACGCATCAAGCGCAAACACATCCTTTGACGAAAAAGTTACGCCGAGATGCCGTCTTTTGCCGTTTGCAGGACCGTTGCCCTCCATGATTTCAACTGCATCAACAATTGTGAAGTCAGGCTTAACCGTTGCCGCAAGCTCAACAAGCATATTTGAAAAATCCGCCGCACCGGGATGTTTTGCATGGAAAGCGGGCTTCTGAAGTCCCGGAATGCATCCGAAAAGATTCTTTACGCCCGCAGTTATGCAGGTTATGTTGTGGGTTTTGAGCTTGGGTACATTTATAATATAGTCCGCATTTGCGATTGCGTTGATTACATTGAACTTTTTGTTTGCAAAGCTTTCCGAGCCGTAAACATCGGTGCTTTCAAAATCAAGATTCAGCTTGACGTGTTCAGCCATGAAGTCATACTCGGCTTTTCGGTAAACGTCCTGCATCTGTGTAAAAAGCAGCACCGAGCCGCCCGGACAGTCCGCAACGGTTATGTCATTTATACCGATTTCCTTAAGGCATCGGATAATCGCAAAAACAAAGGCGGGATTTGTGTTGATTGAAAATGCCGCTTCCTTGTCGGTGAGCAGATTCGGCTTGATGACAACCCTTGCATCCTTGGGAATATCTTTTTCAATTTCGTGAAACGCAAAATGCTTTTTTATTACATTATATAATTCATCGGCATTGTAGCTCTCTGCCTTGAGCACTGCACACCTGCTCATGATACCGCCCCTTATAATCAAACTTTGAATTTTATTATAGAATATAAACGATAACGTGTCAAGCAATGCAAAACCGCTCCCGCACAGGCAGGAGCAGCTTCTTTAAGGTATATAGGTTGCGGCTTCGTGACAAAAAACTTCGTAGGGCTTTTCAATTCCCTCAAGATACGGGTCAACGTCAAGTCCCATGGGATTGAAATATGTGTTGTCGGGTGCAATTATGATTTCAAACCGGCTTGCATAAACATAAACCAGCTTTTCGCCCTTATGCTTCTGCAGGTAGGAATTATAGTCCTCAAACCATTTTGCTCCGAATGACGGAGTGTTGTATATTTCGCCGTTATCCTTCCAGAGAGTTATTATCGCCGCAAGCTCATCACCGTTATACACAAGATAATCACGGTAATTCTGCCTTATCTCAAAGCATTTTCCTTCTGTTCCGTCATACGAAACATGGCAGTATCCCTTTTCTTCAATCCTTATCGAATCGGCGGAAACTCCGCTCGACGCAAGGCTGCTGATGATGCTCTCACCGTTTTCATCAAAATAAACCTTGGCTTCCTCGTCGGTAATCGGCTCACCCGTGAGCTCAAAATCTCTGTCAAACGGCAATGCGGGAATGCACCAGTGCCCCGTCTCACCGCCCGAGCTGAACAATCCTTCGTCGGGCACGGTTTTATTTTCGGTTGTTGTCGGCTCTGTAAACTGAACAAAAGCCTCATCCTTCGACGTGTTTTCCGCCGCCTTGTTTTCTTCCGTTTCCGAAACGGATGACTCAACCTCCGGCAGGGGCTTTTCCTTGTTCATTTCGCCGTAGCCTATGCTGAAAACCGTAAGCACAGCCGCCGCAAAACAGCCCGCAAAAGCCGTTATTCTCATTTGTTTTTTTCTTTTGAGCCTGCGTGTCTCAATGTATTCATCTCTGCGATTGAGAACATTCTCCGCAATTTCGTTATAATTCTTCATATTCAAAACCCTCCTTTTCGAGTTCTGATTTCAGCGATATTTTCGCTCTGTAGGCAAGATTTTCAATCTGGCGTTTGCTCTTTTTCATTATTTTTGCGGTTTCTGCGTTGGAAAAGCCTTCAAAAAACGTCAGATACAGCACAAGAAAATATTCCGCCTTCAGTTTTCGCATTGTGCGGTGAAGGGTAATTTTCTGTTCTTTAATCAGATATTCCTTCTCAACATCATATTCCGCCGCCAAAAAATCAGCGTAATTATCAACGGAATCGGATGCGTTTTTTGAATTATGTCTTAAATAATCAACCGCTATGTTGCGTGCAACGGCAAAAAGCCAGGTTTTGAATGAGCTTTTGCCGTTAAAACGGGGCTTTTTTGCGGCAAGCTTAAAGAATGTATCTTCCGCCAAATCCTCTGCAACGAAAATATTGTTCACATAGCCGTTGATATACAGAATCAGACCGTCTTTGTAATCTCGGATTATCTCAACTATTCCCTTGTCATCACCATCAAGGTAACGGCGGTAGCTACTTGCACCATTATCCATTGATTTTCTCCTTTCCGAAAAACATCTGCCCTTCATCTGTTAGACGCACAAAAGCCCAAAAACTCTCATGAAATATTATAACATATCAAAAGCAGCTCATGTAAACCATAGGCTGCTTTTGTGTTGTATTGAATCAAAAATTACAAAATAAGCTTTGTTTATTACATTTTTCATTTTACAAGCATCATAGAGTGTATATTAAAGATACATTAAAATAAGGAGATGCTTTTATGAAAAAGGTTTTTATTATAGGCATTTGTTTTTGTTTGCTGCTGACATCATGCGGTAAATCTGATAATAAAGAAGAAACAACATCGACAAACGCAGTAACGGAATCCACAACAGTAACAGAAACCACCACAGAAATAATAACAGAAGCTACAACCCAAAATAACATAACGCTAAAAAAGGACAAACTTATTCTCGACAACGGAAAATACCGATATGAAATAGAAAAGACCGATTTTGAAGAAGCATATCCCGAAGAATTGCTTTTACAGTTTGCCAGTATGCTTTCAATGAATTTTGGCGTTGAAGATTATTATGATTGGAATACAACGGGAGAAAATGTATTTGTGGATGTCCGCCATTGTTGCCTTTCTATAAATAATTTTATAAAAAAGAAAAGTCTGTTTAATTATGATAACCCACAGGAAATTTGTCAAAAATTCATGGAAGATGCTCAATTGGAAGAATTGCGGGGTGTGGAAACATTCACTTTCTCTCTCCATGAATATAATGACTATTTAAAAGATTTGTTTGGTCCTGATGTCATACAGCTTGAAACAAGTGATTTTGAAACTGCAAAGTCTGCAAAAGAAAAGGGCTTGCCGCTATCGAGTGACATCAGCGAGGGTGATTACAGATGTTTCTATTCGGGTGTTGATGATATAGTTTTAGTCCAATGTTGTCCAACTGATTTTGCAAGTTACGGTGAATATGTTTACGATATTCGGGAAAAAGAAGGAAATTATTATGTGTATACAATAGGTTCTTTTGAGATGATTGAATATGAAGAAACATTAAAAAAATATCAGCAAACCATGCTTGAAGAATTAAACCGCAATATACAAAAATTCATGCAAACAAAAGTCTACAAATTCGGCTGTACCGCTGACGGAGATGTTTATTTAAAGAGTGTTGATAAGAAATATCTGATTGCGGATAATGCCGAATATAACTTTATCATTGAATCTGATAAGCCTGTGGAAGTGGAAAACAAAAAAGCATCTACAGAAGAGTATAAAATCATTGATAAGTTACCTGACGGCACAAAAATTTTGGTTGGTTCAAAGTGGGAACGAATCGGTTGGACTGAAATAATAACTGAAGATTATTGGGGCTTTGTTGAAACAAAATATATTAAAGAGATTGCAGGATAAAAAACAATGGGCTGACAAATAACAGTCTTTTGTATTTTTTGGTTTTTATATAAAATCATTTTTATCACTAGTTTCACCCATTAAAAGGGAGTCCGACTCTACTCTGAAAACTAATTACAACAGCAACAAACTGTTGATGTTACGATGTCATAAAAACAAATCATAATGAAAAGACAAGAAAAAGAGCAGGTCATGCAAAGCATGATCTGCTCTTTTTGGCGCCTCAAACAGGACTCGAACCTGTGACACCGCGGTTAACAGCCGCGTGCTCTACCGACTGAGCTATTAAGGCATATTCGGTTTTTTAAGAAGCTCTGTGCTGCGGTGTCTGTGACACCATCGGTCAGAAACATTGTCGCATTGCTCGCTTGGAGCGCTTCGCACTGCTCTGTGTTTCTTCCTAATCAATGACTTGACTATTCGTCCACAGGACGGTCAAGCCCTTGATTCAGTTAAAGCCTCTTGCTCTACCGACTGAGCTATTAAGGCAAAAGTAAAAAGTGTCGGCGTCGACCTATCTTCCCGGGCCGCTTCCAGCCAAGTATTTTCGGCACTGTTGAGCTTAACTACCGTGTTCGGGATGGGAACGGGTGGACCCTCAACG
>JAFUNA010000004.1 GCA_017473165.1 Clostridia bacterium | reverse complement strand
GGGGCGGAGTTCAAGCTCTGTGAGCATTGCAAATGCAGGTTGAAGAGCTGAAATAAACTCTGTTTTGAGCTGATTGTCGATTTCTTCTCTTCTGTATTCATCGCCTACGTTACCTGCAATCTTTGTGTAGAAAAGAAGAGGGTCTGTGATTCTGTAGGAATAAATACCGTTGCATCTTACCTGAACTGAACGGTACATATTGAGTCTTTTGTTGGCAACCTCAAACATAAAGGGGTTGGGGGTGCCAAACTTGTTATCAAGAATTTCCTTTGTGTTGAAATAATAAACTCTCTGGTCTTTGCCTGTATCGCCGCCGTATGTAAATCTCTTACCGACGGTTTTGAAGGTTTCCTTGATTGTATCGCCGAGCTTACCCGAGAAGATTGAAGGCTCTGTTGATGAATCATAGGTGAACTCACCGGGTTCTGCACAAACTTCAACAATCTTGCCCTGTTCAACGATAATCATGCACTGACCGTCTGCAACTGCAATGCCCGAGCCGTTTGAGATTACGTTGTCGCTGCCTTTGGTGTTGGAGCTTCTGCCTCCGACTCTCTTTGTGCCTTTCACCATCAGCACATCATTTTCGAGTGATTCGCAGTAGAAAAATTCTTTCCACTGGTCAGCAAGCACTCCGCCGAGTGCGCCTAATCCTGCTTTAATAAGTCCCATATTAAATTTCTCCTTTATTCGGTTTATATCCTTTTGATGAATAGGGATTTTTGTTTTCTTTGGGCGGGTCGGGAATGTTACCGACGTGAACAAGCCACGAAAACACGGCTGTTTTGATTGCAACGCCGATAACCCATACGGCAAGTGCTCCGACAAACCACCAAATTGATATTTTGAAAATGAAATGAGCCGCAAGCAGAAGCCACGCAGGAATTGTCCATTCAAGGTCGAATACGAGGTTTATCAGCAACGCCGAAATAAATCCGTTGCCCTTTGGTCTGTTCTTCTTCATAATCATTCAACTATAAGTCTTCCGCTGATTTCACGGTCAAGAGCATTATGAACGGAAAGATATTCATCAAGAATTTCTCTGCAGGAGGTTGAAACCATTCTCGGCTTGCCGTTCTTTGCAACCTCGTCATAGGGAACGGAGAAAAAGTTTTCAAGATTCTTGAAATGGAAATGCTGAAGACCGATTTTATAAATCTTTTCATCATCAAGCGGCTCACCGTTGAGCACAAACTTTTTGAATTCGTGAGTGTTGCGGTCATAGACAACTCTTGTTCCCTTTGAAAACTGATAGAATTCGCAATGCGAGCCGCCCCACACCTCATCACGGAGCATAAATTTTATCATTCGTTTGAGCTGTTCACCCGTAACACGGAGCATATATGCAGGGTCATCGTAGGGGAAGCATTCTGCAAGGTCCTGATAAAGAACAATGGGACCGAGTTCTGTTGTGCGGACACTTCCCGAGCCGAGAAGCATAAGGTCAAGACCGAGACTGTCACGCATAATATCCGCAAACAGACCGCCGAGCTCGGTTTCACGGTAGCGTGACGGATGAGTGAGCTGCCTTTTGAATCTCGTTACCATGCGACCGTATTTCATATCTGTCTTCTTTTTGTAGTACTTTATTATTTCTTCAAGCTTTTCATCTCTCGGGCAGTTGTCGGCATTGATGGGAAGACTCTTCCACGTGTAGCTGTCAATGCAGTTGTTATCGGTATCAACCATAATATCGAATCTGCCTATCTGGTCTGTACCCGTACCTGCCTGAACGATAACAATATCGTTGACAACCGCAGGCTCTTCAATAAATGTATGCGAGTGACCGCCTACGATAATATCAACACCCCATGCAGGGTCGAGCTTTGCAGCAAGCTTTTTATCTTCTTCAAATCCGATATGTGTGAGAAGAACGGTAAAGTCAATATCAATCGCATTGTAAGTGTTGCAGATTCTTCCGACTGCCTGTGCAGCTTCCTCGATATCAACGAATGTTCCCACAAGACCGTCATTCTTTGTCTGCGAAAGAACGTCTTCGGTCAGAATACCGATAAACAAAATTTTCATTCCGTCGATTTCGATTATATGGTGAGGCTTGAAAAGCCTTGCACCGTTGGTTTTGATATGTAAATTTGCATTGATAATCGGGAACTTTGCACATTTTTCGATAAACAGAAGATGTGAAACGCCGTAATCCGTTTCGTGGTTGCCGACGGTAACAACATCGGGCGAGAGCATATTCATAATTTCGATTGTTGAAACGCCCTGATATTCGGAATCGATAACAGAGCCTCTGAACATATCGCCTGCAATGCAGTAGATTGCGTTCTTCTCTTCATTTCTGACTTTGTTGACATATCCCGAAAGCATTGAAACGCCGCCGACAAGCTTTGAATCAATCTCTTCGGCAAGGAAGTCGCCGTGCAAATCGTTGGAATGTAAAATAGTAAGTTTTTTAAGATTAGGCATAAAATCCCCCATTAAGATTTTTATTCACCTTAATTTTAACAAATAAAAACAAATCGCACATTGTACTTTAGTGCAGAAATGAAAGAAATTTTTATTATTTTTAAAAAAATTATAAATATATCGTAGGGGCGACCTGCGGTCGCCCGTTTCGGCAATGATTTTGATTTTCGGGCGACGAAACGTCGCCCCTACGTTGTTGCCGTTTGATTATCCATAAAAAAAGACGGCAGATTGCTCCGCCGCCTTGGGTTACTCCCTCAGTCACTTCGTGACAGCTCCCTCACGAGGGAGCCTTATTATTCTGTTTTATGGTCATTGATGACAAGACCGCTTTCACGCACTCTTACCGCAAGCTCGGTGCGGTTGCGGAAGCCTGTTTTGTCACGCATATTCTGAATATGAGCCTTGACGGTACGCACGGACATACCGAGCTTTTCGGCTATATCCGCATCGGCTTCGCCGTCAACAACCTCACGCAAAACAAGAAGCTCTTTTTCCGTGAAATCAACGTTGAGTGCTTCACCGAGTCGGAGTGATGGCGTTGTGTCGGGATAAACGGAATCGCCCGCCATTGTTCTGTTCATAACCTCAATGATTTCCTCTGCCGATGCACTTTTATACCAGAAGCTTTCAACTCCCGCTTTTCTTGCTCTTTCGATAAAACTGAATTCGGGCTGACTTGTAACAATAATTATTTTGATATGCGGACAGCTCTTTTTAATTTTTGCCGCCGCATCAAGTCCGTTAGCATCCATTGCCGTGCATACATCCATAAGAATAAGATCAATGGGGTTTCTGCGGCAGTAAAGCTCTGCCATTGCCGCACTTTCAATAGATTGCGAAAGCTTATATTCTTTGCTGTCGTTTATGTATATTTCAAGCAATTTGCGAGCCATGGGGTCATCTTCAACAATAAGAACATTAATCAAAATAATTTCACCTCTTTCGGCATCTGCACAGTCATTACAAACTGCGGTACAGACTGAATTTCCATATTTCCGCCCAGACGTTCAATTTTACTGCGGAGCGAACCGAGACCGCCGCCCTCGTGTATTTCGGTTGTCGGTTGATTTCCGTCGTTGGTATACCTTGCACAGTAACCGTCATCTGTTTCATAAAACTCAACAAACAGAGTTTTGGCATCTGCGTGGATAACGGCGTTTGTCAGTGCTTCAGTTGCGGAGGAAGTCAGTATACTGCCGATTGCATCGTTCATCGGGAATTCACCGCTGATTTCAACGGTAACACCTGCGGATTCGGCAATATCAATGAGTGTGTTAAGCAGACCGCTGTTCTGTGCGGGTTCAGCTTCCGTGCGGAGAACGGCAATGTTTCTGTTCCACGTGCTGATAATCGGCTGAAAATCGGCTTCGGGCAAACTCAACGTATGACGGGTTGCGAGAAGTGCCTGACCGAGCTCGCTGTGAATACGGATTTTTGTTTCAAGGCGTTCTCTTGCCCTTGTTGTTTTGTCAACGGTTTCACCGTAGTGCCTGAGTCTTGCATTCATTTCTTCAAGCTCTTCGTTGTTCATACGAAGTCTGTTTGTAAGCTTATGAAGGCTTGTTGTATCGGTTGCGGTAATCTGAAAAACATTTTCAACCTTTTCACGTCTGAAAGTATAAACCGTTCCGTCAGACAGACGGTATTCGGGTTGCTCGCTGTCGGAAACACGGTGAACGTCGGGAAGAACATCACCGTTTACAAGTGCCTTCCAGAATTTGTTGGCATTCTGAATTTCTTCGCCTGTCAGAATATATCCGAGCTCGTTCATTTTGTGGTTTACAAGCTGAACGGTACCGTTTGCTTTTGAAAAACAAAGACCTGTCGGAAGGTGGTCGAAGCTTTCTTTTATGGAAAGCGACGAAACGCTGTTTTTGCGGTAACGGATTTCTCCGATACCAAGGAAAACAAGAAAAGCAAGATTTGCCAAAATATAAATCAGAGAATATTCCGCATTTTCAAGAAGCAGTATGCTCGGATGCGGAATATCACGGCTGAAAATAAATGCGTTGAGTCCCGTTGTGAGAACAACAAGCAGAGCAAAGCCTGCAAGATTGAAAAGAGCGGTAAACACCTTTGTCAGAGGCTTGTAATCACGGAAAAACAGATTCGGAACACAGCAAATATTTATTACTGCCTCAAGGAACAAAACTGACATAAATAACGCCTGAATATAGGTTCCCGTTTCAAGAAGGTTAATCATCCGATGCACCTCCTTCGGAAAGAAGAATACAAACCGCAACGTCGTTTTCATCAACGTCACAGGTAACACTTCCGTTGGCTAAAGAAAGTGTGTTCAGTGCAGAAGTATCGGCACCGTCATTCAGACCTATCTGGAGATTAAGTTTAATAACGGAGTTTTCACATTTAAGCGATACCATAAGAGCGTTGACATCATCAACAAATGCTTCAACCGTTTTTTCAAACAAGTCATAAACGGCAACCGCATTTTCAACATACAGCCTACCCGAGCATTTGCTCTTTAATGATGAATGAACGCCGAGCAAGCGGATATTGTCAAGCGATTCACGAAGACAGAATTCAAGTTCTGATGATGAAATAATCTTGTTTTCTTCGCCGAGCAAAATCAGATTGCTTCTTCGTTTTATGTAAGCGCTTATAACACAGATTTTCGCCAAAGCATTGTGAGCCTCTTCGGGATTTTGCTTTGCATGAGTGAGCAATTCTTCTGCTTTTATAAGCTGTGATGAAACGTCACGGGCAATACGGTCATAGAGTCTGTTCTTTTCTTCAAAACGGGCTTTCTGCTCGTTCATATCAATTTCCGCTTTCAGCAGAAAGTTGTTTTCGCTGAGCCTTTCACGGGTTTCTTCAAGGCTCTTCATCAGCTTTTTGATTTCTTTTATATCGTTCTGCCAGAATACATATCCGCCCGAAACAGGCTTGCCGTGAAGCATTGTTTTACCGAGTTCAACAGGTCTGCCCAAAGCGTTTTGCATCATGTCATCGGGCAAATCGTCGGCATAAGAAGAAATATACATAGTATGATAATTCTTATCAACCACCTGCGCCGCAACCGTTGATATTTCAAAGAATTCCGTGTAACCCGAATTTGAACGGATGAGACCGCTTTGAATTGCACTTTCAAGGAGAAAAGTAATCATAAGACAGTCAACGGCAGTAAGATCGGCGTTGATAAGACCAAGAACATAAAGCACCCAGAAAACAACCGAGCAAGCCATAATAATAAGAGGCAATTTCTGGAATGTTTTACTGCCGGGCACACGGCTTTTGATAACGAGGGAAATTACAAAATAAAAGCCGAGAATAATGAACCATGCGGCAACAATATAAAAACCGAAACCGTATTCGTATTGTTCATTGAAATAGTAAATTCCGTTCGGGAATTCAAACACGAGATTATGAAAATCGTTTGTGAAAACAAAAATAATGAGTGCGAATGCAGGGATATAAAGAAGATTGAGCCACCACGGCATTTTGTATGTTTCGGGTTTTCCGATATAGGTTGTGATAAATACGCCGAGAAGCGGAATGAGAATCATCGGAATATAAAAAGCATACCACAGGTATCGGCACAAATCAGAAAAATCAGAAATAAAAAACCATTTCGTTGTTCTCTCTGCAAGCCAGAATGACATAAGCATACCGACGGAAATCAGATGGCTTCGGATTCTTTTATCAAGAATTCTGCGTCGCACGGAAATAACCCAGCCGAATGATAATGCAACAAAAATCATATGAGGAAGAATCGTGAATGCATTTCCCGAAAATGAGTTGGTAAACGGAAAGTTGATGCCGTTATAGAGTATGCCTGCCATTGCAAGAACCAATGCGCAGACAAGATAAATCAGAGTCTTTTTCTGTGTCTTGATCATATTCCGCCTCCTCTCATAATAATCCAATTCAATAATAACATAGAAGCAAGGAAAAATCTATAATTATTTCACGGCATTATTACATTATAATATCATAAGTACATTGCGAATAAAAATTTATATATTGTTTTTTCAAATCATAACAACTGTTCAAACTAACAAAAAAAGCCCGAAAAATTTTCGGACTTTTTTCATTTTGAGCAAGTAATTTTGGCTGTTAAAAAATGAAGGTGGCGATTGAGTTTTGCGGATTTGTTTTTGCAAAAATTTTGTGTGTACGGTTGGATTTTTGTGGGTGCGGTTTTGCAAAAATTTCAAAGAGTGTATACACAACAATCGGCACAAGTGGATATCCAAAAGGAGAAAATCTCCTTTTGGCACACGATTTTGCGGCACGCAAAGTCTAGTGTATTATACCTTTGTTCCGGCGGCGGTGAAAAGGATGTCTGTCGCCCGGTAATTTTGTAAGCAGTAATTCCATATGTCTGAAACATTTTTGTTTCAGATGCGAAGCAGTTTTGGAAGTGGAGATTTTCGTCACAGCAAGGCGGAAATTTGAAGAAATACGAGGATATTTCAAGAATTTCCAACGCAGATGTGGCGGAAATATGCCTTTCAAAACCATATGTGATTGCTGCTTGCAAAATTGCTTTAGCAGACTTTTCAGCGGTGCAGGGCAGGCGAATAAGTTCAGGAAAGAGCAAGAAAAATATGTTTTTCTGACTGTTCGGAAAAGGAACAAACGGTATATAAAAAGCCCTATCGTAGCGGAACGCAAATTTTATTTTTTCTTTGCAGCCAACAAGAAGAACGGCATAAGTGCTTTATGCAAATCGTCTTTCATTTCTTGTGTTGCTCCGCCGATATTTCCCATTGCGGCGATAACGGAATCAACCATTTTTTCTGCTGTTATGATTCTGTATGGCAGAGCGCCTTTGCATCTTGAGAGATTGTTTCGGATTTGCTCAAAAATCTCTGAGATCATCTTCTGGGATTTTTTCATTCCCGTGTTCATTTTCTCTTTTATGTTTTTGAGAATTGATGTAAAACCTCTCTGAATTGCGATAAGATCGTTTTGCTGATTCTGAATTTTTGCAAGATTGATCTGGGCAAGAACATCATCGTCAACCGCATCGCCGAGTATTTCACCGACCATTTTCAGAATCTGATTCTGCGAAGCGATTGCGGCATCGGTTGTGTCGGTAAAATATGCGGAAATCATTTTTGTGAGCGTAATAATACCGCACGGCGTTTCAAGTTTAAGTAACGAGTTATTCATATTTTTGCTCCTTCTCATATCAGATTTTAATTATGTTTCTCCATCCGTCTTTCTATGATTGGTAGATGGGTATTTTGCTATATAAGTACTTTGTTATTTAGTATTTTGATGATGTGTATGACAGATTGGTAGAGAAATATCCCGAAGTAGAAACAATAGCGGCAGACAGCGCATACAAGACACCGCACATTTGCAAGAAGATATTCAGAGATAACAGAGTGTTGTCAACAGCATACAAAAGACCGCAGGCAATGAAAGGCGGACACGAATGGTGGAAGTATGTGTATGATGAATACAACGATTGGGTGATATGTCCCGAGTACCACGAGTTAAGATATGTGACAACAAACCGAGAGGGTTACAGGGAATACAAAAGTAATCCACGCATATGTGAAAAATGTCCGACAAGAGAACTATGCACAAAATCCAAAGACTGCGTCAAGACGGTAACCCGTCATATCTGGAAAGATTACGAAGAACTTGCGGATGATGCGAGGTACACGGAGAAATATCAGAAGCTGTATAAACAGCGAAAAGAGAAGATAGAGCGTGTGTTTGCAGATGCGAAAGAGAAACACGGCATGAGATACACGCATTACATGGGGCTTGCTCAGGTTACCAACAGGGTCAGGCTTAAATTTGCTGCCATGAATCTGAAAAAATTGGCGGTTTGGAAGTGGAAAAGGACACACCACAAACACAATTATTCTGTTGTTTTCACAATATCACCGATTTTCTTCCCCAAATATCAAAAACCGTGCATAGCCTAATCGCTGTACACGGTTTTTCGACAGTTGAAAGACGGTAGTAACTTTGATTTGCTACTACCGTCTTTTTTGCTGTTTACTTATCGACAAGAAAAAAGATACCCAAACTAAACCATCTTCATAGATTAGTTCGGATATCAAGTGTTTGGTGACCCGGACGGGACTCGAACCCGTGTTACCGCCGTGAAAGGGCGGTGTCTTAACCGCTTGACCACCGGGCCAAAAATATGGTAGCGGCAGTTGGATTTGAACCCACGACCTACCGGGTATGAACCGGTTGCTCTAGCCTCTGAGCTATGCCGCCATTTAACTGCCCTCACCAAAGAGCTTGTTTATTATATTATATCATTCCCGTTTTGTCAACACTTTTTTCAAAAAATTTTTTAAAAAATTTTTCACCGTATGAATCTTATTGTCCGATTGAATTGTTTGGAGCTTTGTGTTAAAATAAAAACATCAGAGAGGAGTGAATGCAGATGAAAAAAAGAAATGTTCTTATCGGCGGCGGAATTCTCGGCGTAATAAGTGTTGCGGCGGTTGGTGCCGAAGGCTTCAGACAGGCGTGCGTTTCACGCAGAAACAAAAAGCCCGCAACCGACCCGAAGCGTATGCTCCGTGCCGAAATCCGAAAGAAAAACAACGATTTTCTTTATTCTCACAATCCCGAGGATCTGGAAATTCTTTCTCCCGAGATGCTTCGCCTGAAGGCGTGGTATGTGCCGGCAGAAAAGGAAACAAAGCGTTTTGCAATCTGCGTTCACGGTCATAACTGCAACGGCCCCGACGAATGCAGCCACCTGTTTCCTTTTTATCATGAAACCATGGGGTTTAACTATCTTCTGCCCGATTTGAGGGGACACGGAAGAAGCGACGGAAAATTCATCGGCTTCGGTGCACTGGACTATAAGGACCTCAAGCTCTGGATTGACTATCTTGTTGAACGCTTCGGTGAGGATATAGAAATTGTTCTTCACGGAATTTCCATGGGTGCGGCAACCTGTATGCTTGTCAACAACACCGACCCGCAGCCGCAGGTTAAGGTCATAATCGAGGACTGCGGATTTACAAATGCGTTTGAGGAAGTTTCAAACACGATGAAGGGCTATAAGCTTAACCGTATGGCGGATTTCTTTACATCCGTTTCAAACATATATTGCCGTGCGATTTCAAAATATGACCTCAAAAAGGATGCGGACCCGCTCGGAACAATGCACAACGCCAGAAATCCCGTTATGTTCATCCACGGAGAAGAGGATGTGTTTGTGCCGTTTGAGATGTGCGGACGGCTTTACGATGCCTGCCCGACGGAAAAGGAGATTTTCACCGTGCCCGGAGCGGTGCACGCCTACAGTTATTATGACGCCAAGGAGGAATATGACGAGAGGGTCAGGGCGTTTATAGAAAAGTATATATAAAAAAATATATAAACAACAATGCGGCTGCTTCCTATTCCTTGAAGCAGCCGCATGAATTATTTATCAGAACGGATTTATAAGTCTGTCGAAGGTGATGGGATTATAGCCCAGAGCGAAATATTTGAAAATCCAGATGATGGGGTTTGCTCTGAAGAATGCAAGGTCGATAACGGTTACAAGACCTCTGAGGAACCAGGGAAGGTCATAAACCTTTTCAACCTCAACAGCTTCGAATTCCGCGCCTTTAACGTTGAGAACGAAGGGCTGGGAATAGCAGATGCCGTTGTCACCGGTGATATAAAATCTTACATAAAGATTGGGCTCGTTGAGAAGGTCGGAAGCGTGAAGGTCAAGAGTAGCCTTGCCGCTTGTGATGTTGCTTTCACGGCGGATAACCTGTGTGTCGGAAACCCATGTGATTTCATCAAAGTTTGTGCCTTCGATTGTGATTGTGTCATTTTCGTTGTCAACGGAAACCTTGGTTACCATGGGAGTGTTGTCGAGAAGATGTTTTCCCGATTCATAAACTGCATCCTCATTGTAGCCGGGCATTTCTGGCATACCGTTAAGCTCAACGCCGTTTGTGAAGTGAGAAATCGAGAAGAATTCGCCGTCCTCAAGGCAGGTGCGGAAGTTTTTCATTGTCAGCGAGGGCATGAGCGACATTGTGTAAGCAAAGTTAACTGATTTCTGGTCGTGGGAGTCAGCGAAGGTGTTGCACCAGGGCACAACGCCGTTGGGAATTGTTTTCTGAAGAATCTGGTCATAGAGAATTCGGTCGCAGCGGGTGTGAGCATCGGTTGCGCTGTTGATGCCCATGCCGAGGCTGGAGCCTTCGTTGTCCATGAAAAGGCGGGCAAACTTTGTTGCATAGTAATCGTCAACGGGCTTGCCTACATATTTCTCGCTGTCCTTATCGATATAAACATATTCTCCTACGTGGGAGAGCATTGAAATACCGCCGGCTTCTCTTACACCTCTGGAGGGAGTTTCATAGTCGCCGAAAACGCCTGCAAGACCCTGACCGTATTCTGCAAAATAGCCTGTCAGATGGCAGTCGGCAAAGGGAGTTGCCATGTTGAGCTCAATTCCGAGAGGAACGTCGAGCATTCCGTTTTTGTGAGTTCTTGTTTCGGAGGGCATTGTGCCGTTGAGATATTTCTGATAATCTTCCTCGGGGATGGGGATGATGTCAGCCATCTTTGTGCGTTCTTTTTTGATATAACGCATAAGAGGAACGGTTTCGGGAACAACATTCCAGCCGCGGTTAAGAGTGCCGTGGTCGGTGAGCGCAACTATGTCAAAGTTGAGGTCATAGTGTTCCTTAACAAACTCTTCGATTGTGAGGAAGCCGTCGCTGGCGGTTGTGTGGCAATGGAGCTGGGTTTTGTATGCCTGCCATTCACCCCATTTGACATCTGCGTAAGGGTCAACGATTTCAAAGCTTTTTTCGGTTGCTGCATTTTCTGCCGAAGCCGATACACCCGCAACAGGTATAATCATAAGCAATGCCAGAAGAACAGCGGTTATTTTTTTGAACATAACATAACCTCTTTTCATGAAAGTATATATTAATGTTATCAAATTAAAGCAATAAAGTCAACAAAAAGGCACATGGTCTTTTTGTACAAAAAACAGGTGCACCTTTTGGTACACCTGTCGGTTTTCAGAATATGAATGCTGCTGCAAGGGTGTCAAAAATGCTTTCCGATGCCTTACGGAGAGTGAGTTTTACAAGAAGATTGTAAATCGCATCGGGAAGAAGGGCTTCAAGTCCCGAAACGGGGTCGGTGTCAACAAAGCCGCCCTTGTATTCGGGAGCCTTGCCGTTGTTGATTGTCATGGGGAAATTAACAGCTGTTGCACCCGAAGAAATTCCCGCCTTAACAAAGTTTACGGTGATGTCCGTGCGGGTTGTACCAACCTTCGGAATATCTCCGCTGAAGGGGATTTCAAGCTTTTCGCCGGGCTTGAGCATCGAAGCGAAGGGAATGTCGAAATCAATTTCCATGCCGTTGGCAACAACGGAGGTGATTTTGATGATTGACTCGTCAAAGATGTTTTCAACAATGAGTGCCGTGTCTTTTGAGGAAACATAACCGCTCAAGCTGTTGTTGAATTTTGCATAAACTCCTCTGTGAGGGTTGTTTGAATATTCAAACTGGGGATATGCGGGGTCGGAATGGACGTCCTTGAGTTCGTCGGTGAAAACAAGCTTTGCGGCAAGCGAAATTGCATAGTCCTCAAGCTCAAACATTGCGTGATAGGAATCCTCGATAAACCATGTGTTTTCGGGCAGGAATGCCGTTGAAGCGTCAACCTCCATTGAGGGTGAAACGTGGTTGTGAGCGGGATTGCTGCAGCTCGTTTTCTTGCCCGTATAGCCGTCGGCAAAGCGTTTGCCGAGCTCTGCAACGGTTGCTCCCGATGCACTGTAGGTGGGAACAAGAATATCGCCGTTGAGGCTGCCGCCAAGGCAGATGTCAATGCCCGTGCAAGCGATGATTGAAATATCCGTGCCGAGCTTTTTGCATTTTTCAAAAGTCTGCTTCATTGCAGGCATGATTTCATAGTGAATGATATCGTTGTTTTTGATGATTGCCTTGCTTGCAACGGGGTCAAGGAAATCTTTTTTCATTCCCTCGTAGAGGTCTGTTGAGGTGATTGCATAAATCGTGCTCCAGTTGCGTACAACGTCGAGCATTCCGCCGCTTGCACCGTTGAGAGTTGTGTTGAGGAAATCGCCGTCATTGGCTTCGAAAATCGATGCAACCTCCGTTCCCGCACCGAGAACGCTTTCAACGAAATCAACAAGAGTTTCAAGCGGAAGGTCAACATTCTGTCTAAAAAGTCTGTCGGGGAAGTCCGTGCCCTGAAGGGGAGGAACGTTGAGGACTGCTTTGCCGATATCTTTTTCGTTCATATGATAATAAAGGTATGTTGAGGTGATAAGACCGCCGTAGCTGACTGTGAAAAGATTGACCTTTTCGGAGCCCGTATATTTTTTGACAGCCTTTATGAAATCACGGAGTTCTTCTGCAAGAACAATCGGGTCAAAGCGTGAATCGTATTCAAAAATAAAAATGTTTTCGAGCTCTGCGTAGCCGTTGGCAACCGCATAGTCAATGAAGCTTTCGAAAAGAAGGTTCTTTCTTTCGGCTTCCTTGCTTACGATTTTTTTGAGGTTTGCGGCATTGGACTCCGCAGGGTCGTTCTTATAGTGAACAACTGGATAAACGGATGAGCCGTCGGGATTGCATCTCATTTTTTCTGCAACCGCATATGCACCGCCGCCCAGAGTTTCGCCGAAGTTTTCAACGTCGCCGAGAAGCAGTCCGAAAATGGAGAGAAGGAAATTCGGCATATCGTCGATGATTCGGTCAAAGATTTTTTCTTTTTGGGGAAGCCAGAGATATTCGTCCTCCGCACCGTTTTCGCCCTCGATATACATATAGGGCTGAAGGAAACCGGGAACAAAAATAACGGGAGTTTCGTCTTTTTTCTGTGCAGCGGCAAGAATTCCTAAAGAGGAAACAAGAATTGCCGCACAAAGCAGGATGCTGATAAATTTTTTCAAGATACCCTCTCCTTTGTTTAACAAATATTTAACCATATTTTAACACTTGTTTTCTGCAAAAGCAATATGACAGGAGGAAAAATGTTCAAAGTTAGATAAATTACCATTACGAATCGGTATTTCAGCTGTGTCGGAGTGATATTATATTCGTCATAAAACTTGCGTAGCAAATAAAACTATGCGAAGCATAATATAACTGCAAAGCAATATCACTCGACGAAGGCGAATATAACTGAAAAAGCACTTCCGAAGAAGTGCTTTTTTCTGGCTGGGACGGCTGGATTTGAACCAGCGAGTGCGGGAGTCAAAGTCCCGTGCCTTACCGCTTGGCGACGCCCCAATATTTTATTTTATACTAAAATACGCAAAGCACTTGGCTTTGCGTAAGGTTTGTTAAATGGGGTGGCTGATGAGATTCGAACTCACGACCTCCAGGGCCACAACCTGGCACTCTAACCAGCTGAGCTACAGCCACCATTTGGAAACTGCGGCTTTAAGCCGCAGCTTATGGCGCGCTTGAAGGGACTCGAACCCCTGACCCACTGCTTAGAAGGCAGTTGCTCTATCCAGCTGAGCTACAAGCGCATAAAATGGAGCGGGTGATGGGAATCGAACCCACACAACCAGCTTGGAAGGCTGGGATTCTACCATTGAACTACACCCGCATATTCGGAACGTGAGATATTCTAACATATGATTTCTGAAATGTCAATATGAAAAACAAAAATTTTTATTATAAATGTTCGGGCAGAGCATAATTGTTCTGCCCGAAATATGTTTTTTGATTATACAAGGCTGATTGTCACTTTTTCGCCGTTTTCACCGTCAACGGAAAGAATTTCACCGATAAGCCCTGTTCGTATTGCATTTTCAATTGAATTTGCCTGTTCTCCTGTAAGACCGCCGAAAATTCCTCCTATGTTTAACCCAAAGCGAACAATGCCGAGGGGGACTTTTACGGTTGTTGCTTTTCCGTTAAGCTCTCTTACTATAACAAGCTTTGTTGCTTTTTTGCCCGAAAAAGCAGGTTCTTCGTATGTTACATCGGGCTCGTTGTCATTTACCTTTTCTTCCTTTACGGGCTCTGCTCTTTCTGCTGTGGGAGCAACCCCGAGCAGCTCATCAACGGATATGCCGAAAAGCTTTGAGATTTCGGGTAAAAGTGAAATGTCGGGACAAGACAAATTATTTTCCCACTTTGAAACTGCCTGAGCCGAAACGCCAAGCTTTGCCGCAAGCTCATCCTGTGTCATTCCTTTTGCTTTTCTTCTTTCAGAAATATTGTTTCCCAGATCCATAGTTCATTCTCCTTTTGTTTTGTTGAAAATATAGTGTCTGTAAGCATTGAACGGTTAGGCGTAAAATTTACCTTACATCTGTAAGATGCTTTAAAAAGGTTTTGGGTTTGCCGGTTTTGAAAATTTTTCAAAAAATTTATCCTTTTGTGTCGGACGGCTTGTTCTTCCGACGGTTTCATTGTGAACGGTTTCTGCGTGAAAATCAACAAACGAAAGGTTGAAATTGCTAAACTATCGGTTGTTTTCGGAAAATCAACCGTTGGTTGACACGTTTTTATTCTATAATAGCATTAAAAAGGCGAAAAGACAAGAAAAATAAAGAAGCCTTCAAAAATTTACAATATGTTAACCGTTTCTGCGAAAAAATAATATAGAATATAATGTGAATATTATTGTCGGAGGGTTTCGGTTGCTCGGATATGTGAGGGCGTTCAAGCCCGAAATGAAAATTAAAGATTTCGAGCTTTACAGAGGAGTTTACTGCTCTCTCTGCCGTGCTCTGGGCAGGCTTTATTCTCCCGTTGCCCAGCTTTTTTTGAGCTATGACTTTGCGTTTGCGGCAATTCTCCGCCTTGCGTCAGGGGAGTGCGGCTGCGAATTCTCAAAAAAGCGATGCCCTTATAATCCGCTCAAAAAATGTATGATTTGCGGCAGCCGCAAAGAGCTTGATTTCTGTGCCCATGCCGTTGTTATAACCGTTTATTATAAAGTAATTGATAATCTGCACGACGGCGGAATCAAGTCAAAGCTTTTGGCGGCGTTGATTTATCCCGTTGTTCGGCTGATGCACAAAAAAGCTGCAAGGCTCGCACCCGAAATCGACAAAATTATCGGCAATGCAATGAAAAATCAGGCTGAATGCGAAAAGAAAAAGGATGTCTGCATCGACGAGGCAGCTCATCACAGTGCGGATGCACTCGGAAAGGTTTTTTCAATCGGCTTTGAGGGTGAAAGAAAGAATTCTCTCTATAATTTGGGCTACATGGTCGACAGATTTGTTTATATTCTTGATGCCGCCGACGATTTGGAAAAGGATTTGAAAAACGGCAGCTTCAATCCCTTTGCAAAGGAATATTCCGATATTTCCGACCCCGAAATCCGAAAAGCCTTTGCGAAAAGGGCGGAAGAAATGCTGAATCTGACGCAGAGCTCTGCTCTTGATGCCATGGATTCGCTTGAAAAGAAAAGATTTGAAGATATTCTTGAAAATATAGTTTTTGACGGGCTTACCTTCAGCGGCGAAACCGTGCTGAAAAAGTATCTGCCCGCAGAAAAGAAAAAGACTTACAGAGTAGATTGAGGTGTTTGTATGAGAAATCCGTATGAAATTCTCGGGATTCCGCAGGGTGCGGGAATGGAGCAGGTCAATGCTGCTTACAGGGAAATGCTCCGAATTGCACAAAGCAGCGGCGACCAAAGAAAAATCGATGAGCTCAATCAAGCTTATGACACCATTGTTATGGGTTCGTCAAGCTCGTCTGCATCGGGCTATTCCGCAGGCGGATATTCAAATCCCTCAACGGCGGATTATTCCGACATCCGAGCGAAAATCAATTCGGGCAGGCTTGACGATGCACAGATTCTGCTTGACGGAATTCCCGAATACAGCCGTGAAGCACAGTGGTATTATCTCAAAGGAACCGTTCAGCAGAAGCGTGGCTGGCTTGAGGAGGCAGCAAAGAATTTTGCAACCGCAAGCAATCTTGATCCCTCAAACAACACATATAAAATGGCATACAACAAGGTGAACAGCTCACGCTCGGGCGGATACAGAACCGAAAGACGCAGAAACAGAGATGACGATTCGGGCTGCTGCAATGCCTGCACGGGTCTGATTTGTGCCGACTGCTGCTGCGAATGCTTCGGCGGCGACCTTATTCCCTGCTGCTGATTGGAGAAAAAATGAAACAGAGTTCAAAGTGTGCGCTGGGAGGAATAGTTGCCTCTCTGTCGCTGGTTTTGCTGATATCGGTTGCCATTGTTCCGTTTATGGAATATGCCCTTCCCGCCGTTGCGGGAGCGCTGATTATTCTTATGGTTATCGAAACAGATAAAAAATGGGCTTTCGGCGTTTACTGTGCCGTTGCCATTCTCGGAATTTTTCTTGTGCCCAATAAGGAAGTTGCAATAATGTATCTTGCCTTTTTCGGGTATTACCCCATTCTCAAGGCTCTGATTGAGGGAAAGCTTCCCGCTGCCGCAAGCTGGATTATAAAGGTCGGAACGTTTGTTGCAACAATGGTTGCATCCTATGCGTTCATGATGAAATTCATGGGTGTTACCATTGACGAAACAGAGGAATTCGGAATGGTTGCAATACCCGTTCTTCTCGGTGTGGGTACGCTGACTTTTATTCTTTATGACATAGCCCTCACAAGAATGGTTATGCTTTATCTGATGAAGTGGCAGAAACATTTTAAAAGAAGTTTTAAATAAAATTATATTAATTATTGCATTTTTTAAAGATATTTTATATAATGTAACCGTCGGTTTGAAATCGGCGGTTAATTTTTTACCTAAAGAGGTATTGTTCTATGAAAAAAGTTGTTAACATCGGTATTATAGGCACAAGCGGCAGAGGCTCGGGTATGCTTGGCGAGCTCCTTGACGTTGAGGGTGTAAAGGTTCCCGCTGTCTGCGATAAATATGAGGACAGAGCACAGCACGCCTTTGATATCGTTAAAGAAAAAACAGGCGAAGAGCCTGCTGTTTATCTTGATTACAAAGAGCTTCTCGCAAGAGATGACATAGATGCAATCTACTGCGCAACAACCTGGATTACCCATTCCCGCATCGCAATCGATGCAATGAAGGCGGGCAAGCACGTTGCAATGGAGGTTGGCGGTGCTGCAAGCATCGAAGAATGCTGGCAGCTTGTACGCACAAGCGAAGAAACAGGCAAATTCTGCATGCTTCTTGAAAACTGCTGCTATGACAGAAACGAAATGGCTATCTTCAACATGGTGAAGAAGGGCGTTTTCGGCGAAATTATTCACATGGCGGGCGGCTATCAGCACGACCTGCGTGACGAAATCAGCCTCGGCAGAGAAAACAGACACGGCAGACTCTATAACTTCCAGATGCGTAACGGCGAGCTTTATCCCACCCATCAGCTCGGTCCCATCACCAAGGTTCTCGGCATCAACAGAGGCAACAGATTTGTTTCCCTTGTTTCAATGGCAAGCAAATCCAGAGGTCTTAACGAATGGATTAAGAAGAATAAGGGCGAGGACTATGACCTTGCTGACTATTCCTTCAATCAGGGCGATATCGTAACAACCATGCTCAAGTGTGCAAACGGCGAAACCGTTGTTCTCACTCATGACTGCTCACTTCCCAGAAACTATTCAAGAGCATACCGTGTTCAGGGCACAAACGGTCTTTATATGGAAGACGGCGAAACAATCTATCTCGAGGGCAAAACCGCTCACGAAGAGGGCGACTGGATGCACCACGCAGAGGACTTTGAAAAATACCGTGACGAATATGAGCATCCCCTCTGGCAAAAATATACTCGTGAAGGCGTACACGGCGGTCACGGCGGCATGGACTTCCTTGTTCTGAGTGCATTTGCGGAAGCCGTTAAGGTTGGCGGTCAGCCTCCCATCGACGTTTATGACACAGCTGTTATGATGGCTGTTACCTGCCTTTCAGAGCAGTCAATCGCTTTGGGCAGTGCACCCGTTGCATTCCCCGACTTCACAAACGGAATGTGGATTGACAGAGAGCCCTACAGAAGAGGTATCTACTGCCTTGACGAGGTTTGCGAAGATTATTTTAAGAAAGAGGACTAATATATGAAATACTATATCGGTGTTGACGGCGGCGGAACAAAAACCGCATTTGCCCTTTTTGACGAAAACAAAAAAATGCTTGCATCCGTAACAGGTGCGGGCAGCAACCACGAAAATCTTGACACCGCCTTTGAAGGTGCAAGCGATATCATCATGGCGGGTCTTAAGGACCTTTGCGAAAAGGCAGGCATTTCCCTTTCAGACGTAAGCTTCACTCTTATGGGTCTTGCAGGCATCGACCATCCCTATCAGTATGACATCATGTGCGGAATGCTCCGTGACAAGGGACTTGAAAACTTTGAGGTTTTCAATGACGGCTTTATCGTTGTCAAGGCGGGTGCTTCGGGCAAGAGTGCAATCGGATACAACTGCGGCACAGGCGTTTGCTGCAACGGTATTGACCTTGACGGCAACAGACTTCAGCTTGCGGGTCTGGGCGATTTCTCGGGCGATATTTCGGGCGGCGGAAACATTGTTGTTGAAGCCTTCAGACTTGTTTATAACGAGCTTTTCCTCGGCCTTGAAAAGACTCTTATCACCGATATGGTTATGAAAAAATACGGCTACACTTCAAGAGAAGAAGTTCTTGGTCTTATTGAAAAAATTGAGGGCGAAAACGGCGGAGATTATATCCGTGACATGGTTGGCTTCTTCTTTGAAGCTGCAAAGCAGGGTGACAAGCCCGCACGTGACTACTGCGACAGAATGGCAACAAGAGGTGCACAGCTTATTGCTGCCCTTGCAGGTCAGATGAATTTCGGCAGCGACGAGGTTGAGGTTGTTCTTTCGGGCTCAATCAACGTTAAGCTTGATAACAAATATTATCTTGACGCTCTTCTCGAAAAGGCTGAAGCCTTGAGCGGCAAGAAGCTCAGATTCATCAAACTCGATGCAATGCCCGTTACAGGCTGCATCAACTGGATTATGCAGGATTATGCTAACTGATACTGACAAGGAGGATAATATATAATGAAAGAAATCAGCGTTGCCGTTATCGGCTCCGGCAGCACCTACTGCCCCGAACTCGTAGACGGATTTCTTAAGGCAAAGGACAGCCTTAAGCTCAAGAAAATTTCCTTTATGGATATCGACGAAAGAAAAAGAACAATCGTAGGTGACCTTTGCGTAAGAATGCTCAAAAACGTCGGCTGCGATTGCGAGGTTGTTTTCACGGATGACCTTGACACTGCCCTTCAGGGTGCGGATTTCGTTGTAACACAGATTCGTGTCGGCAAGCTTCCCTGCCGTCACCTTGACGAAAGCATTCCCAAGAAATATGACCTCATCGGTCAGGAAACAACAGGTATCGGCGGCTTCTTCAAGGCACAGAGAACAATCCCCGTTATCAAGAAAATCTGCGACAGAATTGAAGCTATCTGCCCCGATGCATGGCTCATCAACTTCACAAATCCCTCGGGTATCATCACCGAGTTTATCCTTAACCACACAAACGTAAAGAACATCGGTCTTTGCAACGTTCCCATCGATATGCTTGACGATGTTAAGGAAATCACGGGTGAGGACAGCAAAATTACATACGTTGGTCTTAACCATTTGAGCTGGATTACATCCGTTAAGAAGAACGGCGAAGAGCTTCTTCCCGGACTTATCGAAAGCGGCTTCTCACCCAAGGTTATGGCAAACATCAAGGATGACGGCTTCTCGATTGACTGCCTTAAAACAGTTCAGGGACTTCCCTCGTCATATCTCCAGTATTACTACTGCCGTGAAGCAAAGCTTGCTCACCAGAGAGAGGACGAAAAGACCAGAGCACAGGTCTGCATGGAAATCGAAGAGCAGCTTCTTGAAATGTATCAGAACGAGGAAATCGTAACAAAGCCCGCACTTCTCGACAAGAGAGGCGGCCACAAGTATTCACTTGCAGCGGTTTCGCTCATTGACTCAATCGCAAACGATAAGCGTGACGTTCACGTTGTAAATATCAAGAATAACGGCACACTTCCCTTTATGGCAGACGATGATATCGTTGAAATCGCTGCTGTTATCGGTGCAGACGGTGCAACACCCGTACCCGTAACCGAAAAAATCAATGACCATGTTATCGGACTTATGAGAGTTGTCAAGACATATGAAAAATACGCAGTCAAGGCAGCAATCACAGGCGACGATGACTACGCAATCAAGGGACTTCTTGTTCATCCTCTCGTAGGCGACTATGAAAAGACCGTCAAGTGCTTCAACGAGCTCAAGGAAGCACACAAGGAATTCCTTCCCCAGTATTTCAATAAATAAAACTGTTGCCCGTCAGACCGAAATCTGACGGGCATTTTTTATTTTGCAAGAAAGGTCGGGTTATCTGTTCTTTCAAGAAGATAATCAATTGATACGTTAAAATAATCAGCAAAGGCGATAAGCGTTTCATAGTCCGCTTCCCTTGCACCGGTTTCGTAACGGCTTATGCTGTTTTGGTTCATGTGCAGATCAAGTGCAAGCTTAAGTTGAGAAACGCCGCGGGCTTTTCGTAACTCTTTCAGCCTCATATAAAAACCTCATTATTTTATCTCTTGACAATATTATACCATTTTGGTATAATGCTTATATCCCAATTTGGGATAAGATTGAGAGGAGGTTTAATATGAAATCAAAAATGAAAAAAGTTCTTGCCGTTGTTCTTGTTGCGGCAATAGCAATGTCGATGTTCACAGTTTGCGGCTTTGCGGCAAGCGAGGCAGACTCGTTGGGAACTGAAATCGGCACGGCATTGGGAACAATTGTGTTCTTTCCCTTTATCCTTATTGACGAAATAATCTGGATAATCACAGGTGTTCACGTTTTCTATTGGTGGTAATAAGGAGGCTTGTCAGATGATATTTGAATACATTGTAAACCTTATTGTCGGTATATTGCTTCTTCCGATTGACGTTGTCGGAAATATTATTTTCCTTACCCCGCAGAACATTTTTGTTTACATTGCAAATGTTTTGTCGGGTGCGGGAATACCTGCTTTGTTCGGTTAATAAAACATCTTGTCGGGGATAGCTTTTAAGGCTGTCCCTGTATTTTAATTTCAGGAGATAATTATTATGAAAAAAATTACAGCAATTTTAACGGCAGTGCTTATTTTGACTTTTTCAATGTTTTCTGTTAACTCTTTTGCGCAGGAAACGGAACAGTTTGATGTTTCGCAGACACGTCTTGCTCAATGGAGTGAAAAAGCTAATGCAAACAAAGAGTTTGAAGTAAAGATGAAAAAGATACATGAGGACGGAAGTGTGACCGAAGGTCGTTTGTTTCTGAAAAAGGATTGTGCCGCAGTGGAAGGCTCTTTAAACGGGCATCCGTTCAGAATGATTGAAAACTCAAAAGGAAAATTTCTGTATTTCACCAACTTTCCCATTCTTTACTTTAAAGCGGATAATTTGTTCAGCGAGTCTTTCGTTTTCACTTACGGAATAAAAGAAACTCATCAGTATGTGAAGTCATATGAAGAATCGGGATATTATGTTGAAGAATTCTATGATACAGAAGGGGAAAGAACGATTTTATATTATTTCCAAGGCGAAGATCTGAAACTTTCAAAAAGCAGCGATTCGGTCAATGAGTACGTTTCGACCAAGGTTGATGATAAGGATGTAAGGCTTCCTTCTTTTTGCATCAATGCAACACCGTTATTTCTTATTGTTCTTCTCCTGCTTAATGTCTGAGTATCGGTCGGGGGAGAAAAACTCCGCAGCAAGAGGTGTTTTTGTCAAAAAATCTACCGTAAAACGCAATTTCAATTGTAGGGGACGGCGTCCTGATGATTTCCGATAAGACAGCATAGCAGAAACAACAAAGTGCGGCAGGCGTCAAACAGGATTGCTTATTATGAGAATAAGGAAGGATTTCTGCTATGAAAAATCAAATTATGTCTTGTGAATTTAACGTTGATACCGCTTGTGTTGAAGTGAAACTGACTGACGGTTCAATGGTTTTAATAGACTGTGACGCTGTTGAGGATGAATATGCACGGAATATTTATGAAGTATCGGAGTTGTACTGCCTTATCGTTCCCAATGTTTTTATTCATTTTTTGATATCATTTTTGCTTCACCCTCTTGAAAAAGTATAACAAATACAGTATAATATAACTAACCAATTAACTATTGAAAAAAGAGGGAGGTAATATATTGCGCACTGTAAATGAAGAAGCCCGTAGGCAAAGGCAAATCGAAATAATGGAAACAACCTTTAACTGCTATGCGGAGAACGGACTTTCCTCTATCGGAACAAAAGCTATTGCAAAAGCCTGCGGCTGTAATAGTGCGACGTTGTATCAGTATTTTGACAATCTCGATGACCTTATCATTCAGTCCACCGAATACTGTATGAGTAAGGTTGAAGATGAGTTTATGGCGAAAGCCCCCACGGATGTGGAGGACTTGTGGCGGTTTATTGACGAGATACCGTATTGGACGGCAAAAGAGCACGGCAAGAAATACCGCCTGATGTATCAAATCTACACTCACCCGAAATACAGAGAATACGGTCAGAAGTTCTTTAAGGGTGTGGATGAACGGTATACCGAATACGCAAAGAGTTTAGAGCCCAAGCTGGGGATTCCCCACGAGAAGATTACTCCGCTGATCTTCATTCTGATAAGAGCCTGCGTACACTACGCACTGTTTGAGGATGAATTTTATTTGAAATCTCAGATAGCTGTGCTGAAGGAAACCCT
>JAFUNA010000003.1 GCA_017473165.1 Clostridia bacterium | reverse complement strand
TTATTTACGAATTATCTATTGACATTCACCCAAGGTAAAAGGTTATAATTAAATCGAAAAGAGAATAATTTCCTCAAATTACAAAAAAATTTGCGTTACATTTTCGTTTTCGGTGACTTATTTATGAAAGGCTTTTGAAAGGAGTGTTTTTATGAAGCACGGAAAAATCAAATCTGCTGCCGCATTTTTGCTTATTCTTTCTGTTATTGCACTCATTCCCGCCGTTTCTGCCGTTACGGAAAAAACCGAAATATATTATTATGAATCCTCCCCCGCAAGCGAAAACGGCTATGCGGAAAGCTATCTTGTTGACGAAAACGGAAAAAGAGTAAGTCTTGAGGACATTGCTCTCAAAAACCGCACCGACGATGAATTTGTTTCAACTCAGGCCGCAGAGGATTACGCTCTGCCCGAAAGATACGATTCCCGTGAATACGGTTATATTACATCCGTTAAGAAACAGCAGGGCGGCACCTGCTGGGCTAACGCCGCAACGGGCTGCATGGAAACATCATATATAAAGCAGGGGCTCACGGAAATCAAAAGCCCGAATTTTTCAGAGATGCATCTTGCCTGGTCGCTGTATTTTCAGCAGACCGACAACACCGACGACCCCACCTACGGCGACGGAATCAACAAAACGGATATGCCCATAAGTCAGGGTGCCGACGAGCTTTCCGCAATGAGTATGCTTGCACGCTGGAGCGGTATGGCTAACGACAGTGACTATCCGCAGAAATCCTCCGTTTACGCAACAAGGCAGCATTACATTAATAATATGACCTATGATGACCGCTACGCTGCCGTTGTTCACCTTGAAAACTATGTTGAGCTTCCAAACAACGTTCATGAAATCAAGCAGGCGATAATCGATAACGGTGCAGTTTGCGTTGCCTATTCTTCGGGCGGTACAAAATATCCGTATTATTATACCGAGGGAAGCATTGACCACTCCATTCTTGTTGTGGGCTGGAATGATAACGTTTCAATCGAAGAATTTGACGAGAGCTGCAGACCGACCCTAAACGGTGCATGGCTTTGCAAAAACAGCTGGGGCACAACCCACGGCGACGAGGGCTATTTTTATATGAGCTATGACCAGACGCAGATTTCGAGATTCTGCTATTTTTCGGCTGATGCGGATTTTTATGACAACAACTATCAGTATTGCGGCTCACTCCCCTCTTTCTATGAATTCAGAAACAACGATGCAATAGGAAGTGCAAACGTGTTTACCGCAAAGGGCAACGAGCTGCTTGAAGCAGTCGGCGTATTCCTGCCCGTTCGTGATACCGACTATACAATTGAAATATACACAAATCTGCCTTCGGATTACACAAATCCCGTAAGCGGAGGAACTCTTGCCGCAACCGTAAGCGGAAGCAAAGAGCATTCGGGCTATTACACAATCGAGCTTGACGAGCCCGTTACCCTTACGGAGGGTGAAATATTTTCCGTTGTGCTGAAAACCTCGGCTGCATGGACAAACAGCCGCTTTGTTGCAATCGGAAGCAAGTTTTATGAGCACTACGAAAGCGGCAGAGGTTTTATTTATAAATCAACCGCATGGGAGGATGCCGCAACGGCTGCGGAAAATGACATTTATATCCGTGCATTCACCTCTGACATTGCCGTAGAAAGCTTTTCCGTTGATTTCGTTTCATGCTCTGCAAAACCGATTCTGTCAACGGTTTCCGACGAAAACGGCAATGTTGAATTGCCTGCCGCACCCGACGGCTTCATGTATGAATTCACCGTTCACGGTGCACCCTTTGACGGCAAAAACATAACAGAAAACACAACCGTAACCGTTCACAAATACAATCCCGACGAAACCGTTCCGTCAAGAAAAGACATATGCCGCCTTGAAGGACATTGCGACGATTGCGGTATAAAGCTTTGGGACACCTCGGCACACGTTTTTGAAGAAACCGTAATCAACGATTTCGGCTGCCGAAGAACCGAAAGCCTTTGCACGGTTTGCGGATATTACCGTACCGATTTCGAATTCCCTCCCGACTCCAAAAACGGAATTCTGACCGACCACGCCGCATGGTATCTTAAGCAGGGTGTGCTTTACATTGTCGGCAGAGGCGAAATCGCAAGCACAGGCTCTTCCGCAACGGGTCATGACGGCTGGACCGACGAGCTGACAAATATATCCTGCTGCAAAATCGGTAACGAAATAACAACTCTTCCCAACAACTTCTTGAGCGGTGCAACCAACCTTACGGCGGTTGAAATTCCGGAAGGAATAACACAGATTCTTCCCGGCTCGTTTTCCGCCGTATCAAAGCTCAAAACCGTTACCCTCCCCTCAACGCTGAAATATATCGGTGCAAACTCATTTTCACCCAATTCAATAACAGCTTTGCACATTCCCGAAAGCGTTGAAATCATTGAGGACGGTGCATTTTCAGGCAGCAGCTCTCTGACGGAGCTCACGGGGCTTGAAGGAATAAAGGAGCTTGGTGCAAGAGCGTTTTCGGGTAGCCTTATAAGCGGAACGGTAAATCTGCCCGCAGGTCTTTCTTATTTCGGCTACGGCGCATTCAGCGGCACTCCGAATCTTGACGATATTACAATTCATCCCGACTGCACCGCCTATAAATCGGAGAACGGATATATTCTAACGGCAGATGGAACAGAACTGCTGTTTTACAGTTCAAAAAACAATGCCGAATTATTCCTTGTGCCTGAAACGGTCAAAACAATCGGTGACTATGCGTTTGAAAAGCATCCCACGCTGAAAATCATTGACATGCCATGCGTAACAAAGGTTGGCATCGGTGCATTCCAGAGCTCGGTGCTTGAAGGGGTCGGCTTCGGCTCAACGGAAAGCATTGTTATCGGCTCTTATTCTTTCAGAAACTGCCTTAACCTCAAAAAGCTTTATCTTCCCTCAAACGTATCGTTCATCACTTCGTTTTCGGTGGGATACAGCTCAACCAACAAGGTTTTAAGCGACTTCACGATTTACTGCGAAAGCGGTACAACTGCGGCAACATATGCAAAAAACGCAAAAATCGCTTATGTTACGGGGCACACTCATCAGCTTGAAAGAGTTCCGATTATCGAGGCAACCTGCTATTCCTCGGGAACGGGCTTCATGCGATGCAGCGAATGCGGCTTTGTTGACAATGCGTTTGAGGTTTACACCGTTTCTCACATTTACAGAACTGTCTATGACAAAAAGCCCGACTGCCTTTCAGACGGCATCAGCCACGGAGTCTGCATTTACTGCGGAATAATCGGCAACGAAAACACGGTTGAGCCCGCAACGGGTCACAATTTCGAATGGGTTGTTGACATTGAGCCGACCTGCGAAACCGAGGGGCACAGATACGAGGAATGCACGGGCTGCGGCATAACGCAGAACGGAGAAATAATCGAGCCCTTGGGTCACGATTTTGAATGGATTGTTGACAAGAGAAACGGCTGCGGCTGGGACGGCATTCAGCATGAGGAATGCAAACGCTGCGGTCTGAAACAGAATATGGGCACAGCCATTCCCGCTCACGGAGCTCATCCGTGGTTCCGTGACGGCTACGCCTGCCGTGATGACGGAACATACTACGGCTATAAGTGTATCGACTGCAACTATATTGAGGGCACGGCGAGGAAAGTCAGCAGCTCCGTTCACTATAATACCACTCTTTCGCACATTACAGAGCCCACCTGCACGGAATCCGGAACGGCTCAATATGTCTGCACATATTGCGGAAAGGTAATGGGCGACACGATTGTTACACTTTCTCCGCAGCACACATATGAATATGTTTACGAAACCTATCCGACCTGCATTAAAACAGGATTAAAGCGTCAGCAATGCACCGTTTGCGGATTAAAAACAAACAACACTCAAACCGTTGCCGCAACAAAGGTGCATACCTATGAATGGATAACAGACACGGAAGCGGACTGCGTTAACGAGGGTCTGCAGCATCAGGAATGCGTTAACTGCGGCGTAACAACCGATGAAACAAAAACCATAAAAGCAACAGGACACTCCTACGAATGGATAACCGAGCGTGCCGCAACCTGCAGCGAAGCGGGAGTTATGTATCAGAAATGCAGAGTCTGCGGCGGCACTGCATCCGAAAACACGGCGATTTCCATGACCGCTCATTCCTATGAATGGATAACGGATGTTGAGCCAACCTGCGGAATGACAGGTATAAAGCATCAGCAATGCATAAACTGTTCCGCTACGGCAAGCGAAAACACTCCCGTTGCAGCAACTGAAAACCACAGCTATCAATGGATTACAGACGATGCGGGTGACTGCTTAACGGCAGGCAGAAAGCATCTTTACTGTGCCGTCTGCGATTCGGTTGCAAGCCGCAACACCGTCATTTCTCCGAGAGGTGCACATGAATTTGAGGTTGTTTATGAAAAACAGCCCACCTGCACCGAAAACGGCGGCAAGCGGACTGCTTGTATTCATTGCGGAGCGATCGAAAGCGAAGAATTTTATTCCGCACAAGGTCACAGCTACGGCTCATGGAGCGATGAAAAAAGAACTGCATCGGGCAAACTTGAAAGCGAAAGAGTCTGTTCAAAATGCGGTACTCTTCAGAAAAAAAGCTACACCCCGGGCAATGTTATAAATCTTGACGTTTTTATTGAAATGATTATAAGGCGGATTATTGAATTCCTGTCAACACTTAAGAATTTTCATCAATAACAACCATTGAGTGAATATCAACCTTCGGAACGGTGAATTCAGCTCTGCCGTTATTGTATTCAAAATCAAGCTCTGCTTCGGAAAGTGCAAGGGTTATTTTTGAGGGCTTCGAGCTGCATTTGACGCTGCATTTAACATTATAAAGCGGCACGGTGTCCTCGATAACTTCTGTGTTTTCTCCTCTGACTGTTGTGTGAGCATAGAGAAGATGAAGAATGCTTCTGTTTTTCTTCTCCTGCCGTGTGAGGGTTACGACCGCTCTGTCGGGAACATCGGCATAAACCGTTGTGTCATCGCCAAGCATTTTTTCGGCAACGCTCTTAAACAGCTCTTTGAAGCAAAGATGTCCGAGCCTTGCATAGGCGGTGAAAATATCCCAGCCGATATATGCAACGCCGCCCTTAATTATAGCGGCGGGGAAGCTTTCTTCGGGATTATTGGGAGCGTGCATATGAGAGCAAAAATGCTCCAGAGTCCTGTTAAAATAAGGATTCTGCATATATGCGGCAACCTCGCAGTCAACCGCCTCAATTTTATTGGAATTGCAACGCATGATGTATTCCGTTTTGCCGTTCACGGTATCGTGGCAGGGTATGTAATAAGTGGGGCTGAATTCGTTTTTGCCCTTGAACACCGCACCGACATCAAGGAAGAATTCTCCGTCTTTTATAAGAGCTTCGCCGCTTGCAATAACCTTTCCGCCGTTTGCGGCATAGTTTCTGATTTTTTCAATCAGCACTTCTGAAGTGATTGCGGCATCGGGCAGAATAAGCAGCTTGTATTCCGAAAAATCCGCTTCGGCATCAACAAAATTATATAAATAATTGCTTTCAAGAAGCATTCTGTTTGCACCGATATCCGCCTTTGCGTCACGGCTGCCCGTAAGAGCTTCCTCGCTCAAAACCGCAATATCGGCAACGTTTACCGCACCGTCAAGCCAAGGCTCTTTGGCTTCAACAAGCGAATAGGCTTTTCCGATAAGGCCGTAGGTTGCCATATTCATTTCGCCAAGCGGATGCATCTGGTCACCGATTGAGCAGCCTGCTCCGTTGGCGATGCTCAACGAGGTTTCATAGATAAGTGCGTTGGGATGCTTGAAGCCGCCGAATTCTCCCCAGCTCTGATGGAATTTGCCCGTCATACCGAGGAATTCCGTGTTTTTGAGAGTGCGTACATACGCTGCGGAAAGCGGAAAATGGTCATAGCCCCAGCCGCCCGTGGGAAGGCTTTCAAGCTCAAGATGGGTGTTGCTTTCGATAAAGCCGTGGTCACCCTTGGGAATATGTCCGCTGTTGTGAAAAATTGTTGCGGTGTCGCTGTATTTTCTGACCGCTCTGTTGGTTGCTTCCGTATACTTTTTGAAGGTTATTTCAGCAAATTCAAGGCGGTCTTTTTCGCTCTTTATGTCAAGCCCCAGAGCTTTCATATCTGCAACGCACTTTTCGCAGTAGCAGACCTTGGGCGAAATGATATCAAGGAAAATTCCGCAGGGATTATATTTCTGCATAACCTCTTCAATCTGGCTGCAAAGAAAATCAAGATAGCCTGTGTTGAAGCAAAGAAGATGAAAATGCACTTCGTTTTCGTATTCCGCCTGTTCTTCTTTGTTTTCGGAGCAGACATATCTCCATTCGGGTCGCTTCAAAAACTCTTTTTCGTCAAATCCCGCCGAAATATAAACGGGTGCATTGACATTTATCTCTTTACAGGCTTCAAGCTGTGCTCCGAGCAGGTCAAAATCAAGCTCGGGGTGCATTTCATTTACTTCTGTGGGGTGATATGACCAGCCGTGATGACATTTTGAAAATACGGTTATCGAGTCAACGTGACCCGCCTTTAAAGCAGCCTGAAACTGCTCCTTTGAGAAATTTTTTCCGACTGGCAAAGTGCCGTTTGTATGAAAATCAAGGTGAACCTGTCTTTTTCGCATGGCTATTCAATCTCCTTTTTGTTGGGATAAATAAATTATAATATGAAAATCTTCAAATGTAAATCAGTTCAGAAAGTTTTTTCGGATTGATTTATTTTTTTATTTGTGCTATTCTTATGCTGAAAATAACACTAACAGAGGTGTCAGCATGACAAAGCTTTTAAAATCATTTTTATTCGGTCTTACCCTGCCATGCCTTGCGGCAATGGGTACTCCCAGAAAATGGAAATCAGCAAAATTCAAAAGAGAAGCTCCGCCGCCGCTCAGATTCGGAGATGACGGCAAATTCAGAATTCTTCACATCACCGACATTCACGACGTTGAGCCGATTATGGATGATGACGAAAACCGTGAAATTCCCGAAAGCCGTGACAAGGAAACGATCAACGTTATCGAAAAGCTTGTTGAGAAAACGAACCCCGACCTTGTTGTTTTCGGCGGCGATAACATAAGCGGCTACTGGGAGGAATTCACCTATAACTACGTTCAGAGTACGATTCAAAAAATCACTGAACCGATCAGAAAACGCAACATTCCCCTCTGCGTTGTTTTCGGTAACCATGACGGAGAGGTCGGATTTCACACAGAATTTCAGATGCTGCAGTATATGGAATACGAAAACTGCCGTTCAAATCTCAACGATGCCGATGTTTACGGCTGCGGCAACTGCTGCGTTACAATCAAAAACAGCAGTAGTGAAAAGGATGCTTTTGCAATCTGGCTGATTGACTCAAACGACTATCAGCGAAACGCCGAAAACGGCTTATCCTATGACTGCGTTCACGATGACCAGATTGAATGGTACGAAAGGCGTGCGGCTGAATTAAAGGCTGCAAACGGAAACAATCCCCTGCCATCAATTCTTTTTCAGCATATTCCCGTTCAGCAGGAGCTTGACGGATTTTCCGTTGTGACGGCAGACGATGACTACACCTTTGAACGTGACGGAAACTATTATAAATTCGGTCACGAAATTCTTGAGGGCAGAATCAGAGAAGTTCCCTGTCCGCCTTATACAAAAAACAACCACAGAAATCAGTTTGAAAGCTGGAAGAAAACGGGCGGTATCATTGCCGCATTCTTCGGTCATGACCACGTTAACGATTTCCATATAAAAATCGACGGCATAAGCCTTTATCAGACTCTCGGTGCAGGATATTTCACCTACGGTCAGGAAAGAGGCGGAAGACTGATTGTTCTTGACGAAAATAATCCGCAGGATATTTATACGGAGTCAATCGAAATCGAGCGAATCACAAACACAGATATATAAAAAAACAGGGCTTTCCCGTCAAAGGAAAGTCCTGCTTTATTTTTTTATAGCAGAAATTTTTCTATGGCTTTTGCAACGCCGTTTTCAGAATTGGAGTCGGTTATGTAATCCGCCATATCAAGAATGCTCTGCTGGGAATTTGCCATTGCAACTCCGATGCCCGCATATTTCAGCATATCGTAATCGTTGTTGCTGTCACCGATTGCAATTGTGTTTTCCCTGCGTATTCCCGTAACTTCGAGAACCTTTTCAATTCCGACTGCCTTATTGAGTTCCTTTTTGACAAGATCGGCATAATAGGAAAACTGAAAAACGGTTATTTCGTCGGCAAAAAGGGTTTCAAATTCCTCGGAAATCGGTTCTCCTCCCATTGCAATAACCTGAATTTCATCGGCTTCACAGGCTTTTTTCAGTTCAGACATGCTGCCGATATGCTGCTGGAATTCATTGCAATGCCTTATGCCGTTTGTGATAACATAGTTTGAGTAATAGCCCTCAAAGGTTGCCCAATATTGCGGATTTGAAAACACAAATCCGGCAATGCGGAAAACCAGATCATTTGAAAGGCTGCCGCTGAACATGGTTTCGTTTGCAATTTTCACCATAGCTCCGCTGCCTGCAATAATTCCGTCAAAATCCTTAATCTGCTCCATAAGAACAGGCGGAATATTGCCCCATGAGCGGCCCGTGTTGACAAACACCATGTGACCCTTTGCCCTTGCGGCTTTTATTGCCTTAAGGTTTTCGGGCGGAATAATGAAGCTGTCCGCAATCAGCGTTCCGTCGATATCGAGAAACACCGCGCATTTTTCTTTCGGATTCAACATTTTATGCCTCAATCTTATGGAAAATCTTCTTACCCTTCTTGACTACGATGGGCTTTTCCTTAAGGTCAGCCTGTGCAAAGCTCATTGTGAAATCCGTTACCTTTGCATCGTCAACGGAGATACCTCCCTGCTGAACAAGACGTCTGCCCTCACCTCTCGACTTTGTGATTTCAGCCTTCATAAGGATATCAAGAATATCGATTACGCCGTCGCTGAAATCGGCATCGGCAAGAGCGGTTGAAGGCATATTGTCAAGGTCGGCTGCACCGCTGAAAATGGCTTTTGCGGCTGCCTGTGCCTTTGCTGCTTCTTCTTCGCCGTGAACAAGCTTTGTGAGCTCAAAAGCAAGGATTTCCTTTGCCTGATTGAGCTGACTGCCTTCCCAGCTGTCCATTGCATCGATTTCTTCAAGAGGAAGGAAGGTGAGCATACGGATGCACTTGAGAACATCGTCGTCGCCGACGTTTCTCCAGTACTGATAGAATTCATAGGGTGGAGTCTTTTCGGGGTCAAGCCATACTGCACCCGAAGCGGTTTTGCCCATCTTCTTGCCCTCGGAGTTGAGGAGAAGGGTGATTGTCATTGCATAGGCATCCTTGCCAAGCTTTTTGCGGATAAGCTCTGTGCCGCCGAGCATATTTGACCACTGGTCATCGCCGCCGAACTGCATATTACAGCCGTATTCCTTGTAGAGATGATAGAAGTCATAGCTCTGCATAATCATATAGTTGAATTCAAGGAAGGAAAGACCCTTTTCCATTCTCTGCTTATAGCATTCGGCACGGAGCATATTGTTGACGGAGAAGCAGGCACCAACCTCACGGAGAACATCAACATAGTTAAGGTCAAGAAGCCAGTCTGCATTGTTGATGAGCATAGCCTTGCCGTCGCTGAAATCGATGAAACGGCTCATCTGCTTTTTGAAGCAGTCAACGTTATGCTGGATTGTTTCCTTTGTGAGCACCTGGCGAAGGTCGCTTCTGCCCGAGGGGTCACCGATCATGCCTGTGCCGCCGCCGAGAAGGGCGATAGGCTTATTGCCTGCCATCTGGAGTCTTTTCATAAGGCAAAGAGCCATGAAATGACCGACATGAAGGCTGTCGGCTGTGGGGTCAAAGCCGATATAGAAAACAGCCTTGCCGTTGTTGATGAGTTCTCTGATTTCTTTTTCGTCTGTTACCTGTGCAATAAGTCCTCTTGCAACAAGTTCTTCGTAAATCTGCATATTAAAACATCCTTTCAGAATTATTTATAAAAACAAAACCCTCTGCCATTGCTGACAGAGGGCGAATTATCGCGGTACCACCTCTATTTGAGCCTGCCTCACGGCAAACCCCTCGGCGAGTATTTCTACTCTTACGCTTTAACGCGCGCACACGGCTCTGCCTACTGCAATTTTCAGCAAAGCGGCTCTGGGATGTATTTCACACGCTGCCCGCTATCTTCTTTCACCAACCGAAGACTCTCTGAAACGGACCTGAACGGTTACTTCTTCCCGTCATTGCCATTGCATTGTATTATACATTATTAAATAATGTTTTGTCAAGCCTTATATATCAGCTGCACACCAAGCCATGCGGAAGCCGGCATAAGAGAAATGAGTGCAGCCGTAACCGTAAGGTTCATAAAAGCAAACGAAAGACTTGCAACTGCAAAGGCTGTTATTACAAGAATTTTGAAAGCCTTTTTCAGCTTTTCGGAATTTTTGAAAAGAATAAGAACCGCTATTATAAACAAAACGCAAGTCAGAATTGCCGTTATGAACGGAAGAAAATTGGCATAGACTGAAATAGCTGAACAGCTCTTCCTTTGTTTTGCCGCCGTCAAGAGCAAAGGTAAGCTTTGCACCGTAGGGCAGAATTTCAAAAACAATTGCCGCTGCTGTAAGCAATAAAGGAATTATGTTTTTCTTTTTCATGTCAGTCGTTCACCTTAAATGCTTTAATACATCGTATGCTTTTTTTGCATCGCTTTCAAAATCCAGAACATTTGCTTCAATTGAGCAATACTTAACACCGATTTCCTTGAGCGGCTCAACAAAGCTTGCCTGGCTGAATTCATCGTTTTCGGCGGGAAAAATCCTTTTGCAGTCAAGAGAATTGTCGGGGTCGGGATTTGAGGTGTGTGCATGAACAACCCAATCTTTATATTCAAGAAGGCTTTCCATGCTCTCGTTCTGAACATACATATGTGCAACGTCTGCAAGCACCTTAACGAGCGGAGAATCAACCGCCTTTGCAACCTCAACGCCGTCGGCAACGGTATTTATTGCGTTGCATTCCTCGGGGCGCAGAGGCTCGATTGCAATGGTAATATTATATTTTTCCGCAAAAGGAACAACATCATTTTTAAGAAAATCAACAATCTGTTTTCTGCCCTCTTCAAGGGTCATTCCGTCGGGAATTCTTCTTGCCGCCGATGAACCGAAAACAAGATATTCAATACCGAGATAGGCGGCATTCTCAAACAGCTTTTCAAGATACGCCTTAATCTCTGCATCATTTTTTTCTTCGCCCACAACCTTAAGCCCTATAAAGCAGTTTGCGGCAGCCACGGGAAGCCCCGTAGCCTTCATTTCGTCAAGATAAGCTTTATCTTTTCTTGCAATTTCCTGACAATGTCCCTCCGCATAGTCATAGCCGAGAGCTTTGATATATTTCATTTTTTCGATGTCCGTACCGATACAAACTCCGAATTTCATTTTGCATTCTCCTTTGCATTCACAAGCATTTCCTTTGCAGTTTCAAGCTGCAACGCCGTAACACTGCCGCCTGCGGTTATTCTTGCAATTTCGGCGGCTCTGCCGTCAAAATCAAGAGGAATTATTTCCGTAAAGGTCTTGTTACCCTCAACGGATTTCATAATCTTCATATGTCTGTCAGCCTGTGCGGCAATTCTTGCAAGGTGGGTCACGCAGATAACCTGTCTGCCCTTTGAAACCTCATAAAGCTTGAGTGCAATTTTCTCTGCCGCAGAGCCGCTGACACCCGTATCGATTTCATCAAAAATAAGAGTGTCAATGCTGTCCTTATCGGAAAGCACATTCTTGATTGCAAGCATTATTCTTGACAATTCGCCGCCCGATGCGATTTTTGCAATGGGTCGGGGCTCCTGACCGGGGTTTGCACTTATGAGAAATTCAATCGCATCCGCACCCTTTGAAGTCAGTGCCGTTGCCTTGCGGTCAACAACAAACGTTACCTTCGGCATATCAAGGAATTCAAGCTCCGCTTTAACCGCTTTTTCAAACGCTCTTGCCGCCTTCATTCGGCTGTCTGTCAGCCTTGCGGAAAGAGCTTTTATTTCATCGGAAAGTGCATAAAGACGCTCTTCAAGCTCCGATATTCTCTCGTCGGAAACTTCAATTTCGTTTCTCTCTGCAACGGATTTTTCAAGCGTTGCAAGAATTTCGGCTTCCGTTGCACCGTATTTCATTGAAAGACGGTAAAGAAAATCCAGCCTTTCGTTTATCTCCGTCAGCCTTGCAGGGTTAAAGTCAAAGCCGTCAACAAGAGCTCTGACCTCTGCGGAAAATTCCGATAACTCGTAGGAAATTCCCCTTATCCCCTTTGCACTGTCCTGTGCGTTTTCATAGTATTTTGCGGCGGTTTCAAGCTCGTGAGCACAGTCCTCTACGCCTGCAATAATGCCGTTTTCGTCGCTCAATGCGGCATATGCCTTTTCAAGAGCCTTGATTACCCTGCCGCTGTTTTGTAGTAACTCTTTTTCTTTTGAAAGCTCCTCACGCTCGCCCTCACGTACGTTTGCGTTTGATATTTCGTCTATCTGAAAATTAAGATAATCGAGCCTTGCCGCCTTTTCATCCCTTGTATCATAAAGCTTTTCGAGCTCTTTTTTTACCGAAACAAGATTTGTGAAAACGCTTTTATATTCACTTCTCAAAGCCTCGTTTTCAGCAAGGCTGTCTATAAATCCGCAATGCTTGTCGGGAGAGAGCAACGCCTGACTGTCATGCTGACCGTGAATGTTGATTAAGCCCGCACCTATTTCTTTGAGAGCGGTCACGGTTGACGGACAGCCGTTTATGCGGCATACATTTCGTCCCGACGAATTGAGCGAACGGCTCAAAACAAGAGTTTTGTCGGGCATTTTCTCAATACCCATTTCGTCAAGCAGCTTCTCCGTTTCGTCACCGATATCCGCAAAGGTTGCAAACACCTTTGCGTTTTCAGAACCGCTTCGGATAAGCTCCCTTGAAGTGCGTTCACCCAGAACGGCATTGATTGAATCGATTACAATGGACTTACCCGCACCGGTTTCGCCCGTCATGACGTTAAGCCCCTCATCGAATTCAAGCTCTGCGTTTTCGATTACGGCAATATTTTCGATTTTCAAACCGATTAACATATGTTACTATCTTCCCTTCGGAAATCACCTTACAAGCTCGGCAATGGCTTCTTTCATCTGATTTGCATTTTCGGGAGTTCTGCAAAGTGCAAAAATCGTGTCGTCGCCCGCAAGCGTGCCCACAAGACCCTCCCAATGCATTGAATCGAGTGCCGCACAGGCAGCCTGTGCCATTCCCGTGTAGCATTTTATGACAAGAGTGTTGCCCGCATAGTCGGCGGAAATAACGGAATGGCTGAAAATACTTTTGTATTTGCCCAGAAGCTCACCCGAATCACCGTTATCAACGGCATAGCGGCTTCTGCCAAGCTCGTCAACCTTCTTTATGAGTCTTAAATCCTTGATATCGCGTGAAATTGTTGCCTGGGTTGTGTCAAAGCCCTCTTTTTTGAGCATTTCAAGAAGGTCTGTCTGGGTAGAAAGGCAGTTTTCCTCAATTAGTCTGATTATAGCTTCATGTCTTCTCTTTTTCACGTTCTTAAACTCCTTTTATTTTCGTTGGGCAAGCTTTTTATACAATATATCGATAAAATTATCGGACTTTATTCTGATGAAATTCGCCGTGAATTCGGCTCTCGATATTTCTGCGTAACAGTTCGGCTCAACAATCACAGGCTCAATGCCGTCATTCGAAATGCAGAGATTTCTCTCCTCCGCAGAGGAAACGGTTATGACCGCATCAGGTCTGAACATCAGCGAGCGGTCAACCAATGAATGGGGACAAATCGGAGTGAGCATAATGCTTTCAAGCTCGGGGTCAACAATCGGACCGCCCGCCGAAAGCGAATAAGCGGTTGAGCCCGTAGGCGTTGAAACAACAATTCCGTCGCAGAGATAGCTGTTGAAATTCTTTCCGTCAAGGGCAACGTCAATCGCCGTCATTCTCTGCTTTTCTTCGTTTGTCACAAGGCAGTCATTGACACAATAGTCGGTGCTGATGACCTCACCGTTTTTTATAATATTTGATTTCAGCAACAGCCTTTTATCGAGAGTGTAGTTGCCGTCAATGAGCCTTGAAAGCAAGTTGAGCTCGTTATCTTCAAGACCCGCCATGAACGCCAGCCTTCCCGCATTGACTCCGAGAATAGGCTTCTGCTTCATAACGGCGAGCTTTGCGGCATGAATTATTGAGCCGTCGCCGCCGACCGCAATCACGGCATCACATCCCGAAATTGCCTCATCGGCAGGCAGAAACTCCGCACCCGTCATTTCAAACTGATTTTTATGTTCAAGGGAAAAGCAATACTCCGCACCGAGCTTTTTGAGCCGCTCACAGATTCCCGCCGTTACGCCGAAGGCTTCGGTGCGTGTCAGATTAGGCACAAGAGCAATTCTCATTTTACCAATCCTCATTTATCAAGATTTTCGTGCGAAAGCTCAACAAGCTCGTGAACAGAGCCCTCCCAGAGCATTTCACCGACTTCACTTTTTTCAATATACATCAGGTATTCAATGTTGCCTTCGGGACCCTTTATGGGTGAGAAATCAACACCGATTACCTTGAATCCGTTTTCAGCGGCAAAGTTTGTTATATTTTCAACAACATTTTCGTGTACGCTTTTATCACGCACAACGCCCTTTTTGCCGATATTTTCTTTACCTGCTTCAAACTGCGGTTTTATAAGACAAACAGACCTGCCGCCGTCTTTGAGAAGCGTGTGCATAACAGGCAAAATCAGCTTGAGCGAAATAAACGAAACGTCAACGGAAGCAAAGTCAACCTCATCGGGCACCTGCTCCCTTGTGACATATCTGAAATTTGTTCTTTCAAGATTGACAACTCTTTCGTCGCAGCGGAGCTTCCACGCAAGCTGACCGTAGCCGACGTCGATTGAATAAACCTTCTTTGCTCCGTTTGTGAGCATACAGTCGGTGAAGCCGCCTGTTGAAGCACCGATATCCATGCAGATGCAGTCACTTAAATCAAGACCGAAGCTTTTGACGGCTTTGTCGAGCTTGAGTCCGCCTCTGCTGACAAAGGGATTAACCGCACCTCTGACCTCAATAACATCGGTTTCTTTGACGTTAACTCCGCCCTTGAGGGCTTTTTGTCCGTTAAGATAAACGCTGCCTGCCATTATCATAGCCTTTGCCTTTTCACGGGTTTCGGCATATCCTCTTTCAAAAACGGCTACGTCAAGCCGCATTTTTTCACTCATATCTTTACCTCTTTTTCAATTCTGCAAGCCATGGAGCGGGAGTCCATATTGTATTTTTCCATAAGGCTTGCAACGCTTGCGTGGGTAACGAATTCTCCGTCAACCGCAGTTACGGAGTATTTGCCGCAAAAGCCTTTTTCAAGAAGCTCCGCAGCCATTTTTTCGCCTGCACCGCCCGATTTCATTCCCTCTTCAAAGAAGAAAACATTTTTGCAGTTGAATGCGATTTCAACCGCTTCTTCGGGAATGGGCTTTATTCTTTCAAGCTTGATTATCTTTGCGTTTTTTCCTTTTTCAGAAAGAATTTTAACGGCTTCAACCGCATTGAAATAAAGCTTGCCGTAGGTCACGATTGCGGTTTCGGCATTTGAGTCACCGTAAACGGAAAAATCTCCTCCCGCCTCATTCTCAACAATATCGGCAGGCATTTTTCCTCTCGGATAGCGTATGATAATCAGATTTTCGTCTTTATAGAAAGCATTGTAAAGTGCGTTATTCAAATCCGCATAGGTTGCGGGGCTGTAAACGGTTGTGTTGGGAAGGCTCTGCACAAGCGAAACGTCAAAAAGTCCCTGATGAGTTTCGCCGTCCTCGCCAACAAAGCCTGCTCTGTCAACGGCTATAATCATTTTCTGTCTTTGAAGTGCACCGTCATGGATAAGCTGGTCGGCACACCTCTGAAGGAAAGTTGAATAAACCGCAAAGACGGGTATCATTCCGCCTGCGGAAAGTCCGCTGGCAAAGGTTACGGCGTGCTCCTCGGCAATTCCGACATCAAAAAATCTTTCGGGAAATTTCTTTGAAAAATCGTCAAGACCCGTACCCAGAGCCATTGCCGCCGTTATTGCACAAATCCGCTTATCCTTTGCGGCAAAATCGCAGAGAGCCTGTCCGAAACGGGCGGAATAGCAGTCGCCGCCGCTTAAGGGCTCACCCGTGTTTATATCGAATTTTGAAATTCCGTGGAACTTTTCGGGCGAATTCTCCGCATGGTCATATCCTCTGCCCTTGCGGGTGTTAACGTGGATAACAACAGGCTTTGCAATCACCTTTGCGCTGTTCATCGCCTCGCAAAGTCTGCCGATGTTGTGACCGTCAACGGGGCCGATATATCTGAATCCCAAATCCTCAAAAAATGAGCTGGAATAGAGCATATTTTTGAGGGTGTTTTTCAGCTTGAAAATGTGGTTTGAAAGCGACCTGCCGACAACGGGAATCTTGTTGAGTGCACGCTCCGTGCCCGCTTTGAATCTGTAGTATCTCGGCTTTGAGCGTACAACGGCAAGGTATCTTGCCATTGCACCGACATTTTCCGAAATCGACATTTCATTTTCATTGAGAATAACAATAAGCCTTGTCCTTGTTGAGCCCGCATGATTGAGAGCCTCATAGACCATTCCGTTGCCGAAAGAGCCGTCACCTATAACTGCAACGGCAAAATTCTTTGAGCCCTTCACGGCATTGGCAGCCGCTATGCCCGCAGCCTGCGAAACGGAAACGCCCGCATGACCCTCATAAAAGCTGTCGTGCTCGCTTTCGTCGGGACGAACAAAGCCCGATATTCCGCCCTCCTTGCGAAGGGTTGAAAACCGGCTGTATCTGCCCGTTAAAAGCTTGTGTGTATATGCCTGATGACCGACGTCCCAGATGATTTTGTCATCGGGCGAATTGAATGATTTATGAAGTGCAACGGTAAGCTCCACCGTGCCCAGATTAGAGGCAAGGTGACCGCCCGTCGAGGCAACCGTATCAATAAGAGTGCTTCTGATTTCGGCACAAAGCTTTTCAAGCTTTGCATCGTCAAGCAGCTTTACGTCAGACGGATGCTTTACCGTTTCAAGAATCATTGAATTTTCAAAGTTTTCTTCCATATAATCAATTTTCTCTTTCAAGAAGCTTGTCCGCAAGCTTTGAGAGAAATTCTCCTTCATCACCGAAAATATCCAAAGCCGATTTTGCTTCAACCGTCAGATTATTTGCAAGCTCTGCCGATTTTTCAAGACCGAGAAGCGAAACATAGGTTGATTTTCCGTTCTGTGCATCGCTTCCTATGGGCTTGCCGAGAGTTTCCGCATCGCTTGTCACGTCAAGGATATCGTCAACAATCTGAAAAGCAAGACCGACACATTCGCAGTATTTTTCAGCCGCTTTTATTCTCTCCTCATCCGCACCCGCCGCAATGCAGCCCATAAGTGCGGAAACCTTTATCATTTCGCCCGTTTTCAGCCTGTCCGTTGCTCTGATTTCTTCAAGAGCGGCGGCCTTTTCTTCGTTTGCAAGGTCCATAACCTGACCCGCAATCATACCCGAGCAGCCCGCAGCCTTTGCAAGAGCAAGCCCCGCCGCAGCCTTTTTTTCTCCGCTCATATCGGGAGCGGAAAGCACGGTTTCAAACGCATAGGTCAGAAGTGCGTCGCCCGCAAGAAGAGCATTGGCTTCGCCGAAAACCTTGTGGCTTGAGGGCTTTCCCCTTCTCATGTCATCATCATCCATGCAGGGCAAATCGTCATGAATGAGCGAATAGGTGTGAATCATCTCCGCACCCAGAGCAAATGGAAATGCTTTTTCGTAATCCCCTCCGCAAATCCGGCAGAATTCCAAAGTCAGAAGCGGTCTTATACGCTTACCGCCGTTTTTGAGGGAATACGCCATTGCTTCAAGCATAACGTCAAGTCCGCAGGATTCCCTGCCCGAAAACTTTTCCGACGAAATATATTCATCAATCTTTTCGTTTATATATTCCGCATATTCACGGATTTTTCTGTCAACATCAATCATTTTCTTTCACCTTTCCCGATGAAAGCTCCGTTATTTTGAGCTGTGCCTTGTCAAGTGCTTTTGCACACTTTCCCGCAAGGGCTGTGCCCTCCTCATAAAGCTTCATCATTTCTTCAAGCGAAAGATTTCCGTTTTCAAGCTTGTCAACTATCTCTTCAAGCCTTGAAACGGCTTTTTCGTAATTCATTTTTTCCATATTATTTAACACTCACTCCCGTTACTTCACATTCCATTTCACCGCCGCTGACACGGACATTTATTTTATCACCCTCAGCAACGGAATTTATATCCGAAATTATCCTGCCCTCTTTGCTTGCAACGCTGTAGCCCCTTGCAAGAATTTTGAGGGGGCTCATTGCATCAAGCTTTGCACAGAGCTCGGAAAGTTTTTTTGATTTAACAGTCATTTCATGTCGCACAACGGAATCCATTTCCATTGCCGCCCTGTCACACCGCACACGCAGATTGTCAATATAATTCTGCGGACTCAATCTTTTGAGAGTCGCTTTATGCAGCTCAAGCACGGCTCTTTCGCTGCCGAGCCTGTCCGCAATTGCGGAATTCATGCGGCGTATTGCACCGTAAAACATCTCACGCTGCTGAAAGCTGTCGGGCACCGCCAATTCCGCCGCCGCAGACGGAGTCGGCGCACGCAAATCCGCCGCAAAATCGCAGATTGTGAAATCCGTTTCGTGTCCCACGGCAGAAATCACGGGAATTTCGCTTGCCGCAACGGCTCTTGCAACCATTTCTTCATTGAAAGCCCAAAGCTCCTCAACCGAGCCGCCGCCTCTGCCGACAATTAAAACATCTGCCGCTTTTTCAGCGTTGAACAGTTCAATTGCCGCCTTGATTTGAGGTGCCGCATAATCACCCTGCACCGCAACGGGGCAGAGAACGAGCTCCGTCATGGGAAAGCGGCGTGAAATAACGTTGATTATATCCCTTATCGCCGCACCCGTCGGTGAGGTGACAACTCCGACCCTTGCGGGATATGCGGGAATGGGTTTCTTTTTATCGGCATCAAAAAGCCCCTCTTTTGCAAGCTTATTTTTAAGCTGCTCAAACGCAAGGCTGAATGAGCCCGTGCCGTCGGGCTGCATATCATCGATATAAAGCTGATACTGTCCGTCACGCTCAAAAACGGAAACCCTTCCTCTGATTATGACGTTCATCGAATTTTCGGGCATGAATTTCAGCCGCATATTTGCGGTTTTGAACATGACCGCTTTTATTGACGAATATTCGTCCTTGATTGTCATGTAATAATGACCTGTTTTGTAGTGATTTGTGAAATTCGAAATCTCTCCCTGAACAAAAACCGTTTGCAGATTCATGTCCTGCTCGATTATCGATTTGACGTATCTGTTGAGCTGGCTTACGCTCAATACAACGCCGTTACTCATGAGCCGCAGCTCCTTTCATTGCCGCAAGGCACGCAACGCCCGCCGCATTGTCGCAGGAAAACTCGGGCTGTGCAAAAAAAGCACCAAATTTCTTCTGCATTCTTTCCTTGATAATCGTGTTTGACATAACTCCGCCCGCATAAATCAAGGGCAGATTTACGTATTCGGATATTGCGTATTCGGTCATTTTTTCAACGGTTTTTGCAATAAAATCGATGCAGTATCTTGCAACGTTTTCATGACATTCGCCCTTATCGAGCATTTTTCTGCATTGATTTTCAAGTCCCGAAAGGCTGCAATTGCCGCCGTTTACGCAAACCTTGGGGTTATATTTTTCGCTGCTTTTGAGTGCAAGAGCCTCAAGCTCTTTTCCGCAGGGAAACGAAAGTCCCATCATTACCCCCGCCCTGTCAACAGCCTGTCCGCAGTTAAGGTCAAGGGTTTCGCCGATCATCTTAATATCAAAAGTCCTCTCACTATCCGGAGATACAAGCAGCATTTCGCTTGTTCCTCCGGAAACATGAAAGGCAATAAATTTCTGATTTATAAGCTCCGTTTTGCCGCTTGAATAAAGGGCAGCCATGATGTGTCCCGCCTGATGCGAGAAGCCGTAAACGGGCTTTCGCATTGTCGCACCGATGCAGTTTGCGGCATTGACACCCACAAGGAAGCAGGGCATATATGAGCCCTCGGCATCCCTCGGTTTTTCCGAAACACCGATTGCATCAATTTCGCCGCCGACCTCATCAAAAAGCTCTTTCACAAGAGGATAGAGCCTTGCGGTATGATGAAACACGGCATCACTCTGGCGAAGTCCCTTTTCACCTTTTTTAACAGGCAAAAGAAGCTTTTTCTGAACAACCTCTCCGCTTTCGCTGTCATAAAGGCAGGCAGAGGTTGTGTAGTTGCTTGTATCTATTCCGAGAGTAAGCATTATTTTTCTTCCTTTGAAACGGAGCCGAGAAGTCCGTTAACGAATGACGCATCATCCTTTGCGGCATACTTTTTACAAAGCTCAACGGCTTCGTTGATTGATACGCCGACGGGAATATCGTCAAAATAAAGCATTTCGCAGATTGCCATTCTCAAAACGGCAAGGGCAACCTTTGAAATTCTGCCGAGCTTCCAGCCCTTTGCGTGCTTTTCGATTACGGGGTCAATAGTTTCAAGATTTTCCCATGCTTTGAATGCAAGGCTCTTGACGAATTCGCTTTCGGCAACGATTTCATCCTCGAGTGCAAGGTCATAAAGCTCGGAAATTTCAGTTTCCTCGTTAAACGATTTTTCAAAAAGAAGAATAAAAGCTTGTTCTCTCTCTTCACGTCTTGTCATATAATCCTCCGGGGTCAGGCACAAGCCCGATTTGCGGATTTTTCCGCTGTTTCCCATAGATTATACCATCATTTGTTTAAATATACAATAATATTTTTAAAATAATTTATAAATATTAATATTCCATCTCGATAATTGTGACATTTTCAACGGGATAACCCGAATGCTTTACGGCAATTTCTTTTATTCTGACAACCGTCACATCATCGAGTGAGCCGTTTTCGACAATTATTTCGGCATTGCCGCCGTTGAGAATAACAAGATTTTCACAGCCGACCTTTGCCGTTATCAGGTTTTCAATATCGCATTCAAGAGTCATGCAATCCGTAAGCTCCTTGAGTGCATCGGTCGCTTTTCTGACCGCCTCCTCCGAGGAATCGCCGTCCTTGATGACGTCATTGAGAGCTTCAGCCGCTTCATCGTGAGCGGTCTGTCTGCGAAGCTTTGCACCGGCAAAATATTCGTTTGCCTTTGCCTGTGCGGCGGTATCCTCAAGTGCGGTATCGGTTGAAATAACATAGCGCGCGTCGCCGAGATTTGCACCCTCCTGTGCCGCAGGCAGGGTTGTTGATTCCGTTATCACGCTTTTACCTGCAGACTGCGTTTCGGGTCGGGTATAATACCAGTTAACAAAAACCGCCGCACCGAGAGCGATGATGAGTGTTGCAAGCAAAAGCTGTCTTTTTTTGATTATCATTGTATGTTCCTCCGTATGTATTATTATGCAAACAGACTAACTGTCCATTTTTGCCACGCTGACCCTTGCACTGCTGATATCAAGCAATGCGGTCACGGTTTCCACAATCTGCTGCTTCACGGATTCCGTGCCGCCGCCCTCGCAGACAACCGCAACGCCTCTCACCCTCGGCTCCGACTGTCTGACAACAATCCCCTTTTCTCCGTCATCGCCGTCAACAATCACATATTCATCCTTGCGTTCAACGCTGCTTTTTCCGTCAGAGCCGTCGGTTTCGCCGTAGTCATAGTTATGCAGATAAACATCCTCGCTGCCGCTTTCAAGAGTCACCATAACCCTTGTCTTTCCCGCACCGTAAACACTTGATATTATTGAAGTCAGCCGTTCTTCAAGCTGCAGAGCATATTCATCCGTCATGGGCTTTGTGACGGTTGTTTCGGACTCTGCGGAAGCCGACTTTTCCTCGGGCACGATTTCGCCGAGAATAAGTGCCGCAATACCGCCGAGGAGCAGAACAACCGCAAGCAGAATACCCTTGCCGAGCTTTGTTTTTTCGGATATTCTGTCGAATATTCCTTTTACTGTTTCGCCGATATTTTTCACATTGAATACCGTTCCTTACCGAGAAATAATCCTGACGGGGACTCCGAGCCTTTCTTCAAGCAAAACAGAGAATTCTTCCGTTTTGCCGCCTTCGGTTCTGACAAGAACCTCTTGTATAATTATGCAATAATTTTCATCAATATACATATTTATTTCGGCATTGCCCGCTTTTATCCCGAGCTCCGATGCCGTTTTTCTGATTTCATTTTCCGCCGACTCACGGCAAACGGAAACCAGATATTCCTTAAGATTTTCTTCTTCGTCAAAGCTTCCGTATCCGCCGTTTTCATTGAAAACAAGTAAAGAACCATCTTCATTTTCAAGCTTTGACAGAGGTGAGCATACAACCAGAACAATAAATATTCCGATAACTGTACGCAAGGTCTTTGATGCTGCTCCGTTGGGCGAAAGAGCGATTACAAACGTGCCCGCAAGTCCGCCGATTATCAGAGTGAGTGCCCATTGCTTCAATCCGTCCATTTTATTCCCCCGATTTTATCAGCACGGTCAGACCCGCCGTTATGATGAAAACAACCACGCAAAGCAGCAGAAGCGTGTTAACCATAGAAAATACAAACGCCGTGTTTTTCAGTATTTCGGAGCATTCACGGCAGTCGAGCAGGTCGCTGACAGTTGACGCAAGCCTCATGGCAAGCACCCACAACGCAAGGTTGACTATTACGGGCAGAGCGGTCAGAATTATTGCCGCAATTCCGTAAATTCCGACCGTTGAACGAAGCAACGAAAGGCTTCCCAGCACCGAGGAATAGGCATCGCCTATCGCTCCGCCCACAACGGGCACAAATGTGCTTGCGGCAAGCTTTACGCCCTTTGCAGCCATTCCGTCAACGGATGCGGAAACAATGCTTTTAAGCCCGAGAAATCCCGTGAATAATGCTGCCGCTGACGAAAGCACGGTCAGAAGCGTTTTTCTGATTAATTCGCTGACCGCAGACAGTCTGACTGTCGGCAAAATCGAGCCCGTTATTCCGAGTGCTCCGACCACGCCGACAAGCGGCATTGCAAAATCCTTTGCGAGAGCTTCAACAAACTGTGCCGCCGTAAACGCAGCTCCTCTGACGGTTAAGGCAAGAGCGGGATTTCCGCTGAAGGTCACAGCCGCCGCAAGCACGGGTATCAACGCTTTTTCAAACACCGCACACGCTTCCATTGCGGAAACCGCAGCTCTGACACTTTCCCACGCAGACGAAAAAACCGTAATGATTACAAAGCAGCCGCTTATGAGGTTAAGCACGGACCTGCTTTTTTCGTCATTCGGAAAGAATGCGGAGCAGACACTCACAAGCATAACCGCTCCGATTGCCTTGAATGCACCGCTCATAGGCTTTTTAAGTCCGTCTTTAAGCAAATCCCCCACCAGAGAAAAAACAGCCTTCGGCGAAGCGTCAAGGATTTTTTCGTATTCCGTTTCTTCAATACCTATTTTTTCAAGATATTCCTTTGTTTCGTCCGAAAGACTTTCCGCAAGGTCATGAGCGCCTATCGCTTCAAGACCGTCTTTGTAATATTCATCCGTATTTACGGCAAACGCCTCAAGCGAAAAAAATCCGATAAAAATAAAAAACAGAATTATTCTTTTCATTATCCGTTTATAAGTCCCACAGCAATTCGGGCAACACTTTTAATCATGGGCAGAGCAAGTGCGATTGCTCCGAGCCTTCCCGCAAGCTCAACGGCAGAGCCCAGAGTTGAGCTTGAATTGTCATAGCAAATATCTGCCGCAAACTGCGTTACAACACATATTCCGAGCGATTTTATGAGCAGAGATACATTTTCCTTTTCAAGTCCCGCAAGCTCCATCATCGAATTCACGCTGTCCGTGACGTCAAGCAAAACATCCGAAACGGCAAGAATAATGACCGCCGTGCCGCCAAGAATAACAAGCGGTGCCATTTCGGGCTTAACCTGTCTTATCAGCCCGTAGAGCAGAGCTGTCAGTATCCCGACAAACGATATTTTCAGCAAATCCATAAATCAGAAATCAAGAATCGATTTTACCGTTCCAAGCAGGTCGGAAAACTGCGGTATGAGCATCATGAGCACCGCAACAATGCCCGCAAGAATCGTTATCAGAGCATAGTCATCCCTGCCCGAGCGGCACAGAATCGAATTCAGTATTGCAACGATTATTCCAACCGCCGCAATCTTGATTACAACCGTTATATCCATAAATCAGACCGCCTTATATTATTAAAATTGCCGCCGAAATTCCCAGAAGAAGCCCCATTGACGGAAAAAGCCTTGAGTATTTTTCGCTTTTTTCACGCTGTTCTTCAAGGTCGGCTTCAAAAAGATTTTTGTAGTATCCGCAGCAGGAAAGCTGACCGTCAAGGTCTGTTGAGCCGAGCTCCGACCCCATGGAAACAAGATTTTTTGCGGAATTGCCGAGCAGGCGGCAGAATTCGGCTTCGTTTTCTATGCTTTCCCTCCAGGCATCGGGAAAGGGCTCTCCGAAGCAGACCTTTTCGCGGCAGCTTCTGATGAATTCAAGCTCCGAGAGTGCCGTGTTTTCATTAAGAATTTTAAGTAAATCGGAAACGGGCAGACAGGCATATTTCAGCCGTGTTTCGGCGGTTGAAATCATAAGAATTATGCTTTCAAGAAAAGACACACGCTTTTTCTGCAATACGGCAAGGTGCCTTCCGCCGAGTGCAAAGCCCGCCGCTATCATAACCGTTGCAATAAGTTTAAACATCAAGCTCACCTGCATCAAATATTTTTTCCGTTCTGCACACACCGTTTCCCGAAAGAAGAACAATCTTTCCGAACTCTCCCGTTGCAATCAGCCGTTTTATAATCGGCTTTGTTTTAAGCTCCCTCATGTTTCTTGCGTGAACGCTGAGTGCAAAGCATACTCCGCTGTTAACGCCCGATTCAACCGCCTCAATTTCTTCATAAGTTGCAACCTCGTCGCAAATAATAATATCGGGCGAAAAGGAACGCAGACCCGTCATTATTCCCTCCGACTTCGGATAGCCCGTTATGATATCGGTGTTGATTCCCAGGTCATTCTGCGGAATTCCCGAAACACAGGCACCGAGCTCGCCTCTTTCGTCACAGACAAAAACCTTTCGGCAGTTTCCGCTGTCTTTTCCCGAAAGCTGACGGGCAAGGTCACGTAAAACCGTTGTTTTTCCGCTCGACGGCGGACCGGCAACAATAACGGAGCACAGTCCGTTTGCAAAAACAGATTTGTAAATGCCGTTTGCCGCACCCTTTATTTCACGGGCTATGCGGAGATTTATCGAGCAGATATCACGCACGGCGGTTATTTTTCCGTTTTCCGTCACAGCCGTGCCCGCAACACCTGCACGGTGTCCGCCGCTGACGGTTATATAGCCCTTATTGACGCTCTCCGTGCAGCTGTATACGGAATAACCGCAAAGCCGCCTGAAAATTTCGCCGATTTCATCTTCGTTTGTTTCAACGGCAAGCTCGGAATAAACGGATGTCAGTCTGCCCGACGGAAGAATAAACTCCGTGCCCCTGTCGGTTATAACCGCAGCCTTTCTGCGGCTTCGCAGACGGATTTCCCGTATTCTTTGCTTATCCCGACTGTCAAGCCCGAGAAACAAACCGCTCAACATCGGCGTCAGATAGGAAACGGCTGAATCAAACCGATTTATGTTGTCCATAAACATTCCTTTCTTTTCGCTTTTGCTAATATATATTCCCTCTTGTCCCGGAATATGACTTCATCATAACTTTACAGAACTTCATCATAACTTTACAGAATGTTCACTTGAAATAAAGGTTATATTATGATATATTAGATATGTTTATGGAAATTATTAGAATATTGGAGGACAATTTTCTATGACAAGGCTTGAAAACCCTTCGGCAAAGCAATCAATATTCAAGCGCTTTTTCTCAAACAACTCCTACTGCTGGCTCTCCTGTCTCTGCACCGTCGGAGTTATGATGCTTGTTTTTTATTGCTATAATCTTTTCCCCTTCGGAGAAACAACAATTCTGCGAATGGACCTTTATCACCAGTACGGTCCCCTGTTTGCGGAATTTTATGACAGAGTAACAAACCTCAAAAGCTTTCTTTATTCGTGGCAGACGGGTTTGGGCTCGCCCTTCCTCGGTAATTTCTTCAATTACCTTTCAAGCCCAACGGCAATCATCATGCTGCTTCTCGGTCACGAAAATATGCCCGAAGCAATTGCAGGCATGATTCTGACCAAAGCCGCTCTTGCAGCTGCCGCATTTACCTATTACCTCAAAAAATCACAGGGCAGACACGATTTCACAACCGCCGCTTTCGGTATTCTTTATGCAATGTGCGGCTATTTCATTGCGTATTACTGGAACGTTATGTGGATTGACGCAATGGTTTATTTTCCGTTTGTTATCTACGGAATTGAGCGGATAATCAACAAACGCAAGCCCTCTGTTTATATCGCAGCCCTCGCACTCACACTTCTTTCCAGCTACTACATGGGCTATATGACCTGCATTATTTCGGTTATATATTTCCTTGTTTACTATTTCAGCAAATACGAATCGGGTGCAATACACGAGTCAACGCCGTATATTCTTGATGAAAACGGCAGTAAAAAATACAGCTTCAGAGATAAAATCAAAGGCAGTCTTTTCTTAAGAAGCGGCTTCACCTTTGCTTTTTCAAGCCTTGCAGCGGCAGGAATAATCGCCGCAGCCCTTATCCCCACATATCTTATCCTCAAAAACTGCTCGGCAACCTCGGGCACATTCCCCACGGAATACAAATCCTATTATTCGATTTTCGATTTCCTTGCAAACCACCTTGCAAGCGTTAATCCCACAATCCGCAGCAGCGGCGAGGATGTTCTTCCCAACGTTTACTGCGGCATTGCAACGGTTATTCTTGTTCCGCTTTATCTTTTCACAAAATCAATTCCCCTCAAGGAAAAAATTGCTAACACCGCTTTCCTTGCACTTTTCTATTTCAGCTTCAACGTAAACATTCTCAACTATATCTGGCACGGCTTCCATTATCCCAACGACCTGCCCTACAGATTTTCGTTCATGTATTCCTTTATGCTGCTTGTTATCGCATACAAGGCATTTACAAGGCTCAACGAATTCACGGGTCGGCAGATTCTCGGTGCGGGCGTTGCGGTTCTTGCATTCATAATCCTTGTTCAGGAAATCGGCTCAAAGAACGTTGAGGAAATCACAGTTCTTATCAGCATTATTTTTGTTGTAACCTACTGCCTTGTTTTCGCTCTTATGAAAGACCCCAGATATCAGCAGTCGGCAGTTTCGGTGCTTCTTCTCTGCTGCGTTATCGGCGAGGTTGCCTGCGCAAACACCGACAGATACAGCATGGATCAGATCAAGGCAAACTTCGTTGGCGATTACAGCGATTTCAGACTCATCAAGGATGAGCTTGACGAGCGTGAAGGCAATGATATGTACCGCATGGATCTTACCTACAACAGAGCAAGAATGGATCCCGCATGGTTCGGCTACAACGGCGTTTCAACTTTCTCCTCAATGGCATACGAAAAGATGTCGAACGCACAGAGCGACCTTGGTATCTACGGCAACTATATCAACAGCTACACCTATCATCTCCAGACACCCGTTTACAACATGATGCACGCAATGAAATATGTTGTTGACAACGATGAAAACGTTGAGGTTGAGGAAGATTATTACACAAAGGTTGCCGAGCAGGGCAAGTTCACCGCATACGAAAGCGAGTATTATCTGCCCATCGGTTTTGCGGTTAACCCCGAAGTCAAGGATTGGTACACCGACCTCAACAACCCCTTCACCGTGCAGAGCGACTGGTTTGAATATTCAACAGGCGTTTCCGATGTTTTCGGCATGATGAACATTGCAGAGGTACAGTACTACAACATGGATGAAATCACCTCGGGTCTTGACACGGGTGATATCTACTACACAAAGAGCGGAGCAGGCACGGGCGAGCTCACCTTTGTTCTCACAACCGACGAAGCAAAGCACAGCTATCTCTACGTTAATTCCTATGATTTTGACAGCATTCAGATTACAAAAGACGGCAAGGATTATACCCAGTACACCGACGAAGCATATATCTATGACCTTGGTATCGTTACCCCAGAGGAAGAAATCCTTGTTCACATCAAAATTGAGGATTCGGACTACGGATATATCGATTTCTATCCCTACTTTGTAAAAGAGGATAAGCTCAACGAGGGCTACGAAATCCTCAAGAGCCGTCAGCTCAACGTTGAATCATTTGAAGAAACGAAAATCACGGGTACGGTTTCATCCGATACCGATGCCGTATTCTTTACTTCAATCCCCTATGACAAGGGCTGGACCGTAAAGCTTGACGGCGTTAAGATTCCCGAAGAAGATTACATTGCACTTGCAGAGGAAGCATATCTTGCATTCAATCTTCCTGCAGGCGAGCACAAGGTTGAAATCAGCTTTATGCCGCAGGGTCTCATTCTCGGTACAGGTGTTTCGGTGTTTACTCTCATCTGTCTTATTGCGGCTGCAATAATTTTCAAAAAACGCAGAAAGAGAAACGTCAACGCTCCCTTTGTTCTTCCCGTTATTGAAGAAATCAACGTGCCCGTAATCGTTGATATCGAGCTTCCCGAGGAAAACGGTACTGAAGAAATCAGCGAAGAATATCTGACGAAGGAAACCGAAGAAACGGCTGAAATTTCCGAAGATGAAATAACCGAAACAGACGAAGTTTCGGAAAAAACCGCTGATGAAGCTGAAGCTGTTGAAGAAACAGAAGAACCTTCCGAAGAATCAAAAGACGAATAAAAAGCTTAACCGCCATGGTTTTTGATGCCATGGCGGTTGTTTTATATCTTTATATCGTATATTTCATCAACGGGAATCCGTTCTCCGTTTGACATAATTATTTCGCGGCTGTATACGTCAATTTTTTTCACCGTGTCGGTAACATCGACATACGCTCCGCCGAATTTTCTTTCATCGGGCTTGAACCAGGTAACTGTCACAACCTGTGTTCCGTCGGAAATCATCATCAGCTTTTCGTTGAGAATCTCCTTTTCGCACTCGTCAAGCTCAATGCGTGTATCAGTCAGCCTTGCGGTTTCTTCAAGTGCCGCATCGTGCCCCGTCAACGCCGCAAAGGGGCTGAACTGTGCCGCACGGTCATGCATCGACATTTTCGGGCGTGTTCCGGAGGTATGGTGAGGCAGATTAATTATATCGTCATAGTTATTTCCCATTTATGCCTTGTGACCGCCGATTTGCTTGTTTCTGTCCTTGGCGGTTGCTCCTTCCTTGAAATTCATGCCCTTAAGAATAGCATTTTTGCCGTATTTGTGCTTGATGCCGACCAACGCATCCTGCATTTTTCGCTCCCGTTCAAGCAACTCCTCCTCCGCTTTTCGCCTGCGTTCTTTTTCCTCATAATCCTCAAAAAGGCTGAGCTGCTCGGGCACGGAAGTTCTGTCAACGGTATCCTCGGGAACAATATGATTTGCGGTCAGGTTCAGTCTGCGGATAAGCAGGTTTTTATCAACAACACGGACAAAAAGCTCCGTAACTGCATCGGTTATAAGCCGTGTTGACGAGGTTTGTCTGCCGATATTCGCCGTACCTCTTGCGTGCTTGGGCACGGGTCTGCCGTAGAAATCCGTTTTGATTTCGCCCGTGTACGCCTTTCGTCTGCCGATATCGTTGAGGTTTTCTTTGTCATAGACGACCATAAGCACCAGCTGATCGGTGACAAGCTTTTTTTCAACAAGGTCAAGGGCAAGATTATCCGCCATTTCACGGATAACGATTCTTGCCTTTTCAAATTCATACGGCATCTGCAAAACCTGACCCGAGCTCACGCTGTTTGTCTGCGGCTTATAGGCTTTTATTTCCGCAATGGTGCAGGGCTCCCAGCCCCATGCATGGTCAATGAGCAGCTCGGCGTTGATGCCGAAAAGCCTGTAGAGCAAATCCTCGTTTTTTATTGAGCATCGGGCAACATCGCCCATGGTAAACATTCCGTATTCTTCAAGCTTTTCTGAAATTCCCCTGCCGATTCTCCAGAAATCACGCAACGGTCTGTGACCCCACAGCTCACGGCGATAGCTCATTTCGTCAAGCTCCGCAATCCGCACTCCGTCAATGTCGGCAGGCATATGCTTTGCGGTTATATCCATGGCAACTTTGCAAAGATAAAGATTTGTTCCGATTCCCGCCGTTGCGGTAACTCCCGTTTCGGCAAGAACTTCTTTAATGAGCATCCGTGTGAAATCGTGGGCATTCATTCCGTTAAGCTTCAGATATTTTGTTGCATCAATAAAGACTTCGTCAATACTGTAAACATGAATATCCTCAGGTGCAACGTATCTTAAATAAACCTCATATATTTTAGTGCTGTATTCGATATAAAGTGCCATTCTCGGCGGCGAAACAATATAGTCAATGGCAAGCGACGGATTTTCCGCAAGCTTATCCGCATCATAGGATTTACCCGTGAATTTCCTGCCGGGTGCTTTTAGCTTACGCTCTGCGTTTGCGATTTTCACCTGCTCAATCAGCTCAAACATTCTTGCTCTGCCCGAAATTCCGTAAGATTTAAGGCTTGGCGAAACCGCAAGACAGATTGTTTTTTCAGTTCTTGACGGGTCGGCAACAACAAGGTTGGTTGTCATGGGGTCAAGACCTCTTTCCATAACCTCAACGCTCGCATAGAAGGATTTGAGGTCAATTGCGATATATGTTTTGTTTTCCGACATCCTTCCGTGCCTCCCGTAAGAATTATTTTTCGGCGGCTTGAGTCAAGCCGCCCTACTGATTATATCACCGTATCCTCAAGAAATCAAGAGTTTTTCGAACATTTGTGCGAATAAAGGGTAAAAAATTGGCGGTCATAAAGACCGCCGTGATTTTATTTATCCGAAAGAATTTCCTTCGCACTTGCTGCAAGACCCGCAAGACCCTGCAAATCGCTGGGAATAATGAGCTTTGTTGCCTGACCGTCAGCTGCGGTTTCAAATGCTTCAAGGCTCTTGATTGTCAGATAGCCCTGACCGGGTGCAGCTTCATTGATGAGGTTGATTGCCTTTGCTCTTGCCTCTTCAACCTTCATGATGGCTTCGGCTTCACCCTCTGCCTCACGGATTTTTGCTTCCTTGATAGCTTCAGCTGCAAGGATTGCACTCTGCTTGTCGGCTTCTGCAGCAAGAATCTTGCTTTCCTTAAGACCTTCGGCAACAAGAATCTTACTTGCCTTTTCGCCCTCTGCGGTGAGGATTGCCTCACGGCGCTGACGCTCTGCCTTCATCTGCTTTTCCATTGCATCCTGAATTTCCTTGGGAGGCAGAATGTTCTTGAGCTCAACACGGTTAACCTTGATGCCCCAGGGGTCGGTTGCTTCGTCAAGGATTCCTCTGATTTTTGCGTTGATGATGTCGCGTGATGTGAGGGTATGGTCAAGCTCCATTTCGCCGATGATGTTACGCAGAGTTGTTGCTGTCAGATTTTCAATTGCGGAAATGGGTCTTTCAACGCCGTAGGTGAAAAGCTTGGGGTCTGTTATCTGGAAGAAAACAACGGTGTCAATCTGCATTGTAACGTTATCCTTTGTGATAACGGGCTGGGGCGGGAAGTCAACAACCTGCTCCTTGAGCGATACCTGCTTTGCGATTCTTTCGATAAAAGGTATTTTGATGTGAAGTCCCGTCTGCCAGGTTGCGCTGTATGTTCCGAGTCTTTCAACAACATACGCCTTTGACTGGGGAACAATTTTGATGTTGAGAATAACAACTGCAATAATAAAAATAACCAAAGCAATGATGATGATAAATTCCATTAACGTATCCTCCTTAATTCATATGTTTTGCGTTATGCCTTAACAATAAGCTTAACGCCGTCGATTCTCTCGACAATTACTCTTTCGCCTTTTTTGAATATGCTGCCGTCAAGAGAGCGTGCAGTCCAGGTTACGCCGTTAACATGAACCTGACCCCTGCCCTCAACGTTGTTGATTTCCTCGGTAACAACCGCCACCATTCCGATACATCGGTCAGCGTTGGTCGGCTGAACCTTTGCCTTTGTGATTTTTTTCACAAGAGGACGAGTTGCAATGAGGGCAACTGCGGAAACCGCCACAAAAACTACCCATTGCACCCACACTTCGGCACCGAGTCGCTCGGCAACAATTGCACCGACTGCACCTGCGGCAAACCAGATTGTTACCATCTGTGCCGTGACCGCTTCAACAACAATCAGAACAACAAGTGCAATTATCCAAAAAAGCAGCATGGTAAATTCCATATTATTCATCCTCCTCCATGCCCTTATTACCCTTTCGGGTTATTATCATTTTATCACTTGCATAACAAAAATACAATAGATTTATAAGTCCGCAATCGAATTTTACAATTTATACATAATTTTGTTCAAAGTATATTTTCAATGCTTATTTTCTCGGAATTCAGCAGGTTTTCAATCTGATTTATCGCCTCGATACACTTGTTGCGGAAGGTCAACCTGTCGGAATGCTTCAGCAGCAGCGGCAGCGAGGTTATATTCTGCTCAACCGTGTCCATGCCCTCGTGCAGCACGAAGGAATGAAGAATTTTTGAGGATTTTTCCCATTGTGCAACAACCTTTTCCGTTTCGTCTTTCAGAATTTCGTCCGACTCCGCTTCGGAAATGTCAATAAGCCGTTCAAGCGATGCTGACAGAGAAGCGAGCTCGTTTCTGAAAACCGTTCCCGACCAAACCGCAATAACTATCGCCGCAGAGAGCAGAATCAACGCAAAAGCAACTCTTTTCAAGCCTCGTTTTCCTTTCTTTCAATGTAAACGTTTCCTTTTGAGTCAACGGTCATAATCAGAATTTCCTCAACGGGAATCTTGCTTGATACGATTATTTTTTTGACATGGGAAATATCAAACGTCGAATCCTTTACGGTTTCGTCAATTATTTCTCCGTCGCAAACAACCGCAAACGGCATTCCGTTATCGGCGGGATAAATATCAAGGTCGGCTGCAGACGAATTTCTGTATTCGGGCTTTAAAAGCACGCTGATTTTTCCGTTTGTTTCAAAAATCGCATAGGACACCTGCGAAATTTCAAAAACATCCTTCTGACGAAGTGCGGAAACAAGGTCATTGACGGTCATGCGAAGCTTTTTGAGTGCCTTTGCATCAATTTTTCCGTCACGGATAACAATTACGGGATGACCCTGAATAACCGAGCGCAGCTTGTTGCTTTTAAGCCCCGCCGCAGAGGTCAGAATTTCATAAGCAACAAGTGCAAAAAGCGCAACAACGGAGTTTATAATCGGCACGGAGTTGTTTTCCATGGGAATTGACGCAATTTCCGAAATCAGAATGGTTATAACAAGCTCCGAGGGCTGCAATTCGCCTATCTGCCTTTTACCCATTAATCTTATGAGAAAAATTATTATTACATACAAAATTGTTGCACGGATAAGCGTAACCGCCATATTATCAGCCCCTTCACTTTTAATATGACCTTTTTATTGACTAAAAAACGGATTGAGTATATAATAGTTTTGATTATTCCCGAAAGGCGGAATGACTGTGAAATATTACATAGGCTTTGACATCGGCGGAACAAAGTGTGCGGTTTCTCTTGCCGAAAAAAACGGAGGCTCAATCAAAGACAAAATCCGCTTTGAAACAAGGGTTGAACGCGGGTGGCGTGAAATTGTTGATGAGCTTATATCATCGGCGCGCACACTGATTGAACGAAACGAAATTTCTTTTGATGATATACTCTCCTGCGGAGTAAGCTGCGGCGGTCCTCTTGACCCCGAAAAAGGCATAATCATGCGTCCGCCGAATCTGCCCGACTGGGATAACGTTCCCCTCGCAGACATCGTTAAAGATGAATTGGGAATTCCGTGCAAGGTTCGAAACGATGCCGATGCCTGTGCACTTGCGGAATGGCGTTTCGGTGCGGGCAGAGGAACAAAAAACATGATTTTCTTAACCTTCGGAACAGGTATGGGTGCGGGTCTTATTCTTGACGGCAAGCTCTATTCGGGAACAAGCGGCACTGCAGGCGAAGTGGGTCACATAAGGCTCGACTCCGACGGTCCCGTCGCCTACGGAAAAGCAGGCTCGTTTGAAGGCTTTTGCAGCGGTGCGGGCATTGCGGCAATGGGCAAAAAGATGCTTGCAATCTATAACGGTTCAACCTCAATCCCCTACGACAACGTTACGGCAAAAACAATTGCCGAAGCCGCAATCAACGGCGACAGGCTCGCAGGTGCAATTTACCGCCGCTGCGGCGAAAAGCTCGGCTATGCACTCTCGATTCTGATTGATATTCTCAACCCCGAAAGAATTGTTATCGGCAGCATTTTTCAGCGTTCGGGTCATCTGCTTGTTGACTCCATGAACGAGGTCATAAAAAGAGAAGCCCTTGAAATTTCCGCACGGTGCTGTAAGATTGTTCCCGCAATGCTCGGCGACGATATAGGCGACTATGCGGCAATCGGAGTTGCAATGGAGGTTTCAAAATGATTTTTAATGAGCTTTTTGAACGGTACCCTTGTCTTGAAAGCTGCAAAAGCGATATCCGCTCTGCATTTGAAATTTTTCTCAATTGCTATGACGCAGGCGGAAAAATTCTTTGCTGCGGAAACGGCGGCTCTGCCGCAGACTGCGACCATTTTGTTGGCGAGCTGATGAAGGGATTCCTCAAAAAAAGACCCCTTTCCGATAAGGAAAAGGAGCTTTTTGACGATGAATATGTCGCAAACAATCTTCAGTCGGGGCTTCCCGCAATCTCACTCTGTGCCCATTCCGCACTTATGACGGCATTCGAAAACGATGTTGCTCCGTCGCTTGTTTTTGCCCAGCAGGTTTATGCCTACGCAAAAGACAGCGATGTTCTTTTCAGCTTCAGCACTTCGGGAAACTCGGAAAACGTTGTATATGCGGTAAAGGCGGCAAAAGCCGCAAAAATAAAAACGGTTTCGGTAACAGGCGAAAAAGAAAGCGAATTGAGCAGACTTTCCGATGTGTGCATTCGATTGCCCGAAGCAGAAACATTCAAGGTGCAGGAGCTCACCCTGCCCGTTTACCATTGCCTTGCGGCTATGGTTGAAGAACATTATTTTAAAGTTTAAGGAGCTGCAATTATGATTAACATTCCAAGATTTGAACATCCCGACCCTCAATCCGAGCGTGCCGCATGGCTCAACCTCAACGGCGAATGGGATTTTGAATTTGATTTCGGCAACAGCAAAAAAGAATCCGGAATCATTGAAAGAAAAGACTGGGAAACAAAAATCATTGTTCCCTTCTGCCCCGAAAGTAAGCTTTCAGGCATTGAACATACGGATTTCATTCCCGCAGTATGGTACAGAAGAAGCTTTGATATAACCGCTGCACAGCTTGAAGGCAACGTGCTTCTTCACTTCGGTGCGGTTGACTATGAAACAACAGTTTACATCAACGGCAAAAATGCGGGCAGCCACAAAGGCGGCTATGCTTCGTTCAAATTCGACATAACCGAATATCTTGTTGAGGGCGAAAACGAAATCATCGTTCACGCCGTTGACGACATAAGAAATCCCCTTGTGCCCAGAGGAAAGCAGAGCCAGCTGCTCAAATCTCACGGCTGCGACTACACAAGAACAACGGGCATCTGGCAGACCGTATGGCTTGAGTTTGTTCCCAAAGCATACATAAAAAGCTTCAAGCTTTTCCCCGACTATGTCAACGGCATCATCGGAATTTCCGCCGTTGTTGAGGGTGAGGGCGAATTCACCGCTTCGGCATCCTACGAAGGCAAGGCAATGGGCTCGTTTTCAAGGGCTGCAAAGTCAACAATCACGGGTGAAATCAAGCTTGATGAAATCCATCTCTGGGAAGTCGGCTGCGGCAGACTCTATGACCTTGAGCTGACCTTCGGTGAAGATAAAGTCAAGAGCTATTTCGGACTTCGCAACATCAAGCTTGACGATTACAAATTCTTAATCAACGGCAAATCCGTTTTCCAGCGTCTTGTTCTTGACCAGGGCTTCTATCCCGACGGAATTTACACCGCCCCCAACGACGAGGCTCTTGAAAATGACATAAAAATCTCCATGGCTGTTGGCTTCAACGGTGCAAGACTTCACCAGAAGGTTTTTGAAAAGAGATTTCTTTATCATTGCGACAGACTCGGCTACATCGTCTGGGGTGAGTACGGCAACTGGGGTCTTGACTGGTCAAATCAGGCTGCTCTTGCGGCGATGCTCCCCGAATGGTGCGAATGCGTTGAAAGAGATTTCAACCACCCCTCAATCATCGGCTGGTGCCCCTTCAACGAAACATGGGATATCGACGGCAGAAAACAGTATGACGAGATTATCTCCACAATCTACAAGGTTACAAAGCACATGGACGAAACCCGCCCCTGCATCGACACAAGCGGCAATTTCCACACAATCACAGATATCTATGACGTTCATGACTATGAGCAGGATTATCATGTTTTCAAAGAAAACTATGATAGGCTCATGACCGAAGGTATTTTTTACGAGAGATTCCCCGAAAGACAGATGTATAGCGGCAAGGGCTGTGCATGGGTCAGCGAATACGGCGGACTTCAGTGGTCAAGAGGTGACAGAGGCGACGCATGGGGCTACGGCAACGCTCCCAAAACCAAGGAAGAGCTCATCGAGAGATATGCGGGGCTCACCAATGCACTTCTCGACAATTACAGAATGTTCGGCTTCTGCTATACCCAGCTTTATGATATTGAGCAGGAACAGAACGGTCTTTACTACTATGACCGCACACCGAAATTCGACCCCGAGATTTTCAGAAAAATCAATTCACGCAAAGCGGCTATAGAGGACTGACAAACAAGAAGCGGCGGAGTATGCGTTTTGCATGCCCCGCCGTGGATTTTTATTTCATATAATATTGCTGGTTAAGCTTGATAAGCTTTCCGAGTCTTTCACCGATTTCCCTGGGTGTGCCCTTAACCTCACCGTTAAGCCAGCCGAGAATTATGGTCTTTGCTCCGGAGGTTATGTAGACTATATAAAGCTCGGCTTCATCTCTGTTCTTCGCATCGAGCCTGTTCATCGTATAATCAAGAAGATTTTCGTAATAAACATTTACCAAACGCCAGATGAAGTTGTTGAGTATGTTTGACTGCGCAATCATTCTGTAATACTCAACATCCCTGCTTAAATAAATGCAGATATTCTCAACAAACACATCCACTTCCGTTACCACTCTTTCAAAGCCGAAGCGGTCAACAAAGTCCATGAGGTTTTTCATTTCCTCGGATTCAATCTGCTCAATTACAGCGTGCACATCGGAATAATGAGCATAGAACGTTCCCCTGCTGATATCAGCCTCACGGATGATATCGGAAACCGTAATTTTTTCGAATTCTTTTTCGTGGATAAGCTTTGCAAGAGCTTTTTTGATAAGGTTTTTAGACCTTATTGAGCTTCTGTATTCTGCTTTTGCCATTTTCTTTTCCCTCCGTTACAAAAAAGTACATTTTTTGTAAAGTATACTTTAATTTATAATATTTTCAAAAAAAAGTCAATTAATAAATTGTTAATTTGTAAAAATTAAATCTTTTGCTTGTAGATATTGCACAATACTGCTATAATATATCCGAAAAAGGAGTGATTTCATGAAACTTGTAAATCAGACCGAACGCATAGGCGAGCGTTTGGGCGACAAAGAAGCTGTCAGAATTATCTGCGAGGCAGGCTTTGACGGCATTGATTTTTCCATGTTCAGAATGAAAAACGATGATGATATTCTCAACTCAAGCGAATATAAATCTCACATAAAAGAGCTCAAAAAAATTGCGGATTCCTGCGGCGTGCCCTTTGAGCAGGCACATTCCCCCTTCCCCTCCGCAAAAGACGGCAACTGCGAATACAACGAAAAAATATTCGAAAAGCTCAAGCGTTCACTTGAAATTGCAGGTATGCTTGACGCAAAAATCTGCGTTGTTCATCCCGTTGTTTTCAAAGAAAATCAGTTTGAGAAAAACATGGAGCTTTATCACAGCCTTGAGCCCTATGCGGCAGACTACGGCGTAAAAATCGCTCTTGAAAATATGTGGGGCTGGGACGATGTTCAGAAAAAAATCGTTCCCAACGTATGCTCCGTTGCAGAGGAATTCAACCGCTATGTTGATGAACTCAACCCCGCTCATTTCACAGCCTGCCTTGACCTTGGCCACTGCGGTCTTGTAGGCGAAACTGCGGGCGGAATGATTCGTCAGATGGGTCAGCGTCTTGGCTGCCTCCACATTCACGATAACGATAACTTCAACGATTCCCACACTCTCCCCTACCTTGATGAAATGGACTGGAACGATATCCTCAAGGCTCTGGGCGAAATTGACTATCAGGGTCATTTTACATATGAAGCGGATAATTTCCTTCTTAAATTCCCCGATGACCTTATGCCTGCCTGCGAAAAATTCATGCACGATGTCGGCAGGTCAATGATTGAAAAAATTGAGAGCTGCAGGGTAAAGAAATGATAAGTTTTATTTGTCCCGTCTGCAAAAAGGAGCTCACAGATTCGGGCAGCCTTTACAGATGCGGAAACGGGCATTGCTTTGACAAATCGAAATTCGGCTATGTCAATCTGCTTCAGTCGCAGAAATCCTCGGCAAAACGCCACGGCGACGACAGGCTCATGATAAGGGCAAGACGTGATTTCCTTGATGCGGGCTGCTACAGATTTTTGCTTGATGCGGTCTGCGAAATATGCGAAAAATATCTTCCCGACGGCGGCAATGTTCTTGATGCGGGCTGCGGAGAATGCTATTATTCCGCAGGCATAAAACGGCATTTTACTAACTGCGGAAAAGAGCTTTTCTGCACGGGAATCGACATTTCAAAGGATGCACTTGAATTTGCCTCAAAAAGAAAAAGCGGCATTTCCCTTGCCGTTGCAAGCCTTTTTGATTTGCCGTTTGCAGACGAAAGCTTTGATATGCTGCTCAACATCTTTTCCCCCGAAGCATACGGCGAATTTCACCGTGTTCTCAAAAAAGGCGGTTATCTTTTGAGAATTATCCCTCTTGAAAAGCATCTGCTCGGGCTGAAGGCAGCAATCTATGACAAGCCGTATCTCAACGATGTTCCCGATACGGATATAGCGGGCTTCAGATGCCTTGAAACCCGTCAGATCAAGGCGGATTTGAAGCTTGAAACCAACGAAACGATACAAAATCTTTTTAAGATGACGCCCTATTATTATAAAACCGGAATTGATGACCAGAACAAAATAAACAAGCTTGAATTTCTCGAAACACAAGCAGAATTTGAAATAAGAATCTACGAAAAGGAATGATAAATATGCACAAAAAACTTGCGCCCACCCCTCCCATGGGCTGGAACAGCTGGGACTGCTACGGTGCAGCCGTTAACGAGGAGCAGCTTAAAGGCAACGCTGACTACATGGCAAAGCATCTCAAGGACTACGGCTGGGAATATGTTGTCTGCGACATTCAGTGGTCAGAGCCCACCGCAGATTCTTTTTATTATCATAACTTTGTTCCTCTTTATATGGACGAATATTCACGCCTTATTCCCGCACCCGAGCGTTTTCCCTCGTCGGCAGGCGGCAAGGGCTTCAAGCCCATTGCGGACTATGTTCACTCGCTGGGTCTTAAGTTCGGAATTCACATCATGAGAGGAATTCCCCGTCAGGCGGTGCATCAGAACACAAGCATCAAGTGCGACGGCGTGACCGCAAGAGATATTGCACAGCAGTATTCCGTTTGTCCGTGGAATACGGATATGTACGGCGTTAATCCCGATGCAAAAGGTGCACAGGAATACTACAACTCCATTTTCGAGCTCTATGCTTCATGGGGCGTTGACTACATAAAATGCGACGATATTTCAAACACCGAATTTTTAAAGGACAATCCCTATTCCGCACGCAGAGAAATCGAAATGCTCCGCAAGGCAATTGACAATTGCGGCAGAGATATGGTTTTGAGCCTTTCCCCCGGTCCCGCACCCGTCCGGGAGCATGAGCACCTTGCCGCAAACGCAAATATGTGGCGAATGACAGGCGACTTCTGGGACGAATGGAGCAAGCTTTACGCAATGTTTGAAAAATGCTGCGCTTGGCAGGAATATGTTCAGCCCGGTGCATGGCCCGACTGCGATATGCTGCCCCTCGGACGCATTCAGAAAACAGAAAAGCTTCCCGAATACAGAAACAGATACACACGCTTCACCAAGGACGAACAGATTACGATGATGACCCTCTGGGGAATTTTCCGCTCTCCTCTTATGATGGGCGGTGAAATGCGTGAAAACGACGAGTTTACTCTTTCGCTTCTTCAGAACAGAGAGCTCATCGATATGCTCAAAAATTCAAGCGGTGCAAGGCAGTTCAGCCGTAAGGAAACAGACGGCAAGGGCGAAATAATCTGGACTTCAAAGGGCGAAAACTGCAAGTATGTTGCACTTTTCAACACCGATGACAAAGTAAGAGAAATTTCTTTTGACATAACCGACATTGCAATGGGCGGTGCGGAATACAGCGTTTGGGATATGTGGAAGCACGGAGAATATGCCGTGACAGACGGCAAGTTCTCTGCCGAAGTCAATCCCCACGGTGCAAGACTTTTCAGAATAAAGGTGAAATAAAATGGACAGACAGCCGAATTTAAGACTCGCAACAGAAAAGCCCGACCATATTATGGTCAGCATTTCGGGCGATGCAAAAACCTCAATGACAATAACCTGGCGTTCAAGCCTTGAGGTCAAGTCGGGTTACGTTGAATATTATGAAAAAGACGGCGAAAAGAAAAGGGTTGATGCAATCGTCAAGCCCTTCAAAAGCGACGTCAACACAAGCAATATTTTCTGGGCAACACCCTCAAATCTCAAGCCCGGCACAAGATATTATTACACCTGCGGCAGCGACGAAAACCGCAGCGATGAATACTGGTTTGACACCGAGGAAGAAAATCTGACAAAGTTCAGATTCATTGCAATTTCCGACCATCAGAAGGACAATGACCACTATAACCCCGACTATTCGTCGCTCAATAAATTTCTTAAGGATGTTCTGAAAAAATATCCCGATGTCAGATTTATCCTCACGGGCGGCGACAACACAAACTGCGGTCAGCACGAAATCCAATGGAACGCAATGTTTGACGGCATGGAAGGCATCATGGAGCATCTGCCCTATATGATGATTTGCGGCAACCATGATAATCGGGGCTTCAGGGAATACTTCCCCAACGAGGTTGACAGATACTATGCCGAGCCTGCGGAATTTTTCAACACACAGCTTGAATATTCCTATCCTAAAAACGGTCCCGAGGGCTGGCAGACGGAGATTTATTCCTTCAACTACGGTAACGCACATTTTGTTGTTTTCGGCGTAAACGAGCCCGAGCTGATGAATGAATGGGCAAAAAAGGATATTGCGGAATGCGGAAAAACATGGAAATTCGGTTCACACCATTTCCCGATTTATTATGCGGGTCCGAATCTTGCAAATGACGACACCTATCCCATGATGCGTGAAGCCGTTGAAATGCTTGACGTAATTTTCTCGGGTCACGAGCACAATTTCTCACGCTCCTTCCCGATTAAAAACGAAGAAATTTTCGACAAGCCCTCACAGGGCACGGTGCACTATGAGCTCGGCAACGGCAACTTCAATCCTCCCGGCACAAAAACCACCGATAAGGTATGGCACGCATCCTTCTATCCGCAGGAAGAAAACGTTTCGATGTTTGCTCTCGTTGAGGTTGACGGAGATAAAATTTCAATAATCTCCGAGCTGAATGACGGCAGAATCGTTGACGAATTCAGCATTGACAAATCAAAAGATGAAATCAGACCCTACAGAATTGCTCCCGTTTTCGGCGAAGGCAGAACAAGGGTTTATTACAAGGGCGTTGACCTCGGACTTTGCAATATGTCAACTCCCTCCGTTAAAAAAGACGGCGAATGGTACATTGCCTTTGCAACGATGATAAGATTTGCAGGCGGTGAAGACATCCGTGAAAAGGGCAAGGTAACCCTTAAACTTTACGGTCACGAAGTCACATTCACCGAGGGCAGCAGAATCGCACAGACCGAAAACGGCGATTTTGACCTCGGAGCCGAGGTTTTCAGAGGCAATGAGGGTCAGCTTTATATGCCCGTTGACGGTGCGTGCAAAACCTTCAAAATGAAGTGGGCATATGCCGCAAGAAACAATTTTATAACAATCGAGCATGTGAGCGAAAACCATCCTATTGTTCCGCAGCCATAAGAAAAAGAGGTGTCTGTTGACACCTCTTTTTTACAGTCCGAGAACTCCCAAAAATCCGTAGGAAAATATTGACATTATAATGTTTGCAACGAGAACACCGAGAGCGATGACAGGGAATGAAACTTTAATTCTCATGTCAAGAAGTGCCGCAATGAGAGCACCTGTCCAGCCGCCCGTGCCGGGCAAAGGAATTGCAACAAAAGTCAGAAGTCCCCACTTGCTGCCCTTCTTTACCTTTTCACTCTTTCGCAGTGAGCTTGATTCAAGCTTTTCAACGATTTTTCTTGTAAAAGAAAATCTTTTGAGGAATTGAAAAATTTTGCGTATGAACAAAAGAATGAACGGAATGGGAATAATATTTCCGATATAGCATATAACAAACGCCTTGAGAAGCTCAACATCAAGCAGCTTTGCGGCTATCATTCCGCCTCTCAATTCAACAATCGGAAACATCGAAATGATGAAAATTATAAGCTCCTTGGGAATAGTTCCCTGAAAAAGCTCAACAAGAAAATTGGCTATGGTTTCTGTCATTTTTTATTCCTCAATTATATTCTGCTCAACAAGAAAATCATGGGCACTCTGAAGAATATTCCTGTCGTTGATAAAACGAAGGGTATCCATCGCCTTTTCATAGTTGAGCCACATATAGTCCTCAATTTCTTCACGCTGAATGGTTGTTTGGGTATCCTTTGTTTTTGCAAGAAAAATTGTAACGGATTTTTCAACCCTGCCCTGAATGGTATACTCCGATTTTGAGGCGAACTGGGGAAGAATCTGAATGTGAATTCCCGTTTCCTCAAGCACCTCACGGATTGCGGTCTGCTCAAAGGTTTCGCCCTTTTCGATGTGACCCTTGGGGAAGCCCCAGTGAGTGCTGCGTCTGTTCTTGATTAAAAGATAGCGGATTTCATCGTTGATGTTTCTGTAGACCACCGCACCGCAGGAACGCTCATAAAGACATTCCAGCTTGTAATCCCTGCCCTTTTCCGCAAAGGCAATTGCGTCCTCAATCTGATAGGAAATAAATCTCATGCTCTTTGGAGCAACAACGTAAACAGCGGGGCTGCCGTCGCTGCGTTTGATTGCAGCGATGACTCTGCCGTCAAAGGTTCTGACGGGATGGTTGATTCCCATAATGTATGCACCGTGGGAAATGTTGTCATAGCGTTTTCTGCCTTCAATTGCACCGAAGTTAAGCTGATACATAAAGCCAAACTGTCTGTTTACGGAGCGGATAGGGTTAGTTACCCTTACTCTGACATACTTGCCGAGCATTTTACCACACCTTTCGAAAGGCTGCCTGAACAAAAATCAAGGCTGACCCAGTTTAAATACTGAAATATTATACTAAAAATGCAATTATAAAACAATAGTTTTGATAAAATTTTTTTGAAATTTTGAAAAACTTTTTCAGCAGACAATTCGCTATTGATTTATTTATATAAAGTATGGTATTATAAATTGAATTATAACGTTTAAAATCAGCGAAAGCGGTGTATATATGAAACGAATTCTTGTTGCCGACGACGAGGCTCTCATAAGACGCCTTGTCTGCGACTTTTTGAAAAATTCAGGATACGAAACCGTTGAGGCGGTTGACGGAAAGGATGCAATTGAAAAATTCTTTTCCGTGGGCAGCTTCGACCTTGTTATCTGCGACATCATGATGCCCGAATATGACGGCTGGGAGGTCTGCAAAAAAATAAGGGAGTCAAGCTCCGTTCCCATTCTTGTTTTAACCGCAAGAAGCCAGGAATTCGACGAGCTTATGTCCTTTGAAAGCGGTGCTGATGACTATGTTACAAAGCCCTTCAGCCCCGTTATTCTCGTCAAGCGTGTCGAAGCTCTCCTTAAAAGAGCACAGGGCAGAGCTTCTTCAAATTCCGATGAAATCATTTCAATTGACGGTCTTGTTATCGACATTCCCGCCCACACCGTAACCAACGGCGGCAGCGGCGTTGAGCTGACAATCAAGGAACACAACATTCTTGTCAAGCTTTCTTCAAATCCCGGCAGAATTTATTCGAGAGAACAACTTCTTGACAGCATATGGGGCGTTGATTTTGTCGGCGACCCGAGAACTGTTGACTCGCACGTTGCAAGACTCAGAACAAAGCTTGGCGTCTGGGGTGAAAACCACCTTAAAACAGTTTACGGCGTCGGCTATAAAATTGAGGTGTAAAGCCTGTGAAAAAGCTTACTGTCAAAACGGGTCTGAGCAGAATAAGAGCCAAGCTTTTCGCAACGCTTTTTGCGACACTTGTTCTGTTTATTGTTCTGATTACGGTTTTCAGCGCGCCTGTATTGTTCAGAACATTCTCCTATCAGACCTACAAACGGCTTTCTTCGGTTGCCGAGGAAGTGAACTTCCGCTCCCCGACTTCTGTCACATATTATTTCGATTTGAGCGAGATTGCATCTGTCAACAATGCTTCCTTTGAGCTCATTAACGCCGACGGCACGCTCTCTTATTCGTCAGACGACGGCTCCGCTCACAGCAGCAGCCATTTCTCGTCGTCCTCGTCATCGGGCTCGTTTTATTCCGACCTTCAGCCCACGGCAAGCTATCATTATGCCGCAGACTTCGAGAATTTTGACATATTGAGAAAGGTTGCCTCAAACACGGAATATTTTGTTTACTCCCGTGAGCTCGACACAGGCGAAACAATCCATGTTTATTCCGAGGTTGCCGACGTTGAGGAAATCGTTGACGTTTCAGGCAAGGTTTATTCAACCGTCAGCGTTTTGATGATTATTATTCTTGCCGTCATTTTCTTCCTGCTTGTTACAAGGTTCACAAAGCCGCTTGTTGAAATGAACGCCATTACAAAAGACATGGCAAAGCTGAATTTCGGACGTAAATGCGGAAACTACGGCAAGGATGAAATCGGCGAACTGGGCGAAAGCATCAACACCCTTTCAAACACGCTCGACTCCGCTCTTATGGATTTAAAAGAAAAAAATGACCAGCTCGAAAAAGATATTGAGCTGCGTCTTGCACTTGACAACGCAAGAAAATCCTTCATCAACAACGTTTCCCATGAGCTGAAAACCCCCATTGCCATTATTTCGGGCTATGCCGAAGGGCTTTGCGAGGGAATAAGCGATGACCCGAAAATCATCAGAGAATACTGCCAGATTATCAACGATGAAAGCCAAAAAATGAACGCTCTTGTTGTTGAGCTTCTTGAGCTTTCAAAGCTTGAAAGCAAATCGCAGCCGTTCACTCCCGATTATTTTATTCTCGGAGAAAAGGTTATAAATCTCCTCAACCACCTTTCCCTGCTTTTCGAGCAAAACGGCATCACGGTCATAAACAATGTTCCCGAAAGCCTTGAATGCTATGCCCAGCAGGACAAAATTGAAATCGTTCTGAAAAACTACATAACCAATGCGGTTTCCCATTGCAACGGCAAAAAGGAAATTGTAATTGATTATAAAGATAAGGGTCAGCTCTATGAAATCAGCGTTTTCAACACGGGCGACCACATTGCCGACCACGACCTGCCAGAGCTCTGGGACAGCTTCTACAGAGCGGACAAGGCTCACGGTCGCAAGGAAAACCGCTTCGGTCTCGGTCTTTCAATCGTCAGAAGCATAATGGAAAACCACCGCTGCGGCTGCGGCGTTAAAAACGTTGACGGCGGCGTTATTTTCACTTTTGAAATTTCAAAGGATTCCGGATACTATGAAAAAAACAAGTAATTTTAAAAATTTGATATATAAATCGGCTGCAGCCGTGCTTTGTCTGTGCCTTGCGGCGGGAATTCTGACCTCCTGCTCGGGCGGAGAGGAATCGGGCGTAAAGACAACAAAATCCGTTGTCAGCCTTAACTCCGTTGCAAATCCGAGCGTTGCTGCCGACCTGCACTTCACGGATACCGCTTCCCTTGCCGACACAGGCATAACCTCGGGGCTCATCGGTCTTGCAATCGATGAAAAAACGGGTTCTTTCGGAATAAAGCTCACTTCCTCGCAGCAGGTGTGGAGTGCTCTTCCCCTGCGTGACGAAATTCCCGAAGGAAAATCTCCCGCAATCAACGCAAGCGTTGTTTCGCTCAAAATCATCGGCGGCACAGAGATTTTCTACCGAAACTCACAGGATAATTCAGTTGCCTACGGCACTTCGCAAATCACAACCACTCCAACGGGTGCGGATTTTGTTTATAACATTTTCACTGACGAAGAAACCGCAAAGAAAACCGCATTTGACAAAACCGACATCGGCTTCAGAGTTACGGTAAAGGTTGAGCTTGTTGACGGCAGCGCAAACGTCAGCTGCACGCACGAAAATATTACAGGCAACCCCGATGCTTTCATCGAAAGCCTTGACCTGCTCAACTCCTTCGGCGCATATATGCTTTCATCCGAGGATGATTTTCTTCTTGTGCCCGACGGCAGCGGTGCAATAATCAAAACCGCCGTCTATGACGAATCGTTTGAGCCTCTTTCATTTGCAGTTTACGGCAATGACCCATCTCAACTTTCAGAGGAGTCATCCGCGGCAATCATTCCCGCATTCGGCATGAAGCACAACGGAATTGCTTTTGTTTCGCTTATCCAGAAGGGCGATGCCGCCGCAACAATCAAGGCACAAAAAGCCACGGGAATTTCGGAATATAACCTCATTTATCCGAGCTTCAGCGTAACCCCCGTTCACTACGAAAACGAAACGCTTTATGTTTCAAAAGGCACGGCATCAGACGAAATTTCGCTCTGTTACCGTTTCCTTACGGGAAATAACGCAACTTATGCGGGTCTTGCATCGGCTTGCCGTGAGCAGCTTATCAGAAACTCCGTGCTTTCAACAAAAAACGTTGAAACAACAAACTATCTGCCCTTCTGTCTGACCCTTACGGGTGCAACAACAAAGTCCGTCGGACCTTTCAGCTATCTTTCAACTCTCACAACCTTTGAGCAGGCAAACGATATGCTTATCCGAATGAGAAACAAGGGTATAAACAACATCGGCATCAGATACACGGGCGTTTTCAGCGGCGGCACGGATTCAAAGGATATCAGCAATGCAAAAATTCTTTCAAGACTCGGCGGCACGGAAAAGCTCGGCGAGCTTTATGAATATGCCGCAGCCCAGAAAATGAATCTTTATCTTGACGTCAACATTCTTTCATCCTCAACCGATTTTTCGGGCACAAACGCCATGAGCATCAATAAATCCGACAGCTCATACACCCCCATTTCTGCAGTTGCGGAATATATGGAGGAGCAGCCCGCCGAAAGAAAGCTGCGAAGCCTTAACAAGCTTTCAAAGCTTGTTGCGGGCATCTTAAGCAACACTCGCTATTACGGTTTTTCGGGCTTCTGCCTCAACGATGTCGGCAGCATTCTTTATTCAGACTTTTCAAGCGGCGGAATGCTTCGTGACACAGCCGCAGATACCGTTGCGAAAGCCATAGCTCCCCTTTCAACGGGACATTCAACCATGGCGGTCGGCGGAAACTTCTATATGCTCAAAAACATCGGAACGGTTATAAACGTTCCCCTTAAAGCAACCGCATCGCAGAGCGGTGCGTATTTCACGGTGCCGTTTGTTCAGCTTGTGCTTCACGGAATTGTTGACTACGCAGGCAACCCCATAAACACAGAGGTCAACCTTGAGGAAACGCTTCTCAAGAACATCGAGTTCGGTGCGTGCCCGCATTTTGAATGGAACTATGAGCCCGTCACCGACCACACAGACAGCGATATTTTCTATTATGACAACACAATCAACGCAGCCGCAGAATATTACGTTCAGGCAAACGAGGCTCTCAATGACCTTCGTGACGCAAGAATGACCGACCACTATGAGGTTGATGACGGCGTTTTCTGCACGGAATATGACACAGGCTCGATGATTTATGTAAACTATACAGACAACGATTATTCGACCCTCGGCGTAGTTGTTGAGGCGAGAAGCTTTTTAAGAGTAAACTAATTCGGAGGTTAAAAAAATGCCCTATATCAGAACAACTGTCAGCACTTCCCTTACGGAAGAAAACAAAACAAATCTCAAATCAAAGCTCGGTGAAGCAATCGCACTCATTCCCGGCAAAACCGAGGCATGGCTCATGCTTGCGTTTGAGGATAACATCAATATGTATTTCAAAGGCGATAACAGCGAAGAATATGCTTATCTTGAAGTCAGCCTTTTCGGCTCTGCATCCGATGCCGCATATGACCGCCTTACCGCCGCTCTTTCCGAAATCGTTAACGAAGAGCTCGGTATTGACCGCTCCAACATCTATATAAAATACGAAGAAACCAACCATTGGGGCTGGAACGGAAACAACTTCTGAAAAGCTGTAATGATATTGCCTGACGGCAATGATATCCCTTTGGTATGATGTTGCTTACGCAAATGATATATTGCGATGCAACATTTCGGATAGGCTCCGCCTATGACCGATTAAAATATAAGTAGCATTTAACAGGAGAACTATCAATGGAAAGACTTGAAATCAAAAAGCTCTTTGAAGCTCCCGATGCCTATGCCGACCAAGCAGTCACGGTCTGCGGCTGGGTAAAAACACTTCGTGATTCAAAGGCTATCGGATTTATCGAACTCAACGACGGCAGCTGCTTCAAGGGCGTGCAGATTGTTTTTGAAGCAGCAAAGCTCGAAAACTATAAAGACATTGCAAAGCTCAATGTCGGCTCTGCGGTTAAGGTAACAGGCAGGCTTCTGCTCACTCCGCAGGCTAACCAGCCCTTTGAAATCAATGCCGACGAAATCTCTGTTGAGGCAACCTCAACCCCCGATTATCCTCTGCAGAAAAAAAGGCATTCTGTTGAATTTTTGAGAACAATCGCCCACTTAAGACCCCGCACAAATCTTTTCAATGCGGCGTTCAGAATCCGCTCCGTTGCGGCGTATGCAATCCACAAATTCTTTACGGAGCAGGGCTTTGTTTATGCACACACTCCCCTCATTTCCTGCAGCGACTGCGAGGGTGCGGGCGAAATGTTCAGGGTTACAACTCTCGATATGGAAAACCTTCCCAGAACTGAAGACGGCAAGGTTGATTACAGCGAGGATTTCTTCCAGAAGCCCGCATATCTTACCGTTTCGGGTCAGCTCCAGGCGGAAACAATGGCTCTTGCATTCGGCAAGGTTTACACCTTCGGACCCACCTTCCGTGCGGAAAAATCCTATACACAGCGTCATGCTGCGGAATTCTGGATGATTGAGCCCGAAATGGCGTTTGCGGAATTAAGTGACGACATGGACGTTGCGGAGGGCATGATTAAATTTGTTATCCGATATGTTCTCGATAACTGCCCCATGGAGCTTGAATTCCTCAACAAATTCGTTGACAAAGAGCTCATTGAAAGACTGACTGCCGTTGCAAACTCCGATTTCGGCAGGGTGACCTATACGGAAGCAATCAAGCTTCTTGAAGAATATAACAGCGAATTTGAATACAAGGTAAGCTGGGGCTGCGACCTTCAGACGGAGCACGAGCGTTATCTTACCGAAAAAATCTTCAAAAAGCCTGTTTTTGTTACCGATTATCCCAAGGAAATCAAGGCATTTTATATGCGTCTTAATGATGACGGCAAAACCGTTGCAGCCTGCGACTGCCTTGTTATGGGCATAGGCGAAATCATCGGCGGCAGCCAGAGAGAAGAACGCCTTGACCTGCTTGAAGCCCGCATAAAAGAGCTCGGGCTCAATCCCGAGGATTATGACTGGTATCTTGACCTTCGCCGTTACGGCGGAGTCAAGCACAGCGGCTTCGGACTTGGCTTTGAAAGACTTGTCATGTACCTCACGGGCATTTCAAACATCCGTGACGTTATCCCCTTCCCAAGAACAACAGGTTCAGCCGATTTTTAAGCAAAAATTATCCCCATCCGAACGGATGGGGATTTTTGTTATCTCTTATTCTTTATGAACTCAAAGGGTTCTGCCGAGTCTTCATACGGCTTGAAGGCAACTGCGAACTTGAAGGGCTCAAAGCTCCATTTTCTTTCGGGTTCAACGGTATCGTAATATCCGTGACCGCCTCTTATGTCAAAACGGTAATCGGTATAAACCATTGTGTCCTCAAGGGGAACAAGCTCGTCGTTATGTGCCGTTTCTTCAAGCATACAGGGTGTGAAATGGGTTGCGTTGAACTGGAATGTATCCTCCGCAGCGGGTGCAAAAATCATGCCCGCTCCGCTTTCGTTTTCAACCTTGCCGTATCTCGTGCCGAAGTGTGAGCCGTTTTCAATGGGTCTTACATAGGGCACAAAATTCTCGCTTACGGTTGTTGCAAACTTGCCGTAGCGGCAGCCGAGATGACGGTCTGCATAGGTTTCATAAGGTCCCTTGCCGAAATATTCCATGTTTTCATAGCCGCCCTTGAGTCTGAAAGCAAAACCGAATCTGGGCAGGTGCATATCCATGTCAATGAGAAGCTGACGGAATTCACCGCCGAAGCCCGCAACCGCACTGCCGTCGCCGAAGAACTTATATTCAAGCTCGCCGTTCATAATGGGCACAACCGCAGGTCCGCCGATTGAAACGGGACAAGTGATTTTTACGCAGTCATCGCACTTTTCTATTTTTGCGGAATATGTTTTCTGAACAGCCGCCTGCATTGCCGCACTGCGTCTGTCATCGGCTGTACCGAGCTGATTATAGCCGTGAGCCTTCCAGATTTCAATTTTAACGGGCTCTGCAAGCATTTCCTTGCCGCCGCAGACAACGGATGAAATTCTGCCGTAGGGCTTGTCGAATGTATAAACAACGTTTCCGCAGTCAATCTTAACAAATCTGTCACCCTCGGTGAATTCGGGAGCAGCGGATTTTATTTCGTTCTTTTCCTCTGCTGCCGACAAATCAAACTGAAGGAATCCGACCTCATAATCCGCATTTGTCCACTTGCGGTCTGATTTTTCTTTGAATGTGAGAGTAAGGAATGTGCAGCCGCTTACGGGTGCGGAATCAAAGAGCTTGAATTCCTTTGCACTCTGCGGAGCAATGTCGGTTTCGTCTATTCTGCCGCCGATAACCTTTTCGCCTTTCACTTCAACAGTCCAGTCGATATAAAGGTCTGAAAGAGTTTCGAAAAAGCGACGGTTGAAAATTCTGACCTTACCGTCTGCATATTCACCCTCAAAAGGCTCATAGCCCTTTTTCATATCGGCAAAGCCGGGACGAAGCTTTCTGTCGGGGAAAACAACGCCGTCAATGCAGCAAACGCTGTTGTGGGGATAGTCGCCGAAATCACCGCCGTAACGGAAGCCCTTGCCGCCGTTAACCGCTACGCCGTGGTCGGTGAGCTCCCAGAAGCAGCCGCCCCATACAGCGGGATATTTTCTGAACATATCGCAATGTGCGTGGATATCGCCCGTTGACATTGAGCAGCAGAATTCGCAGAAATAGAAGGGCTTCTTTGAATTCTTGTTTTCAGCATACTTGGCGGTATAATCAAGAGGAGCATACATTCTGCTCTCGACGTCGGAAATGTCGCTGTAGTTTTCGCCTATAGGCACAGCCTTGAATTCAAGGTGTGCGTTTTCATAGTGAACAATAGCCTTGGGGTCACGGCTCTTGATAAATTTGCCCATGGCTCTGTGATTTTTACCGCAGCCTGATTCGTTGCCGAGCGACCACATAATTACGCAGGCATGGTTCTTGTCACGCTCAAAAAGACGCTCCGCACGGTCAACATAGGCAGGCTCCCATTCGTCATCGGTGGAAAGCTTTGACCAACGCATCCAATCCCATGTATCACGGTATTCAAAGCCCATGCCGTGGGTTTCGATATCCGCTTCATCAACTACCATAAGACCGTATTCATCGCAAAGCTCAAGGAATCTGGGGTCGTTGGGATAATGGGATGTACGCACGGTGTTGCAGTTGCCCTGCTTAATGATATGAATATCACGGAGCATATGCTCCATGTCGCAGTAATAGCCTGTTTCGGGGTTGGAATCGTGGCGGTTGACGCCGTAAAGCTTGATGGGCTGATTGTTGACATATGCAACATTGCCTCTGAACTCAATTCTCTTGAAGCCGATTTTAAAGGGAATGTACTCCCCTGCACATTCAAGAATGAGCGTGTAAAGCTCGGGCTTTTCGCTGCTCCAGAGCACGGGATTTTCAAGGGTTATTTCAATTTTTCCGCTGCCCTGTGCGGCAATTTCGCCGTTCGGTGCAAGAAGTTTATAGGCTGCCTCGGCATCGGCAGAAAGAGTTGCACTGTCAAGAGCTTCGTTAAGCTCCGTTTTGAGATAGATGTCCTTGATTGCATTTTCGCTGCGTTCAAGAATATAAACCTCTCTGAAAATGCCCGAAAGGCGGAACATATCCTGGTCTTCAAGATAGCTGCCGTCGCACCACTTGACAACAACAACGTCAATAACGTTTTCGCCGTCAACAAGCTTATCGGTAATATCAACCTCGGTTGTATTATGGCTCACCTGGCTGTAAGCGGCAAATTCTCCGTTTATGTAAAGATAAAAGCAGGATGAAACGCCCTCAAAGTTGATGAAATATTTCTTTCCCGCCTTCTTTTCAAAGCTGAATTTTCTGTTGTAGTGTCCCGCAGGGTTTTCGTCGGGAACATGGGGCGGGTCAAGGGGGAAGGGATAGAAAAGATTGCTGTAAAGGGGCACGTCATAGCCCTTTTCCAAATCAACCTGCCAGCATTTGGGAACAGAAATCGAATTATTGAATTCCGCTTTGAGAAAATCGGCATCAATATCCTCAAATGAATTGTAGAATTTAAAATTCCATTCACCGCAAAGGCTCATGAAATATGACGAATTTTCTCTGCAGCCCTCAAGTGCGGCTTCTTCGCTCTGATAGGGAATGTAATATGCTCTGGGCTTTTCGCAGCCGACATGAAGGCTGCCCAAATCCTTGTGATATGCTTTTATTTTCATGTTTACCTCCTGAACCGTAATAATTAATTTATATCACAGACATACTATTTTTTCAAGATAATATGAAGATATTTATGTTAAATTTGACGTTGAAATATCGGGTGAATTAGACTATACTTTTATATAAAGGAAAGAAGGTATAGTATATGAAACTCGAAAAAATGAAAACGCTCGTTTCCGCAGCTCTTTTTTCGGCAATAATCTGCGTTGCAACATACATCGTTCAGATTCCCATGCCGGCTACGGGCGGCTATGTTAATCTCGGCGACTGCTTTGTTCTGACGGCGGGAATGATGCTCGGCGCAGGCTACGGTGCACTTGCGGCGGGTCTGGGCTCCGCTCTTGCGGATATGCTTGCAGGCTATATGCAGTATGCTCCCGCAACCTTTGTTATCAAGGCACTCATGGCAATCGCTGCTTTTTATATTTTCGGCGCATTAAAAAAAGCTTTCGACGGAAAATATAATATCGTTTCAAAGATCGTTGCCGCTGTTTCGGCAGAGGCAATTATGGTTATGGGATATTTCGGATATGAGGCGGTTATTCTCGGCTACGGCGTTGCCGCCGCAGGCAGCATTTTGGGAAACACAATTCAGGGTGCAGTCGGTGCGGCTGCGGCAATTGCGCTTGTTACCGCACTCGAAAAAGCATCGTCCAAAAGCAAAACATTATCATCATTTTTTAAGGCAGGTTAAACAAAAATGGATAGCATTTTTAATCAGGCAAAGGCGGCAGCCGCAGAGCTTATCGAAAAATCGGGCATCGGCAGCGGTGACGTTGTTGTCATAGGCTGCTCAACGAGCGAGGTTATCGGCGAAAAAATCGGAACAAGCGGAACTGTTGAAGTTGCACAGCAGATTTTCGACGGACTCTGCAGCGTTTTCGGCGAAAAAGGAATATACATTGCGGCACAATGCTGTGAGCATCTCAACAGAGCAATTATTATCGAAAAAGAAAAAGCCGATGTGCTCGGACTTGAGCAGGTTTGCGTTGTTCCCCATCCCCATGCAGGCGGCTCATTTGCAACCGCAGCGTGGCACACGATGAAAGAACCCGTTGCCGTTGAAGAAATCAAAGCGGATGCGGGCATTGATATCGGCACAACATTAATCGGAATGCACCTCAAAAGGGTTGCTGTTCCCCTTCGCCTTGAAAATAATGTTATAGGCGAAGCAAAGCTTTCCGCCGCACGCACAAGACCAAAATACATCGGCGGCGAAAGAGCTAAATACGAATAAATCCATAAAACAGCTTGGAAACAGGCTGTTTTTTTATTTTTGACAGACCAATCCGCTCTTTGCTTCGTCTTATAGATGAAAGGGCAAAAAGATTAACCGTTTTCCGATTGCCGACACTATATGATAAAACGTAAGGAGTTATTCAAAATGAAATTAAACACAAAAATACTGTGCTGCAGAACAAATTCAGGTCTTACCAAAGAACAGTTTTCGGAAAAGCTCGGCATTTCATGCGAAACCCTGCACAGCTGGGAAACAGGAGAAAGCGAGCCGACCGTAAATGAGCTGATACATATTGCGAACACCATGGGTGTATCCGCTGACTGGCTGCTTCTTGACCGACTTCCGCCCGAGCAGCCCGCAAAAAATTCTTCACCCTCAAATTCTGCTGAAGGAATATTGGAAAAAATCACCTCCGCCGCAGAACAGCTTTTCAAAAAGTACGGCTGGATATCCGGTATATTTGTTTCACTTTTCGGACTTTACAGAGTTTTATCCGTAATTTTTGCAAGCATAACAACCGCCTCTTCCATTCCATCTTTTGCATTGACAGACGGAATGTTTGTAGGAATTTACGGTTTATATGTTGTTCAGGCTTTGACAGGTGTTGCAATAATTATCGGAGGCATCGTTATGACAATAAAACTGAAAAAATGGTGTAAATCAAACAGCGAAGAATAAAAAACAGAAACAGCGAGCCGCATTTTACCGCAGGCTCGCTGCTTCCGTTTATAAACACATGAAGAAAAAGAAACAAGTAAAATTAAATTTGTAAAATATATTTTAAACTATTCCGTATTTTTTTAAACGGGCACAAAAAAAGCTGTGTGAAAAATTCCCACACAGCTCAATTTTTGTCCGTATTTTTTAAGTTTTCAAGCATAAGCTCCATTGTGCCGTTAAGCATTCTGCAAATTCTTCTGATTACCTCACGGTATTCGGATTGCATTCCTTCCTCCACCCAATGACGGAAAAAGCCCATAAAAATCAAAACCATGGAGCCGCAGACAAGCGTTGCATCATCTTCGCTGACTTCTTTTTCTTTTGCGAAATGTTTCACGCCGTCAGAAAGAAGGTCAAGCATAATTTTTTTGAGATATTTTTCAAGCTCCCCATCGGATGACAAGTGCAGATGCATAACAGCTTTTTTATTCTTTTCCGCAAGCTCAAAAACTCCGATTATTTTGTCCTCAACGCTTGCAGATTTTGAAATCTCAACGCTGAAAGCTTCAATTTCGAGCCTGAAAATCTGCTCAACAAGGTCATAAATATCGGTAAAATAATAGTAAAAGGTTTTGCGGTTAACGCCGCATTCCTCAACAATATCCTTAACGGTTATTTTTTCAAAATTCTTTCTTGAAAGAAGATTATAGAACGATTTGATTATCGCCATTTTCGTAAACTGCGGCAATTAAGCTCCTCCTCTCCGTAAAAGCAGTATTTTCTTTAATTATATATTGTAAAATTCTTCAAGTCAATTCAAATTATATTGAAAAATTGTGAATAATGTGTTATCCTTTTCGTGTTGAATAAAATCTCGGAGGTTAATTATGCTCAATTCACTTTTGTTACCCAAGCTTCTTTATCTTGCAATGATTATCGGCTCAACGGGTCTTTGTGCCGCATTGCTCGCAATTTTCAAAAACAAGCTCCCCAAGGATCAAGGCAGAGAATTCGCCTTTAACGGCAAGCTTTCTGCGGGCAAGGTCAGAGGTGCGGGAATTGTTTTTGTTTGTGCGTTCATCATTGCCGCTTTGCTTTTCGTACCCGTTTCGCTCGAATATGTTTTTTATTATGTTCTCATTTTCCTCGGAATGCTTTCGGGCTATCTCGATGACCGCTCCGAAAAGCCCTGGGGCGAATACAAAAAAGGTGCAATCGACCTTGTAATTTCCGCTCTCACCGCCGCAAACTTTGTTTATTTCAATCAGGATTTGACAGGCATCAGCTTTTTCGGTCTGACGCTCAACATTCCTCCCGTTGTTTTCGGAATAATCGCAACGGTTCTTGTATGGATGCTTATTAACGCAGTTAACTGCTCCGACGGAATTGACGGCTTCTGCGGCAGCCTTACAATTGTTTCGCTTGTTTCGGTTATAGCGGCAGGTCAGCTTCTCGGAATGGACAACAGAACAAACTATCTTATCATACTCATGATACTTGTTCTTATCCCCTATCTCTGGAAGAACGCAGAGCCCAGCACAATGATGATGGGTGACGCAGGCTCAAGAGCCCTCGGACTTTTCCTGTGCATCTGCGTACTCAAGAGCGGCAACATTCTTCTTGTTATTCCCCTCTGCTTCATGCTCTGCCTTGACGGACTTCTGGGCATTGCAAAGGTTTCACTTATCAGATTTCTCAAGCTCAATCCCTTCAAGAATATCCGCACTCCCCTTCACGACCATTTCAGAAAGAACAAGGGCTGGTCAAACACACAGGTTATCTTCCGTTTCTGCATGATTCAGGCTCTTATTTCCGCCGTAACTGTTATTGCGATGAAATAAATTGAAACCGGACTTCACATGAGGTCCGGTTTGTTTTTTAGTATTTTTTTACCTTGAGAAGTCTTGCCGCATTGGCAACACAGATTATCATTGTTCCCACATCCGCAAAAATTGCCGCCCACATGGGTGCGATTCCCGCAATGCCGAGGGCTATGACAATAAGCTTGACAATTATCGCAAAGGCAATGTTTGATTTAAGGATTTTCATTGTGCGTTGGCTCTGATAAACCGTGTCCGCAAGACGTGAAAGCTCGGAATTTGTTAAGATTATGTCCGCCGCTTCGCCTGCCGCCTGTGTGCCAAGACCCATTGCAACTCCGACATCCGCCGCCGCAAGCACGGGTGCATCGTTTATGCCGTCACCAACATAAATAACGCCCTTCGCACAGTCTTTGATTTCCTCAAGGGCGGTCAGCTTATCCTCCGGCAGAAGATTGCTTCTGAAATCGTCAATATCACACTTTGCACAGACCTTGCGAGCCTGCTCGGCTGTGTCACCCGTTAGAATAAGCGAATGCTCAACACCGAGCTTTCTCAATTTCCTAACCGTTTCGGTTGCTGTGCTTCGGATTTCGCCGTCAATTTCAACCGCTCCGATTGCCGCCCCGTTAAGTGCAACATAAACATGTGCTTTCGGAAACTCGGATATATCAATATCGTTTCGAATCATCAGCCTTTCGCCGCCGCAAAGGATTTTTCCTTCGGGTGCGGAAATGCTTGTTCCTCCGCCCGCAATTTCCGAAAAATCCGAAGTGCCCGTCATATCGGTTTCGCCGTTTTCGGCAACAATTGCTTTGGCTATCGGATGTGTAGAATAATATTCGCATTTTGCGGCAAGGGAAATTACCTTTTTCACGTCAACACCGTCTGCACGGTATATTTTGCCGACCGTCAGCTCACCCGTTGTGAGCGTTCCCGTTTTGTCGAAAACAACGGTATCGGCTTTTGCAATGGCTTCGATGTATCGGCTGCCCTTGATTATCATTCCGTTTTTCGCAGCAGCACCCATTGACGAAAAGAACGCAAGAGGTGCGGAAAGAACAACGGCACACGGGCACGAAGCAACAAGCAAAATAAGGCTTCTGTGAATCCAGCTCTGCCAGTCACCCGTTATCAGCGACGGAACAACTGCAATCAATATTGCGGCAATAACAACAGCGGGAGTGTAATACTTTGCAAAAATCGAAATCGTTCTCTGTGCTTCGCCTTTTTTCTGTGCCGCATTCTCAACCATTTCAACAATTCTTGCAGCAGATGACTGATTTTTAACCGCCGTTGCTCTGATGTGTACGGTTGAATTTCCGTTAATCATTCCGCTTGATATTTTTGAGCTCTCCGAAATTTCAACAGGCAGGCTTTCGCCCGTCAGAGCCGAGGCGTCAACGCTGCCCTCACCCTTGACAACAACTCCGTCAACAGGGAATATTTCATGAGGCATAACCGCAAGAATATCTCCGATTTTCACCTCATCCGCATCAATTTTTCTGATTTTTCCGCCGTCGGTTATGAGATTTGCCTCGTCGCTGACAATCGAGAAAATTGCTTCAATGGATTTTCGGCTTCTGTCGCTTGCAAAATCCTCCATAAGCTCGCCGATTCTGAAAAGCACGGAAACCATTGCCGCCTCAAAAAACTCGCCGAGAAAGATTGCCGCCGCAACAGCGATGACAAGCAGCACGGATTCATTGATTTTCAGCTTTTTCAAAGACCTGAAAGCGTTGATAAATATGGGAAATCCGCAAAGCAAAGCCGATAAAATCAGCAATATCTTTTCTGCAAATTCATTCACAAACGGCAGAAACGTTGCCGCAATAAGCAATGCTCCGATAACGGTTATGATTATGGGAATTGCTTTGTTTTCTTCTTTTTCGTGACAATGTCCGCAGCCGCAGGTTTCGATTTCCCTGTGCTCATGCTCGTGGCAGTGTCCGCAGCCGCAGCCCGATTCGTTACTCATTAAAACCTACCCCCTTTATGCAGTATATGCTCAAGACCCGCTTCGAGTATCTCTTTAACATGGTCATCGTCGAGGGAATAATAAACGGTTTTACCCTCTCTGCGGGGTCTGACAAGCCCTGCCGTGCGGAGAATCCGCAGCTGATGCGAAACCGCACTCTGCCCCATTTCAAGATGCTCCGCAAGATGCAGCACACACATTTCTCCCGCGGTCAACGCCGTCAGAATTCTTATTCTTGTGCTGTCGCCGAAAACTTTGAAGAGCTCCGACAAATCATAGAGCACCTCAATATCGGGCTCATCCGACTGATTAATTGCGTCACAGATGTGACCTTTTTTTATATTATTCATTCAAACCGCTCCGTTCATTCGATATATGAACATATATTCATATGTTGGTTTGATTATAGCATATTGATGATATGATGTCAAGCAAGATATACTTTGATTTACGGTGTGATTTTTAAGTGCAAAGTTCAAAGTTGTAAGTGCAAAGTGTCGGATAGGCTACGCCTATGACCGATTTTAACCGTGAAATCTTATTCCGGCTGTAGGGGACGGCGTCCTCGACGTCCCGCAAATTCAGCACAATTTTTTCGGGAGGGGTGACCCCTCCCCTAAAATGAAATAATAAAGAAAATTGAATAGATAATAAATTTCGGTGTAAACAGAGTGTAAATTTGCTCAATTATAATTGACTATTATTGTTTTTTTATATATAATATACAATGTATAAATATAATGACCTTTGGGAGATGCTTTTTTATGAAAAAAATTCTGCCCCTTCTTCTCTGCATTCTTTTTGTTTTTGCTGGCTGTTCAGACAAAACAGACACCGATTCCGTGACAATCAAAGACTCGGTTATTGAGGAATATGTCGGCGAAGGTACAAAAACCGTACTCCGTGCACTCGTTAAATCGAACGCATTCCTTGTTGAGGAGGTTTTTGTTAAAAATCATCTTCCCGTTGATGCCCAAAAAGCCGTCACAAACGAAAACGGCACATTCGCACCTGTTGTTTCCGATAAAATTCACTCCTATGGGGATTTAAAAAACACGGTGTATTCAACCTATACCAACGAAGCCGCCGATAAGCTTCTCAACGAAAAAAGATATGTCGAAATTGACGGCAAGCTTTATTTTGACATGAAATTCGATGAAAAGAGCGATTATACAACAGACTGGACTGATTTTGAAGCCGAATTCACTTCAAGCGGTGAAGATACATATTCAATCGAAATAACTGCCAAAAACGAAAAAGGCAGAAAAACCGTTATCAACGCTGCTGCGGTTACTGTTGACGGCAGTATCAGACTTGACAATATCTATTCATAAAAATAAATTTTAGGAGAATCACACATGAGCGGATTAAGAACAAACTGGTTTGACAGCATCAACAAAAACTGTCCTCTTGCCGAGTATCCCCGCCCCCAGCTTGAAAGAAAAAGCTGGCTTTGCCTTAACGGCGAATTCGACTACGCCGTAACGGGAGAAAACGCCGAAATGCCCAAAAGCTTTGACGGAAAAATCATTGTTCCGTTTTCGATTGAATCGGAGGCATCAGGCGTTAACAAAAAGCTCCTTCCCGAGCAAAGACTCTGGTACAGAAAAAAATTCACATTAACCGACGATTTCAGCGGCAAAAGAGCCCTTCTTCATTTCGAGGCGGTTGACTGGCAGTGCTCCGTATGGGTTAACTCAAAACTCATGGGCGAGCACACAGGCGGATATGACCCCTTCAGCTTTGACATTACCGATGCTCTTGTTGACGGTGAAAACGAGCTTGTTGTTAAGGTTTACGACCCCACGGATGCAGGCCATCAGCAGAGAGGCAAGCAGGTTATCGAAACTCACGGCTTCTGGTACACCGCAACCTCGGGCATCTGGCAGACCGTATGGCTTGAACCCGTCAACTACTGCAGAATCGAAAGCATCAAGCTTGTGCCCGACATTGACGAAGGTGTTATCGGTATCAAGGTTAACCATACCTGCGAATGCGGCGGAAAGCTTTTTGCAAAGGTGCTTGACGGCGAAAAGGTTGTTTTTGACGGCGAAATTTCAGCAGATGCAAAAATTCCCGTGCCCGATGCAAAGCTCTGGAGCCCCGAAAATCCGTTTTTATATGACCTTGTGCTCATTCTTGACTGCGACGGTGAAAAGGACGAGGTCAAGAGCTATTTCGGAATGCGTAAGTATTCAATCATAAATGATTCACAGGGAATTCCCAGACTCGGTCTTAACAATAAGCCCTATTTCCAGAGAGGTCTGCTTGACCAGGGCTATTGGCCCGAAAGTCAGCTCACTCCTCCCTGTGACGAGGCAATGATTTTTGATATTCAGAAAATGAAGGACCTTGGCTACAATATGCTCCGCAAGCACATCAAGGTTGAGCCCCGACGCTGGTATTACCATTGCGACAGAATCGGCATGCTTGTCTGGCAGGATATGGTAAGCGGCGGTCAGTACATAGGCAATATCCTTGCAGGTGCACTCCCCAACTTAAGCATCCATGTCAAGGATAACAAGGAAAATATGTATAAGGCATTCAAGCGTGACAAGCCCGAATGGCGTGAGGAATTCCGTCAGGAGCTTTGGAGAATGATCGATAACCTTTACAACAGCGTTTCAATTTGCTGCTGGGTACCCTTCAATGAGGGCTGGGGTCAGTTTGATGCAAAGGAAATCGCCCTTAAGGTTAAGGAGCTTGACCCGACAAGATTTGTTGACCACGCAAGCGGCTGGCATGACCAGAAAGGTCCCGATTTCAAGAGTATGCACAGATACATAGTTCCCGTAACTCCGCCCTTCAGCTTCACAAGAAAAGGCAGACCCTATGTTCTGAGCGAATACGGCGGCTACAGCTGGAACATCAAAAACCATGTCTGGAACGAAAAACGCTCCTTCGGTTATATTATGTATCCCGGCAAAGAGGCTCTTTCAAAAGCATACAAAAACCTTCATGAAAAGCAGATTATTCCTCTCATCAAAAGAGGTTTGAGCGCAACGGTTTATACACAGGTCAGCGACGTTGAATTTGAAGTTAACGGAATTTACAGCTATGACCGAAAGGTTCTTAAGCTTGATGCAGACACGGTTATCGAGGTAAACAAAAAATTAACTTATTAATCAGTCTGCCGAACAGGAGGTTGAGAAATGGCACAGGAACAAAACGCAAGAGCCCGTCTGCTTTGTCTTGTTGAAATTCTGACCATGTATTCCGACGAGTTTAACATTCTTTCCATTGAAGAAATTGCAGAAAAGCTCAAGGAATACGGTTATGATGTTTCTGTCAGAACAATCCTTTCTGACATCAAGGCTGTTAATCTGACAACTCTTAAAATTATCAGCGTGTCAAGTCCGAAAAAAGGTTATTATCTCGCAAAATCCTATTCACAGTATGCAATTCACCTTATTCTCGAAGCAATTTTTTCTTCCGACTTTGTTTCGGAAAACGATATCAAATACATAGCAAATTATCTTAAAAGGAACACCTGTCTGCCCACCCTCGACCTTGTTCTCGGAACAACAAGAAATCTGAATGCAATCTCGCCCAAACGTGAATTTTCAATTGATATTCTGCGAAGTTTGAGAATTGCAATCAGAGATAAGAAAAAGGTTGAGCTTGTTGTTTCAAGAATCGTTCCCGGCGACAGCTTTTCCCAAGCGGAAACGCTTGAAACCTTAACCGTAAACCCGCTTGAAATAGCGATTTCATACGGCTCAACGGCTCTCGTTTTTGTTCGCAGCGAAAATCAGGAATCGGCAGAATTCATTAACCTTCACAGAATAAAGTCTGTTGAAGCAACAAACGAAAAAGCATTCAGCTTTGATTATGACCCGAAAACGCTGGTCAACTATTTTGACGGCTACCGCTCAAAATCAAGCTTTCATTCAACCGAATGGCTCATTCTCCGATTCAAAAGCGAATATACCGAGCTGATTGAAAACCATTTTTCTTCGCCCGTTTCCTTCAGAAAATCCGCAAAGGAAGGATATTGCGTTGCAAAAGCCCTGACGGCGATTAACCTTGACCTTCTCGGCTGGCTGTTTATCCACCGCGACAAAATCGAAATCGTGTCGCCGCAGTTTCTGATTGACCTGTTTGAAGAAAAAGGTAAAAATTTTAAATAAGTAAAGAGGTAAAAAGTTATGAAAAACCGCAAATCCGTTTTTGCAAGAATAATCGCAGCAATGCTTGCAATCGTTATGATTTTCTCGTTTGCAGCCTGCAAAAACAATGATGAATCAAAGCTTCCCGATGCAGAAAAAATCACACTTCCCGAAAAGAAGGTTGCAATTCTTGTTGCTCCCGAAGCACAGTATCCCGAGGATTACAGAGCAGCACAGGAGCTTGCCGCAAAATATCCCGACAACATCGTTGTCAAGGAATATCCTGACAGCCGCATTCTTGTTGCAGGCAATCCCCAGATTATGACTCTTTCCGAAGAGCTTGCTGCCGACCCTTCAATCGGTACAATCATCTACGCAAGAGCAACACAGTTCACTCTCAACGCAATTGCTTTTGCAAAGGCAAAGAATCCCAACATAAAGACCATCTGCATCGAGCCCGAGGAATCAATTGATAACATTGCACAGGCTGCCGACCTTGTTCTTTGTGCTGACTGGAGTGCCGCTGCAAAGGATATCGTTGCAAACGCAAAGGAGCAGGGTGCAAAGCATTTTGTTGTTTTCTCGCTTAACCGCCATATCAGCGAAAACAATATGCTTGCAAACGCAAATGCCGCAATCGAAGCTGCCTGCAAGGAGCAGGGAATTTCATATGTTTACGACAACGGCGTTGACCCCAACTGGGCAGCAAAAATCAAGGGTGCACAGGATTACATTAAGGAAGCCGTTGCAAGACTTGAGCTCAACAACAAAATTGAAGGCTCCGACGTTGCTCTTTTCTCAACCGACAGCTCCGTTCAGTCAACTCTTGTTGAAATTGCAAAGCAGAAGGGCATGATTTACGTTGCTCCCTCCTTCCCCACCGCATATAACGGTGCAGGCGAGGTTTATGAAGCAGCAAAGCCCGCTGAAATAAAGGATGTTGACGCTTATATCAAGGCTCTCAAGGAAGCTGTTAAGGCTGACACCGAAAGCAAGGCAAGAATCAGCGTTTACAATTTCCCCCTTGCCGCAACTCTGCTTGAGGGCGCTGTTTACTGTGCATTTGACATTCTCAACGGCACAACCAACAGCGAAAACCTTGCAGAAAATGTTATTTCAAGACTCAATCAGGCTGCCGACGAAAAGAAATTCACCGCCGCAGCATACAACGTTGGTCTTAACAACGCTTTCGCAGCATATTGCCCCGGATTTGAGGTTATAAAATAATAAATATATGCAGAGGGACTGTCCGATGGATTTTATCGGACAGTCCCTTTTTTGTTTAATATGAAATTTTGAGTGTTTTGATTTCGAAGGGTCTGAAGGTCAGCTCGTTTCCGATAAGCTCCTGCTCAACATCTTCAAGCATATCGGTTATTTCAATTTTCTTTGCACCCTCAAAGAATTCAAGCGGACAGCTTGCATATGTTCCCTCTGCTTCATAAAATCTTGCAATGAATGCCTTTTCGCAGTCCTCGCAGGGCTTTATTGCTTCAACAATAACGTTCTCAGCTTTGGGCAAAACAAGTGCTTTTGCTTCAAAATCTCCGCTGCCTTTGACAACGGGAACATTGAGCTCATATGCGGGTCTGATAACGTTTTCCATGCCGAAGCCGCTGTGAGGCAGGAAGGAATAAACCGTTCTGTGAAGTCCGAGGTCGCCCTCGTAGTCGGGTCTTGTTCCGCCCTTATGGAGTGAAAGACGCATATTGCCGCCCTCAACGCTTATGCCGTATTTGCTGTCGTTGAGAATTGCAACGCCGAAACGGGTTTCGGAAAGGTCGGTATACTTATGGTTGACAACCTCAAATTTAGCCTTTTCAACGGAATTGTTTCTTGTTGTGGGTCGCATAACGTTGCCGTACTGAATTTCAAAGCGTGCAAAATTATTCTTGATGTTTGTATCGAATGCAGCTTTGAGGAAGCGATGGTTATCCTGCCAATCCATGAGTGTATCAAATCTTACTTCGGCTGTATCAGCAAAATAAATCGCATCCTGTGTGATTGTTGATTTCTTTGAAATCCGGTATTTGCTTCTGATGATAACCGCCGCAGCACCCTGCGAAACTACTTCTCTTTCAAGAAGAACGGAATCATCCTTAAATTTGCAGTCAAGGTCGGCATCGATATCCCAGTTATCCCATGCGGTGGGAAGGTCCTCCGCCATAAGGAAGGTGTTGAGGGCATAGCCGTCGCCACGGATTTCTCTGTTTGTTCTCTTGTCAACGCAGGATTCAATATAGCCCTTCGCATCAAACTTAAAGTCGGCAAACGGAGTTGAAATTCCGTTTTCGGAAACGCTGATTTCACTTGCCGAATCTGCCGTGCCCTTGATAAGATTGATTTTCACGGTTGAAAATGCGGGGATTTTCAAGCCGCTGATAATAAGAATGTTCTTGCCGTCAAGATTTTTATATGCCTGCTGCTTGCAGTCGCAGTCGGCAATAAACCCTTCCTCGCATTCAAGGAAAATCGGGTCGCATCTGTCAAACGAAAGCGTGTTTGTTACCGTTGCGGCATTTCCTTCTCCCGTTACAGCCTCTTTTATGAGCTTGTCCGCAGTTTCGATAAGCTTGTTTGTCTGGGAAAGAGAAAGCTTATGTGCCGAAGGAATGCAGGTGCCGGGAAGAATGTCGTGGAACTGATTGAGAAGCAAATCCTCATAAAGCGGATTGATTTTTTCGTTATCCGCAACCGTGTTTTCTTTAACCGCATTGCTTACGGTCAGATATTCGAGGTCATGAAGTGCAATTTCAGCCTTTCTGTTGTTGTGCTTGATGTTATGCTGATTTGTTAGCGTGCCTCTGTGAAGCTCAAGATAAAGCTCGCCCACATAGGTTGAGGGGTTTTTGACCTCTCTCTCCATCTCCTGCATGAATTCACCGACGGTTGAGTATTTAAGCTTTGCGCAACCGTTGAGGTTTTCCATTCTGCGTATGCACTCCGCCATTTCGTACATGGGTCCGCCGCCGCCGTCACCGTAGCCGAATGCGGTAAGACGCTTTTTGGTAACACTTCTTTCGTTGACGGTTTTATTACGCTTCACATCTCCCGAAATCGTATCACGGAAAACGGTGGGAATCGGGAAGCCGATTGTTTTGTTGAAATGGGTGAACACCTTTGTGCCGTCGATTCCCTGCCAATAGAATGTGTCATAGGGGAAATGGTTTGTGTCATTCCAGTCGATTTTGGTGGTAAGGAAATAATCGACCTTGCAGCCCTTCATAATCTGGGGAATTGCCGCACTGTAGCCGAATGTGTCGGGCAGCCAGAATGAGTTTGAGGTAAAGCCGAAATGCTTTCTTGTGAATCTCTGACCCCAAAGAAACTGTCTTATCATCGATTCACCCGAGGTTATGTTACAGTCGCATTCAACCCATACGCCGCCGTTGGGCTCATATCTGCCTTCCGCAACCTTATGCTTGATGTCCTCAAAAAGTGCGGGATAATGCTTGCGAATCATATCGCAGTGGCAGGCAGAGCTCTGAACAAATTTGTATTCGGGATACTGCTGCATGAGCGAAATCTGGTTTGAATATGTTCTTGCACATTTCTTTATTGTTTCGGTAGCCTTCCAGAGCCATGCGGTATCCATATGAGAATGGCCGATGATTCCCGCCGTCGGAGCTTCGGGACCGTTTTCAACCGCAAGAACTTCCTTTAAGAAGGGCTGTGCCTCCTTCATAGCCGCTCTGAAGCTTTCCTTGTCAATATCGTCAAAGGCATAATAAAGCCTTTTGTGAACCTCATAGAGTGCGTTGACAAGCTCGCCTTTTCTGAATGAGGTATCGGGAAGGCTCTCATGCAAATCGTTGACAACCTTCAAATCAAAATAAAATTCCTGAATAAAGTCATCCTTAACGCAGATGTCAAGCCCGTCAAAATGATATCTGTATTCCTTGATGAGTCTGTTGGTTTCAAGAGGCTGTGTGCCGAGATGCTTGTGCCCCGAATAAACCTCAAGGGCAATATCAATCTTTTCTCCCGCCTTGACACCCATTTTTACAAGGTCGCAGTAATGGTTTCCGTGACCCGTAAAAACAATTTTTGTGTTGAACGTGCCGAAGGGCTTTCCGTTGACCCAGAGAAGGGATTCATAGCCTTCTGTGTGGGGCATTACAAAAATATTCTTGCCGTCAAGCTCCTCGGGAACGGTGAATTCTGCCTTGAACCAGCAGAAGGATTCCTCGCTGCCCCAAATCCAGCCGCTTTTGACGGGTGAGCAAAGAGAATCATCGGGAACTTCATAAAGTCTGTCTGTTGTTTCATAAGCAAGAACGGAATCAATCACCGCTGCCTTTTTGAAAAGCATCGGATCAAGAGTTCTTTCGAATCTTTTGAGTTTATCGAGCATTCGCTCGGTTTGTCTTTCCGTAAACATTTTCGATCATCCTTTCGGACAGAAATCGATTTATTATAGCACTTATATATTTAAAACTCAATGACAAAAGTGAAAAAATCCCGAAAGATTTAACTTTCGGGATTTCCTTGAATTATTTATTTTTTTTTGCAGCTCTCTTTGCAGCTTTTTCTGCTCTGAGCTTTTCGCCGTATGCCTTTTCCTCGGCAGCTACACGGGCAGCCTCTGCGGCAGCCTTTGCCATTGCCTGCTCGTGACGGGCTTTTGCTTCGTCATACATTGCGGCGATTTCGTCAAATCTTGCATAGTTTTCGCTCTGTGTAACAAGCTTTTTAGCCTTGATAATGGGCTTTGCAGCACGGTTATAAACAGAGTTATCGTTGGTTGCTTTTTTGATTTCTTTTTCGAGTGCCTTCTGCTGACCCTTGATTTTCTTGATTTCAAAGCTGTAAAGAGAGATTTTTTCCTTATCCTTTTCATCTCTTGCTTTATAAAGCTTCTGATATGTATCCTTGAGAAGTGCGTCAAGCTCATCTTCTTTTCCGAAGAGCTTTTCGAAAACGGAAACATCAAATTCTGTTATGTTGTTTGAATAATACTTCGCGGCAGCCTTCTTTGCATCAATGAAATCCTTTGCAGTTGAAATTGATTCTTTTCTGTAAGCCTTTTCTTCTTCTGTTGATGAAGGAAGAGCCCTTGCGATTGCGAGCTCGGATTTGTCATAATTATAAATCACATCATAGCCTGCATTTGCCGTTTTGCGGGCATCTTCAAGCTGAATTCTGCCGTGAGTTGTATTGAAGCGGTCCATTTCATCAAGAATGAATTTTGAAATTTCAATTTTCTTGTTAAATTCAACCGCATCTTTATATGCCTTTTTGGCAGCCTTCTTTTCATCCTTGCCCGAGGCATTTTTCTTTTGTGCCTTTATTTCCTTGAGATTCAGAGGCTCTGCGTCTGCAAGGTCATTGGCTTCTCTGATTGACTCGATTGCTTCAACAAGGTCTTTATCCTTGAGAACGCCGTTGCCGTAATCCTCAAAGAGGGCTCTTATCTGAAGAACCTTAATCATACCCTGCTGCTTGATTTCTGTAAGGTCATAGAAGAAGTAGGGAATAACGTTCATTGCCGCACCGAGGATTGAAACTGCTATCAGAACGCCGAAAATGCTTATGAAGGTTTCCTTGTGATAGAGAACGTTATAAACGTTTGTGGGGTCAATGAGCTCGCCTTCCTGTGCAACAATAAGCGGAAGAAGCTCGGCAAGCTTTGTTTCGTTGAAGCCGATTTTTTCATAGATTGCGGGAAGAACAGAGCTTGTTGCCATTGTTACAACGCTGCCGATAAGACCTACAGCCGCAAACATACCGTCGATTCTTTCGCCTGTGATATACTGCTGATAGTCACGGATGTCGCCGTTAAGGCTCGGAGTAAGGATATGTGCAAACGAGCCTACAAGGGCATTGAACCAAAGGCAAATCATTACAAGCCAGATCATTATGCTCATATCCGCATACTTTACAACGGGATAGATTGCCGCAATGAATACTATATTGAGGAAATTGGTGAAAATAAGAGTATTTCTTTTGCCGAATTTCTTGATTGAAAACGGAGCAAGAAGCATACCCCAGAACGATGCGTTGCCGTAAATGGCATATATAAGCGAATACTGTGCAGCTGTGCAGGCGTGCTGATAGGAATAGAGCCAGTTCAGAATGTTAAGACATGAGCCTTCAAGGAATCCGAGCCAGCCTGCAAGCGAGATAACCCAGAAATACTTGTTCTTTGCAACCGCACGCAGGGCATCAATAAACTTAATCTGAACAACGTGGGTTTTCGCCTGAACAATCTTTTCTTCGGTGTTTACATAAACGATAACACTCAAAAAGAATCCGACAATAAGAATGGGAGGCCATATATATCTGTAAAGTCGGATATCGTTAAGGTTATTTGTTCCGATAATGGCTGATGCAAGCAAAGGTATGATTATCTGCGTTATTGACGGAGCAAGCGAATCTGTTACGGATTTGATTGAAGAAACGTTGGAACGTTCCTGCGTGTTGGGAGAAAGAACAACAATATAATTATCATAGGCATCATAAAGGAAATTATAGAAGAACTGGAAGCCGATGTTGAAAAAAAGAACAACGGCACATTTCATCATCTGGCTGCCCATTTTTTCATAAGGCATCCAGAAATAGCCTATGGCAAGAATTATCGTGGGAATACCCATGGATAAAATATAGGGTCTGTATTTTCCCTTTCTGTTACGGGCATTGTCGATTATGTATGCCCTGAACATCGTCAGCGGGAAGCTTATGATAACGGCAAGAATATATATGAAATACATATTCATCGGCTCAATGCCGATTGTGTTACCTACAAAAACGTTTGTTGCAGAGAGCAATACAGCAGAAATACAGGTGATGATAAACTTTACACCTATTCCGCCGCCTGCAAGGGATGCGATTTCTTTAAAACTCATGTACTTTCCGAGAGGAGGCGTTTTCCAATATGTTTTAACCTTGGAATATCCCTCTCTGACTGTTTCGGCCAAATTCATGGTCTTCCTCCTTTAGCTTTATATAAAAGTTATTATATCAAAATGAATAAATAATTGCAACATTTTATACCGTTTTTGTTTAATTTATATTTTTTCTTGACGGCAGAGGTCGGTTTTGTTATTATAGTAGTGTGTAAATTTGGCTTCAAACGGAGGTTTTTACTATGGAAAATATAAAACTCGCAATCGAATCCGCACAGACCGCTCTGGGCATCGAATTCGGCTCAACAAGAATCAAAGCCGTTCTTATCGGCAAAAACCATGAGCCCCTTGCATCGGGCAGCTATGACTGGGAAAACACCTATGACAACGGCGTCTGGACTTATCCTCTTGAGCAGGTATGGACAGGTCTTCAGGGTGCTTTTGCAAAGCTTAAGGCTGATGTTGAAAAAAAGTACTCCGCAAAGCTCACAACTGTCGGTGCACTCGGCATCAGCGGCATGATGCACGGCTACCTTGCTTTTGACAAAAACGGCAATCAGCTTGCACCGTTCAGAACATGGAGAAACACAATCACCACAAAGGCTGCGGAAGAGCTTTCCGCACTCTTTGATTTCAATATCCCCCAGCGCTGGAGCATCGCTCACATCTATCAGGCAATTCTCAACGGCGAGGAGCACGTTAAAGATGTTGATTTTATTGCAACCCTTGCAGCTTATGTTCATTGGAAGCTGACAGGCAACAAGGTTATCGGTGTCGGCGAAGCTTCGGGAATGTTCCCCATCGACAGCGAAACAAACGATTACGACAAGAAAATGCTCCGTCAGTTTGACGAAAAAATTGCAGACAAGAATTTCCCCTGGAACATCGAAGGAATTCTTCCCAAGGTTCTTGTTGCGGGCGAAAATGCAGGTACTCTCACCGAAGAAGGTGCACTTCTTCTTGACCCCACAGGCGAATTCAAGCCCGGTATCCCCCTCTGCCCTCCCGAAGGCGATGCAGGCACGGGAATGGTTGCAACAAATTCCGTTGCAGTCAGAACAGGTAACGTTTCTGCAGGCACATCCATTTTCCTTATGGTTGTTCTTGAAAAGGCACTTTCAAAGCTCTATCCCGAAATTGATATGGTAACAACTCCCGCAGGCAAACCCGTTGCAATGGTGCATTGCAACAACTGCTCGGGCGAAATTGACGCATGGGCAGGACTTCTCACCTCGTTCTGCAAGGCTATGGGCATGGATGTCAGCATCTACAAGGTGCTCGATAAGATGTTTGAGGTTGCTCTTAACGGCGACAAGGACTGCGGCGGTCTTGTTGCCTATAACTACCTTTCGGGCGAGGTTATCACAGGTCTTGACAGCGGTAAGCCCCTCTTCTTCAGAGGACCCGACAGCAAGTTCAACCTTGAAAACTTTGCAAGAGTTCAGCTTTGCTCCGCTGCCGCAACCTTAAGCCTTGGCATGGAAATCCTTGCTGACGAAGATGTTAAGATTGACAGAATTCTCGGTCACGGCGGATATTTCAAAGCTCCCGTTGCAGGTCAGAAGATTATGGGTGCAGCTCTCGAAGCTCCCGTTTCCGTTATGAAAACCGCAGGCGAAGGCGGTCCCTGGGGCGTTGCAATCCTTGCCGAATACATGGTAAGCAAGGCTGACGGCGAAAGCCTTGACGCATACCTTGAAAACAAGGTTTTTGCAGGTCAGGAATCAACCGAAATTGCTCCCGATGCAGATGATATTGCAGGCTTCAAGGCATTCCTTGAAAACTACAAGAAGGGTCTTGCAGCAGAAAAAGCCGCAGTTGAAGCATTTTAACAATCGATAAAATATATCAATTTGTAACATTTCAACAAATTATGTTGACATTACTGCATTATTGATGTATAATTATGCACGCAGTTCAGAATAAGTGGTGGAGTCTGTCATAGAGCATTTGATGTTCTATTTGTTATGAACTGTAATTTTGATTTAACATAGGGTAAGCTTTGCCCTGTGTCCTATCCGAATTCAGACAGAATCCGTAATTCCTGCGGATTCTGTTTTTTTATTCAGACAGCACCAAATAAAACACAGGAGAAAAGATATGAGTCCTATCACCATCACCGCTCTGGTTATCTTTGCCGTAACTTATGTTCTTATGCTGGCATTTCAGAAAATCAGACCTCACGTTACCGTTGCTTCGGCAATTATTTTCATCGCTCTCGGAATAATCTCCGTTGCAAGCCCCAATCTTTTCGGCGAAGGCTTTTTCGCCCTCGACGGCGGCACTTATTCATACGGTCTTTCACAGGCTCTTTCCGAAATTGACTGGAACGTAATCATGATGATTGCGGGCACAATGGGCACGGTTTACCTCTTCATCGAGTCAAAAATGCCACAGCTTATGTCCGACATTCTGATTTCAAAAATGCCTAACATGAAATGGGCAGTTGTTGCAATGTCACTTTTCGCAGGCATCGTTTCCGCCTTTGTTGACAACGTTGCAACCGTTCTCATGATTGCACCCGTTGCCCTCGCATTCTGCAAAAAGCTTGATGTTTCCCCCGTTCCCTCAATCATCTGCATTGCGGTTTCCTCAAACCTGCAGGGTGCTGCCACTCTTGTCGGCGACACAACGTCAATCCTTCTTGCAAAGTCCGTAAACCTTGACTTTTCGGATTTCTTTGTTGACGAAGGCAAGCCCGGTATGTTCTGGATTGTTGAAGCGGGTGCACTTGTCAGTGCTCTTATTATTCTCTTTATGTTCCGCAAAGAAAACACAAAAATCAGCTTCAACAGCCGCACAAAGGTTGAGGACAAGTTTCCCACCTTCCTTCTTGTCGGAACGGTTGTTGCTCTTATTGCAGTTTCGTTCATTCCTTACAAAGACGGAGCGGCAGAAGGTCAGTTCTACAAGCCTGATATCACAAACGGCATAATCTGCATTGCGTTCTTCCTTGTAGGCATCATTTGTGAGCTTCTCATTAAAAAGAACACCGAAATCGTCAAAAATGCTTTCAAGGAAATCGACTACTACACAATCGTGCTTCTCACGGGACTTTTCGTTGTTATCGGCGGCGTTAAGAGCGCAGGCGTTATCGATGTTATCGGCGGCGCAATCGCAAGCCTCGGTTCGGGCTCACCGTTCATAGTTTTCACAATCATCGTATGGATGTCAGTAATTCTTTCCGCATTTATCGACAACATTCCCTATACCGCAACAATGCTTTCCGTTGTTCCTGTTATTGCAATGGATCTCGGAATTGAGCCCAAGCTTCTCTATTACGGGCTGCTCTGCGGTGCGACCCTTGGCGGAAATCTTACACCCATCGGTGCAAGTGCAAACATCACGGGCATCGGCATTCTCCGCAAGGAAGGCTATGAGGTTAAGTCAACAACCTTCATGAAATACGGCGTGCCCTTCACCCTTGCAGCGGTAATCACAGGCTACCTCCTTCTCTGGGTTATTTGGAAATAAGCAAAATTCAACCGTCAGCTCACAGCGAGCTGACGGTTTTATATTTTTACTTGACAATATCGATATTCGATGTTAATATGAAACTGTAATTATCGATATTCGATATTCGGAGGTGAACGGATGCCCAGAACAAAATTTCAAACTCTTACCGAGCAGATGTTTTATATTCTGCTGTGTTTAAAATATGAATGCTGCGGAACGGATATCATGGAAAAAGTCAGACAAATAACAAACGGAAGAATTATCCTCGGACCGGGCACTCTCTATAATCTCCTTGAGCAATTCGTTTATGAGGAAATTATTACAGAAACCAAAGTAGAGGGTCGCCGCAGAAGCTATATTCTGACCGATAAAGGCAAAGATATACTTAAAAACGAATATAATCGCATACAGAAACAAGCTGATGATTATAAAAAAATATTCGGAGAGGAGAAATAAGAATGGAAAATATCAAGCGACGGATTGAATTCTTTTCACTCTATGACCACACAAACATAGAAAAACATCTTGAAAAAATGGCATCAAAGGGCTGGATGATTGAAATAATCGGTTCAACCTTCTGGCGATACAAAAAAATTGAGCCGCAAAAATTAAAATTCTCCGTTGTATATTACCCGAAAGACGTGAATGAGGGCATAGTTGTTTCTGCAGACCGACAGAATTTTATTGATATGTGCACCTCGGGCGGTTGGAATTACGTTGTGAATTCAGGCAGAATGCACGTTTTCTGCACCGAAAACGAATACACACCCCCAATTGAAACCGATGCAGAAATTCAGATTGAGTGTATACATAAGTTTGCTAAAAGCGAAATTATAGAAGGTTATTCGTTACTTATTGCAGTCTGCGTTTTTGTTTTGTCAATGCTGGGATATGAAGCGTGGAAAAAGCCTATAGATATATTAATTAATGATGACACTATATTTTGGTATATTCCTATACTTCTCGTGTTTTCTGTTTACAACATCATCAGTTATTGTATATGGTATAAAAAAGCAAAATCAGCCGCCTATGACGGCGAATTCACAGAAACAAAAAGACTGATAAAAATTGAAGCTTTATCCTGGGCTCCCATATATATTATAATTACTTTGCTATTTATTTTTATAGACATGAGATTAAGATATCTTTTGTTTACCCTCGGTCTGATTGCATTAGGATTTACAGTTTATAAACTCATCGATATTACCAAAATTGAAATAAGCAAATCAGAATATAAATCAAACAAAAAACGAAGACTGAAAAATTTTGTTACATTTCTTATGGTTGTTGCATATATTGCATCGGGAATAGGTGCATATCTTCTGATTCCTAAACCTTATGACAAAATAATAGTTGAAACCGATGACGGACCTGAAGCACATAAAGTTTATCACGATAAAGGTGCACCGCTTGATATTTCAGATTTTCACGATACCAGCAACAAAACAATATCCCGTGAAAAATCAATTGATGAAGCCATTCTCATTAAAGAAATCGAATGGACGATTTACAACATTGAACCTAATGATGATTTGGGTATCAGTTATAAGATAATTGATGTGCGGTTTACACCACTTCTTGAAAGATGTAAAAACGAAATAATATATAACCACTATGGATATTCTGATAAAAGAATTGATTTAAATTCGGATAATTTTGAAAGCTACAGATTTTATAAAAACAATAAACCGACAAACTTTTATTCATTCTGCAATGATAAAAGAATTGTTGACATAGGATTCGGATGGGAGCCTTCGGAAGAGGAGCTTATTTTTGCAGCAGAAAAACTTTTGAACAGCTGAATATAAAATAAACCTCCGAGAAATCGGAGGTTTTACTATATAAAAATCAAAAACAAAAAACCGCCTCTATTGAGACGGTTAATTTCAGTGTAATCAATACACCCTGAAAACTGAACAAAGGTGGGATAGGAAAAGTAATGAAACCAGAGATTAAATATGGTCAAGCCCTCGACCTATTAGTATTGCCAAGCTGAACGTGTCACCACGCTTACACATGCAACCTATCAACCTCATAG
>JAFUNA010000036.1 GCA_017473165.1 Clostridia bacterium | reverse complement strand
TATTCGTCGGTCAGTTTATGGTTATCTAAAATTGACCAAAAATTGTTTTCAACAAGTTATCAACATAAAAAAATCATCCGAGACTCGCTTCTTCACGAATCTCGGATTTTTTTAGGTTGTTTTTTTACAGCTCCTTTTGCTGTTTTTAAACCGATTTTATTCTGCGTCGTCAGCGTTTTCCCAGTTGTGCCATACAGCCTGGATATCGTCGTTATCGTCAAACATTTCAAGCATCTTTGCCATGTTCTTGATGTCGTCGGGATTTGTGAGCGCTGTGTATGTTGAGGGAACATATTCAACCTCTGCGGAAACAAAAGCGTAGCCCTTTGCCTCAAGGTCTTCTCTGACCGCACCGCAGTCGTTGGGCTCTGTTCTGATTTCGAAAACGCCTTCATCATCGGTTATGAAATCGGTTGCGCCTGCTTCAAGTGCATCCTCCATGAGCTTATCCTCGTCAACGCCCTCTGCCTCAACAACAAGAACGCCCTGCTTTGAGAACATGAAGGAAACGCAGCCGCTCTGACCCATGTTTCCGCCGTATTTGTCGAAATAGTGACGAACATCGCCTGCAGTTCTGTTGCGGTTATCTGTAAGAGCTTCAACAATAACTGCAACACCCGAGGGACCGTAGCCCTCATACATGATTTCTTCGTAGTCTGCACCGCCTGTTTCGCCTGCAGCCTTTTTGATGATTCTCTCGATGTTATCGTTGGGAACGTTGTTTGCCTTTGCCTTTGCGATAACGTCCTTAAGCTTTGAGTTTGAAGCGGGGTCGGGGCCGCCCTCACGGACAACTACAGCGATTTCTCTGCCGATTTTTGTGAAAATCTTTGCACGCTGATTATCTGTTTTTTCTTTTTTGCGTTTGATTGTACTCCATTTTGAATGGCCTGACATCTGAAAAACCTCTCTTTATGGTTATTTAACTGAAATATTATATATCAACGGAATAATGTTGTCAAGAAATTATTTGTATTCTCTCCAAAGGTCAAATTCCGTGCCGTCGGTGATTTCGGATTCATCCTCGAATTCTCTGAAAATGGGAGTTGAATTTTCACCGTCGAAAACAATTGAATCCTCGGTAACGTCAAAATAATAAACGGTTTCGCCGTCCTCGCATTCAAGCTTGAGTGCGGTGTTTCCTTCGTTTTCCTCAACGGTATATGTGCCGAGTGTCATGCGTGATGCCGATGCACCGTGAACAAAAACGAAGCTTCCGTCTTCCTTCAATGAAATTCGGGGATATGAATCGTTCATGCGGTAAACTGCGGGCTTGAAGCCGCCGCCCGAGCAGGCGGAGAGAAGAAGAAGCATTGCGGCGAGCAAAATGCAAACAATTTTTTTCATAATTTATAACTCCTTTATATTGATTTCCTGAAGCCCTTGCCGAGAATTTCATTGGCTTCGCTGACTATGATAAACGTTTTGTCATCAACGGATTCAACGGTTTTGATAATGCCCGAAATTTCGTGCTTTCTTGCAACGCAGAGCAGAACATTTTTGTTTTCACCCGTATATGCACCGACGGCGGGAAGAATTGAAACTCCTCTTGGCGATGAGCTGACAATTGCCTTTGAAACCTCGTCACCCTTTTCGGTAACAATCATAAGCATCTTGCCGTTGCCGATGCCGTAAATCATCGAGTCGATAACCTTTGTGCTGACATAGATGACGATGATTGCATAAAGACCGCTTTCGATGCTGCGGAAAACAAGCATTCCCGCCGCAACAACAACCGCATCTGCAAGCATAACAACCGTTCCGACGGTTATGTGGGGGAACTTTTTGTGAACAAGACGTGCAACGATATCCGTGCCGCCGCTTGTTGCTCCCGTAATCATTATCAGTCCGAGTCCCGCGCCCTGACACAGTCCGCAATAGAGCGATGCAAGCAGGGGATTGCCCGTGTATTCGAGGTCAAACATTGCAATAACGTCAATTGCGGTTGAGAGAAGCACGGTTACCCAGAGCGTGCGTGCAACGAGCTTTTTGCCGAGGAAAATCCACATGAGAATAAGCAGGGGAATGTTGAGAATGAGGTTGATTGTTCCCACGGGAGTTTCAAAAAGGTGATAGAAAATAACCGAAACGCCCGTTATTCCGCTTTGTGCGATGTCATTGGGCACGGCAAAGCTGTTGACGCCGATTGAATAGAGAATGCAGCCGATTATCCACATTCCGTTGTTTTTGAGAGTATTGAGAACTGTTTCTTTTTTCATAAACACCCTCCCGATTAATCCTCACGGCGGATTTCGCCGTAAAGCTCGTTGATTCTGCCGATTTCGCCTTTAAGATAAAGCCAGCCGAAAAGGCTCTCAAGTCCCGTAGCGTAGTGATAATCGGCACTTGATGCGTTTTTCGGAATTCCGCCCGTGTGAGCGTTTCTGCCTCTCTTGAAAACGGCGGTTTCGTCCTCGGTAAGAATCGGAAGAATTTTTCTTATGCTTTCTGCCTGTGCGGCGGCACAAACCCTTTTGCTTGAGGCTTTGTGAAGGTCGTTGACGGGACGGTTTGCTTCGGTAACAAGCTCTGCCCTTGTGAGCAAATCAAAAACCGTATCGCCCACAAATGCAAGTGTCAGGGGGCTGAGTGCCGAAACGTCGGCAGGCTTTTCAATGAGTAAATTCAAATAAATTACCTCTAATCAGTTAACAAAGTCAAATTCAAGGTCGTAAATCGAAACGGTGTCACCCTCGTTGATTCCTCTTTCACGCAGGGCATCGATTATGCCGCTTGAAATGAGAATTCTCTGGAAATACTGGAGGGATTCATAGTCGTCAAGGTCGGTACGCTGAAGAATTTTGAGAAGCCACGGAGCTTCAACAAAATAAATATCATCCTCAACACGGATTGTGAAGCCCTTGTCGCTCTGCTTTTCAAACATCTCAACGGGAATAGATTCGGTTTCGTATTTTTTGATGGGCGGAAGGGTCTGAAGCTTGTTCCATACGGCACTTATGAGCTCGCTTGTGCCCTCAAGAATGGGGGCACACATGGTGTGATATTCATAGCCCTTTTCTGTGAAATATTTTTCAAGCTTTTCAAGCTGTTCATCGCTTGCAAGGTCGATTTTGTTTGCACAGACAATCTGCGGACGCTTTGCAAGCTCGGGGTCGAATTTTTCGAGCTCTTTATTGATGATTTCAAAGTCCTCGATGGGGTCTCTGCCCTCGCTGCCTGCAGCATCAACAATGTGAACAAGCAGACGGCATCTGTCAACATGGCGGAGAAATTCGTGACCCAGACCGACTCCGTCACCCGCACCCTCGATAAGACCGGGGATATCCGCCATAACAAACGAGCTTCCCTCGCCGAGAGAAACAACGCCCAGAACGGGAGTAATTGTTGTGAAATGATAGTTTGCAATGATGGGCTTTGCCTGGCTTACAACGGAAACAAGCGTTGATTTACCAACGTTGGGGAAGCCGAGCAGACCAACGTCTGCAAGGAGCTTAAGCTCAAGGCTTACCTCCCATTCTTCGCCGGGAGTGCCGTTTTTTGCAAAGCGGGGAACCTGTCTTGTGGGGGTTGCAAAGTGGGGGTTACCCCAGCCGCCTCTGCCGCCTTTTGCGGCAATGAAGGGCTCGCTGTCGGACATATCCGCCATAACTGCACCGCTTTCAACCTCTCTGATAATTGTTCCTCTGGGAACTTTGATTATCAGATCCTGACCGCCTCTGCCGTTTTTTCGGCCGCCCGAGCCGTTTTCGCCGTTGGGAGCGGTGTATTTACGTTTATAGCGGAAGTCTGCAAGGGTTGCAAGGTTATCGTCAACTTGAAAAACAATGTTTCCGCCCTTACCGCCGTCACCGCCGTCGGGTCCGCCTGCGGCAACATATTTTTCTCTGCGGAAGCTTACGGCACCGTTGCCGCCGTTGCCCGCTTTAATTTTTATTTTCGCAATATCTACAAACATTTTCTTTTCCTGTATCCTTTGTTTAATTTTGAGCATATCACTACATCATAGATTATATCCCAAATAAATAGATTTTACAATAGATTTTGTTTATTTTTACAGTTTTCTCTTTTAAAATTTACAAATATTTTACTATTAATTTTTAAATTAATGTGCTATAATGTTATGAATACTAAAATGGAAGAATGCGTTTCGCATTTCGGGCAGACAAAATCGGTCATAGGCGGAGCCTGTCCTTAATGTTGCGAGGCAACACATCATACTCCGACGGAGTATATCATTCATCATGTGCAAAGCACATATCATTTACGTCAGTACAGGCAGGTGAAATTATGGCAGTTAAAATCAGCGGAATTGAAAAAAACAGTATTGCCGCAAAAAAGAAAATTGAAAAAGACGATGTTCTGATTTCAATCAACGGCAACGAAATCAACGATGTTCTTGATTACAGATTTTACATCAACGACACAAAGCTTTTGCTTTCGCTGAAAACGGCTGACGGGAAATCGAAGCTTGCCATGATACGCAAGGACGAGTTTGAGGATATCGGGCTCGAATTTGAAACATACCTAATGGACAAACAAAGAAGCTGCAAAAACAAGTGCATCTTCTGTTTTATCGACCAGCTTCCGAAGGGGCTGCGTAAAAGCCTTTATTTCAAGGATGACGATTCAAGGCTTTCGTTCCTTTTCGGCAACTATATAACGCTGACCAATCTCACCGATGATGAGGTTCAGCGTATAATCAAAATGCACATCAGCCCCGTCAATGTTTCCGTTCACACAATGAATCCCGGGCTGCGAGTCAAGATGATGGCAAACCCGAAGGCAGGAGATGCTCTGAACCGTCTTAAAGCCTTTGCGGATGCGGGAATCATTCTCAACACCCAGCTTGTGCTTTGTCCCGGAATCAATGACGGAAAAGAGCTTGAATTCAGCCTCAACGAGCTTTCAAAGCTTTACCCTGCCGTGCAGAGCATAGCGGCTGTGCCCGTGGGACTTTCCGACCACAGAGAGGGTCTTTATGAGCTGAAACCGTATAACGAACAGACCGCAGGCGAGGTTATCGACACGATTGACCGTTTCAATGAAAAATTCAAAAAGGAAAACGGAACGGTTATTGCCTATGCGGCGGATGAATTCTATATCAAGGCAAACAGACCCATGCCCGATGAGGATTATTATAACGGCTATCCGCAGCTTGATAACGGCGTGGGAATGTGGACACTTCTCAAAACGGAATTCAAACAGGCTCTTGAAGAATGCGAAGAAAGAGCAGTTGACCGCAGGGTAACCGTTGTTACGGGCGTTGCGGCTTATCCGCTGATTTCGGAGCTTGCAAAAAAGGCTGAAAATAAAATCAAAGGCTTATCGGTTAATGTTGTTGAAGTCAAAAACAAGCTTCTCGGCAGCATGATAACCGTTTCGGGGCTTATCTGCGGAGCCGATATAGTTTCCGCACTCAAAAATACGGATCTCGGTGAGGAGCTTATAATTCCGCCCAACTGCTTAAGAAGCGAGGGCGATATGTTCCTTGACGATATGACGGTTGATGAGCTTTCGGAAAAGCTGAATGTAAAAGTAACCCAAAACGGCACGGGCGGCGAAGATTTGCTCCGTGCATTGACAGGAGGTATATAAATGGCAGGAAATGTTGTTGCTATTGTCGGCAGACCCAACGTGGGAAAATCGACACTTTTCAATAAACTTATCGGCGAACGCCTTTCAATTGTTGACGACACTCCGGGCGTTACCCGTGACAGAATTTACGGTGAATGCGAATGGCTCAACAGAAAATTCATGCTCGTTGATACGGGCGGTATCGAGCCTTATTCAGACGATATCATTCTCAAACAGATGAGAAATCAGGCGGAGCTTGCAATCGACAGCGCAGACGTTATTATCCTTGTAACGGATATCCGTTCGGGCGTTGTTGCAACGGACAGCGAGGTTGCCGCAATGCTCCAGAAAAGCGGAAAGCCCGTTGTTCTCTGCGTTAACAAATGCGACACTCCGGGTGAGCTTCCCGCAGATTTCTATGAGTTCTATAACCTCGGTCTGGGCGATCCCGTTGCAGTTTCATCCGTTCACGGCATGGGAACGGGCGATTTGCTTGACGAGGTGCTCAAATTCCTTCCCGAAGAAAAAGAGGGCGAGGATGAAGAGGATGCAATCAAGGTTGCCGTTATCGGTAAGCCCAATGTAGGCAAATCGTCGCTTGTAAACGCCGTTCTCGGTGAGGACAGAATGATTGTTTCAAACATTGCCGGCACAACCCGTGACGCAACGGATTCAATTGTTGAAAACGAACACGGCAAGTTTGTGTTTATCGACACTGCGGGACTTCGCCGCAAGAGCCGTGTTTATGACCAGATAGAAAAATATTCCGTAATCCGTGCAAGAATGGCGGTTGAAAGAGCACAGGTCTGCGTTATCATGATTGATGCAACCGAAGGCTTCACCGAGCAGGATTCCAAGGTTGCGGGCATTGCTCACGAAATGGGCAAGGCTTGCATTATTGCCGTCAACAAATGGGATGCCGTTGAAAAAGACGGCAAGACCATGGACAGCATGAGAAAGCAGCTCATGAAGGATTTCTCATTCATGTCCTATGCACCCATCATTTTTATTTCGGCAAAAGAAAAAGTCAGACTTGACCGTCTGTTTGAACTTATAAAATTCGTTGATACCCAGAACGCAATGCGTATTTCAACGGGCAAGCTCAACGATGTTCTTGCCGATGCAACCGCAAGGGTTCAGCCCCCTTCGGACAAGGGCAAGCGTCTTAAGATTTACTATATGACCCAGCCCTCAACAAGACCGCCGACATTCGTCTGCTTTGTCAACAATGCGGAGCTGTTCCATTACAGCTATCAGCGTTATCTCGACAACCAGATAAGAGAGGTTTTCGGTCTTGAGGGAACTCCCACAAGAATGATAGTCCGTGAAAGAGAGTCAAACAAGAAATGATAGTTTTGGGAATTGACCCCGGTTATGCCATAGTGGGCTACGGAGTGGTTGAGTATCATAAAAACCGATTCAGAATGCTTGATTTCGGTGCGATAACAACCGAAGCACACACCCCGTTCAACGAAAGGCTCGAGAGAATTTATAACTGTGCGTGTATGCTCATTGACCGCTACCACCCCGAAGCGATGGCGATTGAAAAGCTGTTTTTCAACACAAACCAGAAAACGGCAATCGACGTTGCCCAGGCAAGGGGAGTGCTTGTGCTTGCGGCGCAGCAGGCGAAGATGCCCATTTTTGAATACACACCCCTTCAGGTGAAGCAGAGCGTGGTCGGCTACGGCAGGGCGGAGAAAAAACAGGTTCAGGAAATGACAAGAATTATGCTGAATCTTGAAAAAATTCCCCGACCCGACGATGCCGCCGACGCCCTCGCAATGGCAATCTGCCATTGCCACAGTGCGGGGTCACTTATTGGTTCGCTTCGCTCACGGTGATATATTCCTTGCGGAATGTGATATACAACTTTGTTGTGTGATATTTTCGGCGTTGCCGAAAGTGATATTCGCCTTCGGCGAGTTAAGGAAGGGCTCTGCCCTTACCCGAAAAAAGGAGCTTAAATTATGTTTTACAGCTTGACAGGTAAAATTGTTTATACAGACGAAAGCAGCGTTGCCCTTGACTGCGGCGGAGTTGCATTCCGTCTTTACACAACCCTCAACACCTTGAAAAAATGTGCCGATATCGGTCAGACGCAGACCCTTTTCACCCACCTCAACGTGCGTGAGGATGCCCTTGACCTTTTCGGCTTTGCGGATAAAAACGAGCTTGACTGCTTCAAGATGCTGACAGGCGTTTCGGGCGTAGGTCCCAAGGCGGGTCTTGCAATTCTTTCACAGCTCACCCCCGATATGCTTGCAGTCAGTATTGCGGGCGGAGATGTCAAGGCAATCACCGCCGCACAGGGCGTAGGTCCGAAAATCGCACAGAGAATTGTGCTTGAGCTCAAAGGCAAGCTTGATATTTTTGCAACAACCTCCGAACAGATGGGCAATATCGCCGCCGCACAGAAGGCAACCGTCAGCTATGCGGGCGAGGATGCGGTCAACGCCCTTGTTATGCTCGGCTACAGCAAATCCGAGGCAAGCATTGCCGTTGGCAGACTTGACGGCAACCTTTCAACCGAAGGAATGATTAAGCAGGCGCTCAAACAGCTTGCAAAGAACTTTTAATGAAGGAGGAACATCATGGATTTCGATTTTGAAAACAGAATTGTAGCCCCCGAATTTTCCTCCGAGGCAGACAATGACATAGAATTTTCCCTCCGACCCAAAACCCTTGGCGAATATATCGGTCAGGACAAGGTCAAGGAAAATCTTTCAATCTATATTGAAGCCGCACGTCAGAGGGGTGAGCCCCTTGACCATGTTTTGCTCTACGGACCTCCGGGTCTGGGTAAAACAACCCTTGCAGGCATCATCGCAAACGAAATGGGAGTTAATTTCCGTGTAACAAGCGGTCCCGCAATCGAAAAGCCCGGTGATTTGGCGGCTCTTCTGACAAATCTCAATGACGGCGATGTACTTTTTATCGATGAAATCCACCGCCTTTCAAGAGCGGTTGAGGAAGTGCTCTATCCCGCAATGGAGGATAACGTGCTCGATATCATCATCGGCAAAGGACCTTCCGCACGTTCAATCCGCCTTGACCTTCACCGTTTCACCCTTGTCGGTGCAACAACAAGAGCAGGTCAGTTGAGTGCACCGCTTCGTGACCGTTTCGGAGTTGTTCTCCGCCTCGAGCTCTATTCTCCCGAGCAGCTTTCAGAGATAGTTAACCGCAGTGCGGGCATACTTAACATAGACATCGACCCGCAGGGCTCAATGGAAATCGCCTCACGTTCAAGAGGTACGCCCCGAATTGCAAACCGCCTGCTCAAGCGTGCAAGAGATTTTGCACAGGTTATGTGTGACGGCGAAATCAGCAAAGAAGCGGCATCCCTTGCCCTTGACAGAATGGAAATTGATGCCCTCGGTCTTGACTCAATCGACAGACTTATCCTTAAAACGATGATTAAGAATTATAACGGCGGTCCCGTGGGACTTGAAACCATTGCAGCGGCAGTCGGTGAAGAAGCCGTGACAATAGAAGACGTTTATGAGCCTTATCTTATGCAGGTCGGCTTTTTGAGCCGCACCCCACGAGGACGAATGGTAACCCCCGCAGGCTATGCCCATCTCGGAATAGCAATGCCGGGACAACAGAGATTGGATGTGTAAATTATGAGAACGGCTGACAGCTGGATTGATTATGAGCTTATCGACTGCTCCGACGGAGAGAGGCTTGAACGCTGGGGCGATATTATTCTTGTACGTCCCGATCCCCAGGTTATCTGGAAAACTCCCAAAGATAATCCGCTCTGGTATAATCCCCACGCCATCTATAACCGCTCCAATACGGGCGGCGGCAGCTGGAGAGTTTGCAAAAAGATGCCCGATGTTTGGCAGATTGGCTTTGACGAGCTGAAATTCAACATCAAAACAATGGGCTTCAAGCATACGGGACTTTTCCCCGAGCAGGCGGTTAACTGGAAAATGACTGCGGACATAATAAAGAATGCGGGCAGACCCGTCAAGGTGCTCAATCTTTTTGCCTATACGGGCGGAGCAACCGTTGCGGCACTCAATGCGGGTGCAAGCGTTGCTCACGTTGACGCTTCAAAGGGAATGACTTTGTGGGCAAAGGAAAATGCGGCGGCAAGCAAGCTCACCGATGCTCCCGTACGCTGGCTTGTTGACGACTGCATCAAATTTGTTCAGCGTGAAATCCGCAGAGGAAACAAATACGATATCATTATCATGGACCCGCCCTCATACGGCAGAGGTCCGGGCGGCGAAGTATGGAAGCTTGAAAACGAGGTTTACGGCTTTGTTGAGCTTTGCTCACAGCTTCTTTACGAAGATTCGCTTATGGTGCTGATTAATTCCTACACAACGGGACTTTCGCCCAGCGTTATGGAATATATTCTCGGCGAAACCGTGCAGAAGGAATTCGGCGGCACAACCGAGAGCGACGAAATCGGAATTCCCGTTTCGTCAAAGCCCGGCAGAGTGCTTCCCTGCGGTGCAAGTGCAATTTGGCTGGGAAAGGGTGTAAAATAATTCGGAATTCGGAATGCGTAATTCGGAATTCGGAATTGAAACATTCTGTAGGGGTCGTCGCACCGTCAGGTTCGATAAACCGTGAAAGGGGAGTTAAGAAATGAAAAGCATAAAACCCGGCAGAGGTCCGTCGTTCATGGGCGGAATAATCGGCATAGCGGTTGCTCTTTTCGGAGTGTTCTGGACTGTTATGACGATTGTTATGGAAGCATGGTTTATGATTCCGTTTGGCTTGATTTTTATTGTCATTGCCATTATAAATACAGTTTACAATTTCAAAAATGCAACGGATAAAAACCGTTATTCCCAATACGATATCACCGATGAAGGCGAAGAACCCGACCCGTGGGATGAGAAATTCGGAACCGACCGTGATAACAGACCGCAATCCGCAGCTGCGGCAAAATATTGCCCGTATTGCGGCGAAAAAGCGGAAAAGGACTATAAATTCTGTTCGTCATGCGGCAGAGAATTGCCGTAAAATATATTTTTTTTTAGGAATAAATTATGAGCGAAAAAATTATTGAATTCAAAAACGTTACCTTTGTCTATGAAGCCGAGGAGGAGGATTCCGTTGAGAAAATTCCTGCGGTCAAGGACGTAAGCTTAACAATAAACAAAGGCGAATTTGTTGCCGTGCTCGGTCATAACGGCTCGGGCAAGAGCACACTTGCGAAGCTCTGCAACGCCATTTATGAGCCCACCGAAGGTACGGTTGAGGTCAAGGGTATTGTTGCCGATACCGAAGAAAAGGCAGACGAAATCCGCCGCATTGTCGGCATGGTTTTCCAGAATCCCGACAACCAGATTGTTGCAACAATCGTTGAGGATGATGTTGCTTTCGGCCCCGAAAATCTCGGAATTGAGCCTGCCGAAATCCGCAGAAGGGTTGACGATGCTCTCAAATCGGTTAATATGTACGATTTTCGCCACAGAGAGCCCCATAAGCTTTCGGGCGGTCAGAAGCAGAGAGTTGCCATTGCGGGCGTTATCGCAATGCAGACCGAGTGCATTGTGCTCGATGAGCCAACCGCAATGCTCGACCCCATGGGCAGGGATGAGGTTATGCAGACCGTAAAGCGTCTTAACGAAGAAATGGGCATAACCGTTGTGCTTATCACCCACTTCATGGATGAAGCCGTGCAGGCGGACAGAGTTGTTGTTATGGACGACGGAAAAATCGTTATGCAGGGCAAGCCCCGTGAGGTATTCTCACAGGTTGAAAAGCTTCGTGCCTGCGGTCTTGACGTGCCCCAGTCAACGGAGCTCTGCCATGTGCTCGGATTAAAAGAGGGAATTCTTGATGTTGACGAATGCGTCAGCGAGATTTCCAAGGTGCTGGGAGGTGCGGTATGAGCTACGCAATTGAAGCCGTAAATCTGACCCACTATTATTCAAAGGGCACAATTCAGCAGGTAGCGGCGATAGAAAACATCAATCTTCAGATAAACAAAGGCGAGCTTGTGGGAATTATCGGACACACGGGCTCGGGTAAGAGCACTCTTATTTCGCATTTCAACGGTCTTTTAAAGCCTGACAGCGGAAAAATCCTTGTTGACGGCGTTGATATCCACAAGGATAAGGAAACGCTCCGTCAGTCAAGATTCAAAGTAGGACTCTGCTTCCAGTATCCCGAATATCAGCTTTTTGAAGAAACCGTTTACAAAGATATAGCCTTCGGACCGAAAAACATGAAGCTTTCCGAGTCTGAAATCAAAGAAAGAGTTTTCCGTGCGGCTGCGTTTGTCGGCGTTAAGCCCGAGCACATGGAAAAATCGCCCTTCGACCTTTCGGGCGGTGAAAAAAGACGTGTTGCAATCGCAGGCGTTATGTCAATGGAGCCCGAGGTGCTCATTTTTGACGAGCCCGCCGCAGGTCTTGACCCCCGAGGCAGAAAGGCTCTCATAAATCTCATTAAAGAATACAGAAAACAGACGGGCAGCACGGTTATCATCGTTTCCCACAGCATGGAGGATATCGCCGAAATGGCGGACAAGGTTATTGTTATGAACAAATCCTCCGTTGCAATGCAGGGCACGGTTGACGAGGTTTATTCAAGAGGTGACGAGCTTCGCTCAATGGGGCTCAATGTGCCCGAAATCACCGAGATTTTCGCAAAGCTCCGTGCAAAAGGAATTGATGTGCCCGCAAACGTTTATACTGTTGAGCAGGGTGCAGAAATTCTCCGCAACCTCATGGGAAAGGGGGCTGCGAAATGATAAGAGAAATCACAATCGGTCAGTATTATCCCGGAAAATCCGTGCTTCACAGGCTCGACCCCCGAATGAAGCTTGTGCTGACCTTCGCACTCATCGTTGTTATTTTCCTTTGCAAAAGCTTTCTTTCACTCGGACTTATAGCTCTTGCAACGGTCGGCGCGGCGGCTCTTTCGAAAGTTCCCCCGAAAATGATTCTCAAGAGCTTAAAGCCCATTGTAATCATTCTGATTTTTACCGCAATTCTCAACATTTTCTATACACAAGGCGGAAAAACCTATTTTGAGTGGTGGGAAATCTCAATCACCGAAAAGGGCGTCAACACCGCAATTTTCACAATGATAAGAATTGTGTGCCTTGTTGTTATCAGCTCGCTTTTAACCTACACAACAACCCCCACAATGCTCACCGATGCAATCGAAAGACTTCTTTCACCTCTTAAGGTGTTCAAAATCAAGGTTCATACCCTTGCAATGATGATGACCCTTGCTCTGCGTTTCATTCCCACTCTGATTGAGGAAATTGACAGAATAATGAACGCACAGAAAGCAAGAGGTGCAGACCTTGAAACGGGCGGAATAATTCAGCGTGCAAAGGCACTTGTCCCGATTTTTATTCCCCTCATGGTTTCGTCATTCCGACGTGCCTATGAGCTTGCCTTTGCGATGACCTGCCGCTGCTATACGGGCGGTGAGGGCAGAACAAGAATGAAGCAGATGAAGCTTGCAGGCCGTGATTTTGCCGCACTTTTCGTTTGCGTTGCCCTTACGGCAGGGGTAATTGTTCTCAACATTTTCTTTGAAGCGGTGATATGATGCGAAATTTACTTCTCACAATTTCATTTGACGGCACGAATTATCACGGCTGGCAGGTTCAGGGAAACGCCGTAACCGTTCAGCAGACCTTGCAGGATGCACTCGAGAAAATCTGCTCAAACCGTGACAATATCGTGGGCTGTTCAAGAACGGATGCGGGCGTTCACGCAAATATGTATTGCTGCAACATGAGAACGGAAAGCACTATTGACTGTCAAAGGCTTGTCGGCGGACTCAATGCAATTCTGCCCCGTGACATTGCGGCTCTTGACTGCAAAGAGGTTGACTTTGATTTTCATGCAAGGTATGACTGCAAATCAAAGGAATACATTTATAAAATATGGAACTCACCGAATAAAAATCCGTTTATTTTTAACCACAGTCTGCATTATAAATATCCGCTTGACGAAAAATTTCTTTCCGAACAGGCAAAGGCTTTTATCGGAACTCATCATTTCGATTCCTTCTGTGCTGCGGGCAGCAGCGTTGAGGATACCGAAAGAACGGTTGTGAATGCAGCCGTTGAGCGTGAGGGCGACACGGTTATCTTCCGTGTTGAAGCGGACGGATTTCTCTATAACATGGTACGCATAATGGCGGGAACTCTTATTGACATTTCAAGAGGAAAAATCCCCGCAGATTCGATTGAACAGATAATTGAGGCAAGGAACCGCTCTGCCGCAGGCTACACAGCCCCCGCAAGAGGTCTTTTCCTTAATAAGATACATTATTAATAAAGGAGGGTGTTGAATGGCAGAAAAAAAGATTGTCAGCTTGTCAAAAATAAGAAATAAAGAAACCCTCAAAAAGATTTTCAGAATAATCAGAATTCCGATTGTTATTCTTGTTGTCATTGCAGCGTTGTTTTTGAGTGCAAGACTTCTCGGAAACGTTGCGGTTTCAAACATAACAGACGGCATAAGAGAGATAAAAACCGTTTTTGCAAGGGGAGAGGGCTATCCCTACAGCCTTGATACCTTCAACTACAGAAAATCCTTTGCAATCGGAAACAGACCTCTTGTTCTTTATGAGGATTCATGCAGAGTTTTGAGCTCGTCGGCAGGCGAAATGTTTGACACGCAGCTTGAATATGCGGATTCAAAGGTTATTTCAAGAAATTCAAGAGCATTGATTTACAGTAACTCCGCAAACAAAATCACGCTTTTGAGCAAAACCGAAAAGCTCGGCGATTTCACCGAGAAAGGAACGGTTGTTGCGGCGGCGCTTGCAAAGAACGGAAGCTTTGCAACCTCTTATTCAAACGAGGATTATCAAAGCATTTTAAGCGTTTATAACAGCCGATTCAAAAAGATTTTTCAATGGAACTGTTCGCAGGAGCGTATTGCCGATATCTCGCTTTCGGGTAACGGCAAAAACATAGCCGCAGTTGCTGTGGGAACAGAGAATGCGGAGATATATACAAGGCTTCTGGTTTTCAATTCGGGCTCTGCCGAGCCGAATGCGGATATCCGCTTTGACGGAACTCTGTTTTTGAGAGTTGCATACACAAGCTCGGGAAAAATAATTGCCGTCGGCGACAACAGAACCGTTGTGCTCAATAAAAAAGGCGAAACCGTTGATGAGCTTGTCTATTCCGAGGACAGTCTTTGTGCGGTATGTATTGACGATGACGGAAACACCGTTGTCAGCTTCAAGGAATTCGGCGGCTCAAAAACGGGAATTGTCCGATTTTCCGCAAGCGGAAAGAAAAGCTGCAGCTTTTCCGTTGACGGAATTCCCGACTGCATAGTTGCAAGCGGCGGAAGAATTGCCGTTGCAACGGGCAGCGACATAACGGTTTATTCCTCAAGCGGAAGAGAAACAAAGCAGCTTCAGACCGACAATCCCGTTTCCGAAATGTTCATCTGCTCGGGCACGGTTTATTCCGTTGAGGGCTCAACGGTTGTTAAGCATTAAAGGAGGTAACTGCATATGGATATTTTACCTTTCATTATTGACATAATTCTGATTGTTGTTTTTGCGGGCTGCATAATCGACGGACGCAAAAAAGGCTTTGTCAAGATGATTCTTTCGGTTGCCGCAGCGGTTATCGCTCTTTTCATCGCAAAGGAATATGCCGAGCCTGTTGCAAACTGGATAAACGAAAGCTTTGTTCACGGCAGAATAGTTGAGTCGATTTCCCGCGCGATTTCCGACAGCGTAGGCAGCGGAGCGGCGGCAATTGCAAACGCTCTTCCCGGTTACATAGTAAGGGCTGCGGAGGCAATCGGACTTTCGGCAAAGGAAATCACAGCCGACCTTGGCTCAAACGTAACCTCTGTTCAGGCGGCGGAGCAGATTTGCACCGCAGTTGAGGGAGCGTTTATTGTGCCGGCGATAAAGATTGTTTCGTTCTTTATCATTTTTGCAATCGGAAGTGCCGTTCTCAATTTTGCAGCTTCATTCATCAACGGAATTTTCAAGCTTCCGCTGATTAAGAGCGTCAACAAGCTTCTCGGTGCAATTCTCGGCGGCGTAAAAGGCTTGATTGCAGTTCTGATTATCGGTCTTGTTTTTTGGTTAATATCATCAATTGCACCCGAAACACCCTTTGCGGCTGCGGTTGAGGATTCAGCGATAATCAAAACAGCATGGGAAATTATAAACTCATTCACAAAGGTATAAAGGAGAATAATTATGAAAGCTTTATTAAAGGAATACTTCACGGGTTGTCTTACAATTCCCAATCTTCTTTCGGTAATCAGAATTCTGCTCATCCCCGTTTTTGCCGTGCTTTTCAACGACGGAAACTATCTTTGGGCGGTCATCGTGCTTGCGATTTCGGGTCTTACAGATTTCTTTGACGGAAAAATCGCACGCAAATTCAATCAGATAAGTGCCCTCGGCAAGCTTCTTGACCCCATTGCCGACAAGCTTACACAGATTACGATTGCAATTGTTTTCTACATGACCTTCAGCGGCAGCAGCGATGAAACCGTTAAGAAATTCAGCTGGGTTTTCCTTGTTTTCCTTATCAAGGAGGCTGTTATGGTAGTCGGCGGTGCAATCATGATTATGCTCGGACTCAAGCCCGGTGCGGCTGAAATGCCCGGCAAGATTGCAACCTTCGCATTCTATGCAATTATGTGCCTTATCATGGTTTTCGGACCCGATATCGGCATTCTCGGCAATGTTTTCACCCTTCCTGCGTCCGTAATGCTTATTCTCGTAGGCATCAGCGTTGTTTTGACAATCGTTGCATTCGGCAGCTATCTGCCCGGAGTTTTCAAGCAGGTTAAAGAGAGAAAAACAAAATAAAAATCAAAATCAAAAGGATAATTTTCAATGAAACAGGTTTTATGTGCAAGGTGCAAAAAACGTCCTGCCATGTTTTTTGTAACAAAGGTTGAGGGCGAAAAAACAACACAGGAAGGTCTGTGTATCAAATGCGCCATGGAAATGAATATCGGTCCCGTCAAGCAGATTATGCAGAGCATGGGCATCTCGGAGGACGAGCTTGAGGATGTAAGCGAGCAGTTTGAGGCAATGTTCGGTGAGGACGGCGGCTTTGAGCCCGGCGGTGCGGGAACAATGCCGTTTCTCCAGAATTTCGGTGCTGCAATGAGCGGTGCAAACAATGAGGAGAAAACATCTTCGTCCGAAACAACCGAATCCAATGAAGAAAAAAAGAAAAAATGGGGCGGCAGAAAGGGCAAGGAAAAGGAAGAAAAGAAACGCAAATATTTAAGCCAGTTCTGCACCGACCTTACCGCAAAAGCCAATGCAGGCAATATTGACCGCATCATCGGCAGAGAAAACGAAATCTACCGTGCAATCCAGATTCTTTGCAGACGAACAAAGAACAATCCCTGCTTTATCGGTGAGCCCGGCGTAGGTAAAACCGCAATTGCAGAGGGTCTTGCCCTCAAGATTTCCGCAGGCGACGTTCCCGCAAAGCTCCGTGACAAGGAAATTCATATGCTTGACCTTGCCGCACTCGTTGCAGGCACGCAGTTCAGAGGTCAGTTTGAAAGCAGAATCAAGGGTCTTGTTGAGGAAGTCAGAAGCGAAGGTAACATCATTCTCTTTATCGATGAGGTGCATTCCCTTGTCGGCACGGGCGATGCCGAAGGCTCAATGAATGCCGCAAATATTCTCAAGCCCTCTCTTTCAAGAGGCGAAATTCAGATAATCGGTGCAACAACCTTTACCGAATACAGAAAATATATCGAAAAGGATGCCGCTCTTGAACGCAGACTTCAGCCCATCAAGGTTGAAGAGCCTTCAATCGAGCAGACAACCGAAATGCTTGTCGGCGTCAAGGATTATTACGAGGATTTCCACCGTGTCAAAGTAACCGATACGCTCATCGAAAAGGCTGTCAAGCTTTCCGAGAGATACATCAACGACAGGTTTTTGCCCGACAAGGCAATCGACCTTCTTGACGAAGCGTGCACTTGTGCAAATCTCCGAAACAAGAGCATAAGCGATTTCGAGGTTGCAAGCGAGGAGCTTTCAGAGCTTGAAAAGCACGAGGCGGAGCTTATGGAAGCCAATGACAAGGACTACGAAGAAATCGCAAAAGTAAAGGCAGAGCTTATCCAGAAGAAAGAAGAAGTTGCAAAGCTTGAAGAGCTTGCATCCGACTGCCATGTTACCGAGGACGACCTTGCAAGGGTAATTCAGCTCTGGACGGGCATCCCTGCAAGCAAGGTTATCGAAAGCGACCTTCGCCGTCTTTCAATGCTTGAAGAAAATCTCAAAGCGGGAATAATCGGACAGGATGAGGCGATTTCACTTGTTGCCGCCGCCGTAAGACGAGGCAGAGTACAGATTAGTCCACGCCGCAGACCCGCATCCTTCATTTTCGTAGGACCTACGGGTGTGGGCAAAACGGAGCTTGTAAAGCTTCTTGCAAAGGAGCTTTTTGAAACTCCCGAAACACTTATCCGCCTTGACATGAGCGAATTTATGGAGAAACACTCCGTTTCAAGAATTATCGGCTCACCTCCGGGATATGTGGGCTATGACGAAGCGGGTCAGCTGACCGAAAAGGTACGCAGAAAGCCCTATTCCGTTGTTCTTTTTGATGAAATCGAAAAGGCTCATCCCGACGTTATGAACATTCTGCTCCAGATTCTCGACGAGGGCAGAATAACCGACGCACAGGGAAGAACCGTAAGCTTTGAAAACACGGTTATCGTTATGACCTCCAATGCGGGTAGCAACAGAGGCTCGGGTGCTATGGGCTTTGCAAAAACCAAGAACGAAGCATCAAAAGAAAAGGCTCTCAAGGCTCTCAACGAATTCCTCCGCCCCGAATTTATCGGCAGAGTTGACGAGGTTGTTGTGTTCAATGACCTCACGCAGGAGGATTATGAGCGTATCGCCGTTCTTATGTTAAGCGAGCTTGTTGACCCTCTTTCTGACAAGGGAATTACCTTTACATGGAGTGACGGAGCGGTTGCCGAAATTGCACGTCAATCCGTTGACGGTCCCAGAGGTGCAAGAGATTTACGCAACGTTATCCGCAGAAATGTTGAGGATATCATAACCGAAAAAATTGTCAACAGCGGTGACAAGCCCATAGAATCGGTTTATCTCACCGCAGAGGGCGATAAAATTATTTGCAATTTTGAATAATAACAGAGCAGCTTGCAACATCCGCTGTTGCAGGCTGCTTTTTGCAGTTGACAAATATAACAAAACAGACGGTTAGTTTGGACTAACTTGCTGGCAAAAACAACAAAAATTAAAATCCGACCGTAATATTCTCAAAAAACCATTGACAAATTTTTCATCGACGGTTAAAATATATATGCAGTTAGCAAAGGCTAACCGCAAGGAGAGATGACTATGAAAACCTTAAGAGATGTAAAAATCGGAAAAAGAGCAAAGGTTATAAAGCTCCACGGTGAGGGTGCGCTCAAACGCAGAATCATGGATATGGGCATAACAAAGGGCGTTGAAATTTTTGTCCGCAAGGTTGCCCCTCTCGGTGACCCTCTTGAAATTTCCGTTCGCGGCTACGAACTTTCAATCAGAAAAGGCGATGCCGAAATGATTGAGGTTGAATAAATATATAAACAAACAGGGGAGTTTTCTACCCGACTTTTTGAATTGCCGGTTAGCGGATGCTAACCGTGAAAGGCAGGGCTTTGCATGGATATAAAAATAGCACTTGCGGGTAACCCCAACTGCGGAAAAACAACTCTTTTCAATCTGCTGACAGGCTCAAATCAGTATGTCGGCAACTGGCCGGGCGTTACGGTTGAGAAAAAAGAGGGTAAACTCAAAAAACAGGATGACGTAATCGTCACCGACCTTCCGGGCATTTATTCCCTTTCGCCCTATACTCTTGAAGAGGTTGTTGCAAGAAATTATCTTGTCGGCGAGCGTCCCGACGTTATTCTTGACATAATCGACGGAACAAACCTTGAAAGAAACCTTTATCTCACAACCCAGCTTATCGAGCTCGGAATTCCCGTTGTGGGTGCCGTTAACATGATGGATATTGTCAGAAAAAACGGCGATATAATCAATACGGAGGAAATCGGCAAGGTACTCGGCTGCAGAATGGTTGAAATTTCCGCACTAAAGGGTACGGGAATTGATGAAGCCGTTGATGCTGCTATCGAAGCGGCAAAAGAGGGCAAAAGTGACCACAGACATATTTTCTCGGGTCCCGTTGAGCACGCACTTGCTCATATTGAGGAAGCGGCGGTGCATGATATGCCGCTTGAGCAGCAGAGATGGTATGCGGTCAAGATTTTTGAGCGTGACCCGAAGGTACTCGAACAGCTGAAGCTTGACCCCGAAAAGCTTGCTCATATAGAAGAGGATATCCGTGAGGTTGAGCTTGAAATGGATGACGATGCGGAAAGCATCATCATAAACGAAAGATATAACTACATAACAGACCGTGCGATGAAGCATTGCAAAAAGAAGCGTGCGGGCAAGCTTACCGTTTCCGATAAGATTGACATGGTTGCAACAAACCGTATTCTTGCCCTTCCCATGTTTGCGGCGGTTATGTGGCTTGTATATACACTTTCAATCGGCACGGTGGGCGACTGGGCAACAACCTTTATGAATGACGGACTCTTCGGTTCATTCAAGGGGCTTGACCCCGAATTTTTCGGAGCGGCGTTCCTTTCAAGATTCCACAGCGTTCCCGAACTTCTTGACATGGTGCTTCTGAATCCCGACGGAACTCCCGTTATCGCACAATGGCTTTACAGCCTTATTCAGGACGGAATTGTCGGCGGCGTCGGTGCAGTGCTGGGCTTTGTTCCGCAGATGCTTGTTCTTTTCTTCCTGCTTTCAATTCTTGAGGACTGCGGTTATATGAGCCGTGTTGCCTTCATCATGGACAGAATTTTCCGCCGTTTCGGACTTTCGGGCAAGAGCTTTATTCCCATGCTTGTTGCATCGGGCTGCGGCGTTCCCGGAATCATGGCATCAAGAACAATCGAAAACGAGCGTGACCGCAAAATCACAATCATGACAACGGGTTTTGTTCCCTGCGGAGCAAAAATGCCTATCGTAGGACTCATTTCGGCAGCTGTTTTCGGACGCAAGGCATGGGTTGCCGTTGCGGCATATTTCATCGGCATAGCGGCAGTAATTGTTTCGGGAATTATTCTCAAAAAATTCAAATCCCTTGCCAGCGAGCCGTCACCCTTTGTTATGGAGCTTCCCGCATATCATGCACCTCTTGCAAGCAACGTTCTTCGCACAACATGGGAAAGAGGCTGGAGCTTCATCAAGCGTGCGGGCACGGTTATTTTCGCTGCAAGCGTTATTATCTGGACTCTCAACAGCCTTTCGTTTGAGGGCGGATTCCATTATATCGGCGACGGTGAGGCAAAATCAATTCTCAATGCCATAGGCGAGCTTATTGCAAATCTCTTTATTCCTCTCGGCTTTGACAACTGGCAGGCGGCGGTTGCAACGGTTCTCGGTTTGGTTGCAAAGGAAGAGGTCGTCGGCGTATTCGGCTCACTTTCGTCAATGGCGGATGCCGACCTTGCCTTCGAAATGATTGAATCGGGCGAAGGCTCACTTGCAATCATCGGTCAGGAATTCTTCGGCGGCAACGCATTCAGTGCATTTTCGTTTATGATTTTCAACCTTCTTTGTGCTCCCTGCTTTGCGGCGATGGGTGCAATCAAAAGAGAAATGAACAGTGTAAAATGGACATTTGCGGCAATCGGCTATATGACGGTCTTTGCTTATGCAATTTCTCTTATGGTTTATCAGTTCGGAATGTTCTTCTCGGGAGCGGGATTCACTCTCGGAACGGCGGCTGCAATTGCGGTGCTTGCTTTAATACTCTACCTTATTTTCAGAAAGAACAAATATGTTAAGTCAAAATAAATCCAAGGAGTGTGAATTATGAATCATCTTGCAACTTTTATTATTGCGGCAATAATTGCGGCTGTATTTGTTGCGGTTGTTGTCAACGCCGTCAAAAAGCATAAAAGCGGCGGCTGTTCGTGCTCGGGAGGCTGCAGCGGCTGCAACGGCGGATGCTGCGAAAATATGCAGAAAAACTGACATAAATCAGTATAATTATACCGAATAACCCTGCTGAATGAATTATATTCGGCAGGGTTATTCAGCTTTTTTGATGCAAAATGACACTAATCTATGTGCAATGTTGCAAAAAATGAGTTGAAATGAGCCGATTTTTCACATTTTTAACGAAATTATGAAAGTTAAAAGATTTTTTTGTTGCATTTTTAATGCTGTTAGTATAGAATGTTAACAATGAAGAATTCGACGACTTTAATACATTAACAAGGCAGAGCAATCTGCACTTCATAAAGCCGCCGTAAAATTCAGCTAAAGGAGTGTCATTTACAATGAGCGCATATGTTAAGAGCGTTATCGACGCAGTTGCAAAAAAGAATGCAAACGAACCCGAGTTTGTTCAGACGGTAACAGAGGTTTTTGAATCTCTTATTCCCGTTATCGAGCAGCATCCCGAATATGAAAAATCAGCCCTTCTTGAAAGAATGGTTGAACCCGAAAGACAGATTTCTTTCAGAGTTACATGGGTTGACGATAACAATAAGGTACAGGTAAACAGAGGCTACAGAGTACAGTTTAACGGAGCAATCGGTCCTTACAAGGGCGGTCTTCGTTTCCATCCTTCAGTATATATCGGCATCATGAAGTTCCTTGCTTTTGAGCAGACCTTCAAAAACAGCCTCACAGGTCTTCCCATCGGCGGCGGCAAGGGCGGCTCCGACTTTGACCCCAGAGGCAAGAGCGACGCTGAAATTCTTCGCTTCTGCCAGGCTTTCATGACAGAGCTTTACAGACACATCGGTCCCGACGTTGACGTTCCCGCAGGTGATATCGGCGTAGGCGGCAGAGAAATCGGCTACCTCTACGGTCAGTACAGACGCATCAGAGGTGCATTCGAAAACGGCGTTCTCACCGGTAAGGGCATTCCCTACGGCGGCTCACTCATCAGACCCGAAGCAACAGGCTACGGTGCAACATACTATGCAGTTGAAATGTTCAAGCATTTCGGCGAAGAAATCAAGGGCAAGACCTTTGCTCTTTCAGGTTTCGGTAACGTTGCATGGGGTGCTGCAAAGAAAATTGCAGAGCTCGGCGGCAAGGTTGTAACAATCTCCGGCCCCGACGGCTATGTTTATGATCCCGACGGCATCAGCACAGAAGAAAAGATTGACTTCATGCTTGAAATGAGAGCATCAGGCCGTGACAAGGTTCAGGATTATGCAGATAAGTTCGGCTGCGAATTCCATGCAGGCGAGAAGCCCTGGGGCGTTAAGGTTGACGTTGCAATGCCCTGCGCAACACAGAACGAAATCGATATGGCACAGGCTGAAAAGCTTGTTGCAAACGGCGTTCCCTATTACATCGAGGTTGCAAATATGCCCACAACCAACGATGCTCTTGCTTATCTTAAGGCAAACTGCAAGGCAGTTGCTCCTTCAAAAGCAGTTAACGCAGGCGGTGTTGCAGTTTCAGCTCTTGAAATGAGCCAGAACTCAATGAGATACAGCTGGACTGCTGAAGAGGTTGACAGCAAGCTCAAGCAGATTATGAAGAACATTCATGATAACTCTGCTGCTGCAGCAGAAAAATACGGTCTCGGCTATGACCTCGTTGCAGGTGCAAACATCGCAGGCTTCATCAAGGTTGCAGATGCAATGATGGCACAGGGTCTTATCTGATGAAATAAAAATCAAGTCGGTATCTTCCAAACGGAGGATACCGACTTTTGTGTTATTATTTTATAAACTCTTTTACCTTTACAAGATATTTTTCCGCAACACGTCTGCCTTCGTCATAGACTGCCTGCATTTTGTCGGGATTATGCTCAACTCTGCCTATTTCAAGGGCGGTTTCGGGTCGGATGACAAGAGCGTTGCCCGATTTTTCTCTTTCGGCTATGTAGGCAAGAGTTTCGTTATATTCGTTGTGTCTGTTTTCCATTGTTTCCGCAACTGCGGGATATTCTTTCAGAACATGCTTCATAACCTTGCTGATTGAGCTTGGCTTTTTGACGTAGCCGAGTGGCTGTGTCAGAATAATGACATTGCGGTCAAAGCCGATGCTTTCGAAATACTGAATCGGCACGGAGTCTGCAATTCCGCCGTCAAGATACTTTTTGCCTTTGATTTCAACGGGCTTTGAAACAACGGGCATGGATGCCGATGCTCTGAAGCATTCAAGGGCATCTTCGCCCGCTTCTTCAGAGTTTATATAAACCGCCTTGCCCGTTTCAATGTCTGTCACAACAACATAAAAATCCATGGGATTGTCGATATATGCTTGCGTGTCAAACAAATCCAGCTTATCGGGAATTGTGTGATAGCAGAATTCCGCACCGAAAAGGTCGCCTGTTTTTATAAGAGAACGAAGGCTGCAGAAACGGGGGTCTTTTGCAAAGCGTTTGTTGTAGCGGATAACTCTGCCCGGCTGACGTGATTTATAGTTGCAGCCGAAAGCCGCACCCGCCGAAACACCGATTGCCGCATCAAATTCAATTCCGTTTTCCATAAAAACGTCAATAACGCCTGCGGAGAAAAGACCTCTCATTGCTCCCCCTTCAAGAATAAGACCTGTTTTCATTCCGTAACACCAAGCTCCTGCATTGTAACTTCTTCTTTCTCATAGTGAGAAACATATTTGTCCTGATAATAGTTTTCCGCTGACCATTCAATTTCGCCGTTTTTGCCGATTTCGATAACCGTGCAGCCTCTCTGTGTGCCGAGCTTTGAAATTCCGACATATGCAAGATAGTCAACGCTGGGGGAATATGTAAGATGAATTCCCTTATAGTCGAGAGAGAAATTGTTGAGATGATCGTGACCGCAGAAAAAAGTGTCCGTGCTGTAAAGCTCCTGCATGGTTTCAAAGAAATTATCCTCGTGAAGTCCGTGATAAACAACCTGACCCGTTTCGCCCGCAACGCCGTATTTATAAATAACATTTGCGGTGTCCTTGTAGCCTGCGTTGACATATTCTTCCCACGCATCTCTGTATTCCATGAGCGGAACATGAAGAAATACGCTTGTGCGGATATTTCCCGCAGTAGGGTTTTCTTTGGCAAAATTAGAATCACTCGAGGAATAAAGCTTCATTCTGTTGTGGTTGTTGTTCTTTTCGATTGTTTCTTTGTACCATTCAATCTGGTTTTCGTGAATGTTATCGTATTTCCAGAGAATGCCGAAAATATCGCCGTCAACATATGAATGTGAGTCGAGCGTGAAAAGCGAGCGGGTTATAACGCCGTTTGACTTGACGATGTTGAAAACCTGATTTCCGTAGCCGTCAACATCTTCCGCACCGTCACGCAAAAGGCAATGGGGATACTGTGCATAGAACTCCGTTATATCCTCACGGTCATAATAACTGTATGCCTCGGTGTCGTGATTGCCGTAGGCAACTGTCCAGTAAACTCCGAGCGATTCCATAAGCTCGGCAAAAAGCTTTGCCCCCGATTTGTTGTTGGCTGTGCCTGCCTGGAAGGGCACGGGATATGCGATATCGCCCGTAACGATAACAAAATCGGGCTTTTCGGCGGTTATCATTGCCGCAACGGCATTCATGGACATGGCATCTTTTTTGTGTGACATCCAGCCGCCGCCAAGGTGGATATCCGAAAGCTGCATAACCTTCAGCCCGTCGTCGCTGTAGATATTCCACGCACCGTCGGGAGTGTTTTCAACCTTGATTTGCTTGCACTGTGCATCGTGAAAGCTTTGAGCCTTGTTGAGGTTTGCCTTAAGACCGATGACGGTTACTGCGGTTGTGATTCCGACAAAAAGAACGATAACCGCAAGAATTGCCGAAAACACTTTTAAAAGCATCTTTTTTCTTTTGGGGGATTTTTGAGTTTTCATGCTCACATTACCTCCTGATTTTCAAGTATAATTTTACATTTTCTCTTTCAACGGCACTTTCCAGCCTTTCAACGAGGTCGGAAACCTCTTTTGCAGAGCTGCAACTGATGCCGATTTCAGCCGTGTAAACCCTTGCTTCTCCGAATGTGATGCAGCTTACGCCGTGCACCGCTTCAACCGCATTGTCGGATTCGACAGCTGCCTTTATTTTTTCGCATTCGTCGGAATTGTTTTTGCCGATAAGGGTTTTGACTGCGGAAACGGTCATTTTTATGCCTTCAATTAACAGCAAAACGCTTATTATGATTCCCGCAAAGCCGTCAACCGAAAAATCAGCTTTTGCTGAAAGGGTGAACGAAACAAGCGTGCAGAGGGTGATGAAAAAATCAAGCAAGCTGTCCGTGCCGAGTCCTTTTATGATTCCCGCCTGCGATTTTTTTGCAGCCGACCTGAAATATAAGGCAAGTGCAAGCTTTACGGCAGCCGTTGCGGCAACAATGACCGCATAAAGCTCGGAATACCACACGGGCACGGGATAAAAAAGCCTTTCGAGCGAAACGAATGCGAAAACTCCGCCCGTAACAAGAATTACAACCGAAACAATCAAATCGAGAAGCTCCTCCGCTTTTCCGAAGCCGAAGGGATATTTCTCGCTCGGTTTTTCCGAAATTAGGCAAAATCCGATTACTGCAATTATACATACCGCACTGTCAGCCATGCTGTTGAGTGCATCGGCATAGATTGCAACGCTGTTTGTTGAAAGTCCGATATAGAGCTTCACGAAAAACAGAATAAGATTGACCGATGCTCCGATTACGGCAGCGGTTATTTTGTTTTTTGAGTTTAAATCTTTCATAATTTATAAAATGCGGCAGTTTATGGTGCTGCCGCATTGGGTTTATCAGAATTTAAAAATATTTTTGATGTGTGCGATTATAACTTCAAAGAAAGCGAGAATTTTTTCGCCTGTATCAAATTCGTTTCCGTAAAGGGTGTAGCGTGCAAGAGCAAGCTCGTCGTTTGCGTAAACGTCAAGATAATAGATGATTGAGGTTTCGTAATCGGTTGTGCCTTCCTTGAGGTCGATGATTCTTACGCCTCTTTCCTCGTTGCCGTAGGAGCCGAAGGAAATACCGGGAGTTGTTGAAAGGTGAACGCCCTTGTAGTCAACGATGAAGCTGTTTTTGTGGTCGTGACCGAAGAACATTGCAACAACGTCGCCCTGTTCGAGAACTGCGTCAAACTGACCGCCGTTTTTTGAGGGAGGGCAGGGACCTTCGCAAAGAGCACCGTCAATGAGATAGCCGTCTTTGAAGGCATAATATTTGCCGTCGCTTTCGTAAGCGTTCTTTGTTCCTGCGGGAACTTCTTCAATGATATCATAGATTTCGGGGATGATGATGTGCTGGAACATCATTGAGGGAACAGGCTTGCCGCCGTTCTGTGCCTTAAGAGCATCGGAGGTTTCCTTGTACCACTTAATCTGATCCTCGTGAACATGGTCATAGCCGTCATCGTCATACATATTTGAGTCAATCATCCAGAGGTTGTAGGCGATTTTGCTGCTGTCGTTTGAGGAATAGATGGGAAGATTGTATGTGCCGCAGCCGTAGAGAGCGTCCCCCTCGTCAACTGCAACGCAGCAGTCATAGCTCATATACATTTCCATCTGTTCTTCCTTGCTTACTGCATTTTCGGCATCGTGGTTACCGAAAACAACCGCAACGGGAATTCCGAATTCTTCAAAAATGGACATATATTGGTTGATTGCGATTTTTGTTGCGGGCTTGTCGATGAAGCCTACGCCAATACCTGCAGAGCCGCCGGAAATGTTGTCACCTGTGAGGACAATGAGGTCGGGGTCTGCTTCGGGAATGACTTTTTTGAGATAGTCGCTAACGGCGGGGGTAAGAAGGATGCCGTCCTGGATATCGGAAATCTGCATGATGCGGAAATTGCCGTCCTTGTCAAACTGAAGCTTTGTGTCTGCCTGTGAAGCCGAACCCGAGGGGATAAGAACGGCAAAGGCGAGAATAAACGCAAGAATGAGTGAAATTGTTTTTTTCATGGTGTTTCTCCTTTATGTAATTAAAAATCTTATACATTATAACACCTTTTTAAGCGGTCAACAAGAATAACATTAAAATTTGATGTTGTGAACAAAAACAGATGTTTATTTTTGGTAAAGTTGACAAACGCCGGAGTGCTATGTTTTGATTTACAAATAAATTATAAAATGATAAAATATCTGTGGCGGAGGTTGAAACGATGGAAAACAAAAACAGCAGATATCTTTTCTGTCATTTTGTCGGTAACGGAGAAAATCAGGAAAGAATTCATTTTGCAGTCAGCAAAGACGGCTATAATTTCAGACCCCTTAACAATAACGAGCCCGTAATAATTCAGACCAAGGGCAAAAAGTGTGTCCGTGACCCCTATATTCTAAAGGGTGAGGACGGAAATTACTACATAATCGGAACGGATATGCGGTGCGAAGAAGGCTGGACCTCAAACCACGCTCTCGTAACCTGGAAATCCGCCGACCTTGTTAATTGGACCGACGAAACAATAATAGATATCCGTGATTTCGGCGGCGAATATGCAAACACAAACCGTGCATGGGCACCGCAGGCAATTTGGGACAAAGCCGTGGGCAAATATATGGTCTATTGGGCAAATTCAACGGCTGAAAACGATGTTGCGGCGATGTATTACGCACATACCGACGATTTCAAAACCATGACAAAGCCCGAGCTTCTCTATGAGAGAAAGGGAATTCAGACCATTGACGGCGATATAACCTATAACGAAGAAAACGGATATTTTTATCTTTATTTCAAGCATGATGAAGACCAGACAATCGCTTATGTAAAGTCTGAATCCCTCTGCGGACCTTATGAGGATAAGCCCGTTGTTGTTTCTCTTTCAAAGCACGGCGTTGAGGGCAGCTCAATGTATAAGCTGACAGGCACGGATACATGGATAATGATAATGGACGAATACGGCACGGGCAATTTCTTTATGCAGACAACAAAGGATATGGAAAATTTTACCGCCGTTGACCCCGAAAAATACAGCTTTGACGGCGTAAGACCCCGCCACGGCTCTGTTGTTGCAATAAGCGACGGTGAATATAACAGACTTGTTGAAATATTTGGAATAGGTTAACATTAATTTGGAGGAATAGATATGAACAAGGTTGCAATTTACGGTGCAGGCTCGCTGGGAACGGTTCTCGGTGCCTACATGACAAAAAACGGTGTTGACGTTGAGCTTGTCAACAGAAACAAGGCTCATGTTGCCGCCCTTAACGAAAAGGGTGCACACATAACGGGAACGGTTGAAATGACAGTGCCCGTAAAGGCTATAACTCCAGACGAAATGAGCGGAGTTTACAGCGTTATTTTCCTTATGACAAAACAGCTTTTCAATGCAGAGGTCTGCACATTCCTTAAGCCTTTCCTTGCAGAGGACGGCGTTATCGTAACACTTCAGAACGGTATTCCCGAGCCCGGCATTGCCGAAATCGTCGGCAAGGAGCACACAATGGGCTGTGCAGTTGAATGGGGTGCAAACCTTGCAGCTCCCGGTGAATGCGTGCTCACAAGCGAGCCCGACAGCCTTTCCTACCACATGGGCAAGATGGAGGGCATAACCGATGCACAGGTTAAAACCGTTACCGAGCTTCTCGAAAAAATGTGTCCCGTTCATTTTGAAGATAACCTCATCGGCACAAGATGGTCAAAGCTCCTCATCAACGCAACCTTCTCGGGTCTGGGCACGGTTATGGGCGGCACATTCGGTACGGTTACGGGCGATAAGTTTGCACGCAAGGTTGCAATCCGCTGCATGAAGGAGTGCATTGATGTCGGTCACGCCGCAGGTGCGGTTTTTGCACCCGTTCAGGGCAAGGACATCACAAAGCTTTTCTATTATAAAAACGGCTTCAAGAGAGCAATCGGCGAGCTGCTTATTCCCATTGCGATGAAGAAGCACGTTGATATTATTCCCTCAATGCTTCAGGATTTGCGTAACGGCAAGCCCTGCGAGGTTGATGCAATCAACGGTGTTGTCTGCGAATGGGGCAGAAAGTGCGGAATTCCCACCCCCGTCAATGACAGAATTGTTGAGGTTATCAAAAAAGAGCAGGCGGGCGAGCTTAAACTTGAACAGTCAAATATCAAACTGTTTGAAGATTTGCTATAAAGGAATATTTTTCTTGACAAAATAAACCGTACTGTTTTATACTGTATTAGCAATATAATTTGAAAGGAGGCGGACACAATGACAAGAATCAATAATTCGGTAAATGCGAAGGTGTTGTGGCCGCAGTCTGTCTGATTTTTTTGCGGTTAATTTGTGTCCTACAGTGCTTTCGCGTGCCGAGAGCACTGTTTTTATTTTTTGATTGTTAGGCGGTGAAAAAATGGGAAAGAAAAAAGAAAAAAATCCCGGACCTCCAAAGCCCGAAAAAGGCAAATTTCCAAAGCCCCTGCTTGATGCACTTGAAAATGCGGGACTTTCAACCCGAAATCTGATTTTCTGCTGCACGGGCGATATGGATAACGAGGCATGCTACTGCGGTGCGTGGCTTTGCTTTGATGAAAAGGGCTTTTACATGGCTTTCGGTGAGGAAGAAATTGTAAAATCCAAGCGTAAGCACAGAAAAAACGAGCCGAAATTCAATATCAGCGAAATCCGCAGTATTCCCATTGAAGAAATTGATTCTCTTGAAACGGAGAGATATGTTTCGACGGGCAGGTTGATTATGAAAAATGATGGTGAGCAAATCAGCCTTGTGCGTTTTTCAATCGGCAGAATCGCACAGTTTGAAAATCTTGTAAGAGCATTCAATTCATATAAAGAAAAAGGCGAAGCGGAAATTCCCGCATCGGCAGAGCCCGAGGAAAAGAAATGCAAAAAATGCGGCAAGCCCTGCCCGCCGAATAAGGATTTCTGCCATAAGTGCAACAAGAAATCTTCAACCGCAATAAGACTTTTCAAGTTTTTCGGCGGATATATTCCCCAGATTGCGGTCATCATCTCAATCATGCTTGCGGGTGCTGCAGTATCGGTTTTCATTCCCCAGATAAGCACAAGGGCGTTGTTTGACGACGTTTTGGCAAATCCCGACGGACTTCCCGCCGCCGAGCTGCTCAAAGCTCTCGGCTGGCTTGTGCTTTCAATCTTCGGGGTAAGGCTTCTCAATACCCTGCTGACCGTTATCCAGCAGTACATAACGGGCGGAATCATGCCCAAGGTTGTCTATGACATAAAGGTCAAGATTTTTAACGCCATGCAAAGGCTTTCGGTTAATTTCTATTCTTCAAAGCAGACAGGCTCGCTTATGGAAAGAGTTATCCGTGACGCAAACAACATCTACTGGTTTTTCATCGACGGCGTGCCTGCTGTTATTATCGACACGGCAACGATTATCGGCGTTGTTGCGATAATGTTTGCAATGAACTGGAAGCTCTCGCTGATTATCGTTCTTGCAATGCCCATTCTGATGGTAACCCTCGTTCTCGGCGATAAGGTTTTCCGTCGGCTTCATCACAGAAGCTGGCTTTACGGTGCAAGGGTTTCCGCAATGGTCAGCGATAACATCAACGGTCAGCGTGTCATAAAGGCTTTTTCAAAGGAAAACGATGAATACAAGCGTTTCGAAAAACTCAGCGGCGAGCACATGAAAGCCGAGCTGAAGCTTGCACTTTCGGAGGCAACGGTTTTCCCGATTCTTGAAATTGTTGTCATGGGGCTTTCAACTCTTGTTCTTGGTGTAGGCGGCGTAATGGTTGCAAAGGGCGAAATGACAACGGGCACTCTTTTGAGCTATATCGTTTATCTTGAAATGCTTAAAGGTCCCTTTGATTTTCTAGCGTGGATTTCAAACTGGTGGGCAAGATGTGCCGACTCCGCACAGCGTGTGTTTGAAATTGTTGACGCAAAGGCGGATATAACCGAAAAGGAAAATGCCGTAAGCTTTGAAAATCTTCGCGGCGATATTGAAATTAACGAGCTTGAATTTGAATATGAGCCCGCCCGTCCGATTATCAAAAAATTGAGCCTTAACGTCAAGGCGGGGGATATGCTCGGCATCGTCGGCAAGACGGGTGCAGGCAAAACAACAATCGCAAATTTGATTGCCCGACTCTACGATGCAAAGGAAGGCTGCGTTAAGATTGACGGAATTGACGTGCGTGACCTCAAGCTCACGGAGCTTCGCCGCAACATCGGTCTTGTTTCGCAGGATATCTATCTTTTCATCGGCTCGATTGCCGATAACATCCGCTACGCAAAGCCCGATGCGACCATGGGCGAGGTTATTGCGGCGGCAAAGGCGGCTTCGGCACACGATTTCATCATGAAGCTGCCCGATGCCTATGAAACAAGGGTCGGTGCGGGCGGACAGAAGCTTTCGGGCGGTGAACGTCAGCGAATTTCAATTGCCAGAACAATAATCCAGAATCCCAAAATTCTGATTCTTGACGAAGCAACGGCGGCAATGGATACCGAAACCGAGAGAAACATTCAGAATTCGCTCACGAAGCTCAAAGAGGGCAGAACAACAATTGCCATTGCACACCGACTTTCAACCCTGCGAGATTCCGACTATCTTGCGGTAATCGAGGACGGCAAAATCATCGAATACGGCACCTATGCGGAGCTTATAAAGCAGAAGGGCGAATTCTATAAGCAGTATAAGATTCAGTCCGAGGCACTCAAAACCATCGGAATCGGCGTTCCCGTTGAGGAAAAGGAGGACGAGAATGAACACAAATAATATATCGGCGAACACAATTTCGCCCGAAACCTTAAAAACGGAATATGTTTTGCCCGAAAGCTGTGTTTTTTCAAAAAACAAAAACGGCTTTCTTGCCGCAAAAATAAACGGCAAGGACTACGGCAGAGTTATTCTGACCCGCTCTCTGCCCCTGACCTGCCCGAATGACTATATCTGCATTTCGGATGTTGAGAAAAACGAGGTGGGAATAATCGAGCATACGGCGACGTTTTCGTCGGAGCAGCAGGCTCTCATAAACGACGAGCTTGCCCAGCGTTATTACTGCCCCGTAATCACAAAAATCGAATCCATAAAAGAAAAAATGGGTCATTTCTATTTTGATGTTCTTATAGGCGAATGCAAAAAATCCTTTGCGGTGAGGGATATTTCAAAAAGCATCCGTCAGCACGGCGATGCAATTGACCTTATCGACATTGACGGCAACCGCTTCAGAATTCTTGATTTTGAGGCAATTCCGTCAAAGAGCCGCCGCAAATTAGAGCCTTATCTCTATTAAAAGAGGTGATTTTTATGCAAACAAAAGCGGCTTTTGACCTTGCGAATGACGGCAGCATTTGCAGGGGCGAGCTGATATTTGAAAACGGCGGAATAACTGCCGCCGTAAACGGCGAAACCGTTTTTTCGCGAAGCGTTGACGGAATTTCGGAGCTTTTGCAGCGTACATATGTGGGCTGCGGAATGCTTGAGCTTGTGCCCGATGGTGCGGATTCGGAAATGTCAGAGAGCATTCCCGTCTGCCGTTTTTCGATGTCCTGCGTTGAAGAAATCGGCGAATTCTGCAAGGTTGTTAACCACTATATAAAAACAGGCGAAGAAACCGAGCTTTCCCGAGCGGACTTCAGAGTCTGCCCCAAATGCGGCAGGCATTTTGTCAAGGGCATGGACGTTTGTCTTTTCTGCGTTGAAAAGAGCTATCTTTTCAAGCGTACAATCGGCATGGTGAAGCAGTATCTTCCTTCCCTTGCTTTTTCGGGACTGCTTCTGACCCTTGCAACCGCCTGCTCGGCACTTCTGCCCGTGTTCAATGCAAGACTTGTTGACGGCTATTTCAACAATTCTGCATTGAGCGGCGACGATGCCGTCAGCGGAATAATAAGAACCGTTCTTCTCATGGGTCTGACGCAGGTTATCGGTCAGATTTTCATGATTTTCAGCCAGAGGAGAACAAACAAGGTCAGCTCACGCATTTCAAACGACCTGCGAATTATGGTTTATGACAAGGTGCAGCGGCTTTCGCTTTCGTCAATGTCAAAAAAGACGGCGGGCGACCTTATGAAGCGAGTCACCCGTGACACCGAAACCGTAAAACGCTTCATAACCGAGCAGGGTATGTATGCTGTTGAAAAGCTGATAATGTTTATTGCAATTCTGGTAATATTAATCAGTATCAGCCCCTTGCTGACATTTCTTGTTTTTGTTCCCGTGCCTGCGGTTATTTTTGCAATCCGAGGCTTCTGGAAATTCATTCATCTCCGCTACGAAAAGCAATGGAGATGCGATTCACGCTCAAACTCCGTGCTCCACGATATCGTAAGGGGTATAAGAGTTGTCAAAACCTTCGGCAGCGAGGAGCGTGAAATCAAAAAGTTTGATGCAATCTGCAAACGTCTTGCGGAAATTTCCGCAAGCAATGAGCAGCTCTGGGCAAGAGTTTTTCCTTTCCTTTCGTTCTTCATGGGAATCGGCGAATTCTTTGTGCTCTATTTCGGCGGCAGAATGGCTGTTCAGGGAACAATTTCTGTTGGTGAGCTGCTTGAATTCACCTTGTTCCTTGCCTATATTTATCAGCCTCTCCGCTGGGTATCCAACCTGCCCAGACGTCTTGGCGAGGTCGCAACAAGCCTTATCAAAATTTTTGAAATTCTTGACGAAAAAGAGGGCGTTTCGGACAGCGAAAACGCAGCTCCCGCAAACCTTGACGGCGATATTGTTTTTGATAACGTGCGTTTCGGCTACAAGGCATATGAGCCCGTGCTCAAGGACATAAATTTCACCGTGAAGCAGGGCGAAATGATTGGTTTGGTCGGTCATTCTGGTGCGGGAAAATCAACGCTTATTAACCTCATCATGCGGCTTTATGACGTTGATGACGGCAGCATAACCGTCGGCTGCGAGGATATAAGAAGCATGAGTCAGACGGAATACAGAAAAAAAGTTGCAATTGTTTTCCAGGAAACCTTCCTTTTTGCGGGCACGGTTTATGACAACATCGCCTATGCACGCCCCACGGCAGAGCCGGGCGAGATAATTGCGGCGGCAAAGGCGGCGAATGCCCACGAATTCATAATGAAGCTGCCCGACGGCTACAACACCGTTGTCGGTGAGGACGGACACAATCTTTCGGGCGGTGAACGCCAGCGAATTTCAATTGCCAGAGCGGTATTGAGAAATCCCGAAATACTTATTCTCGACGAGGCAACGAGTGCTCTTGACCCCGAAACCGAAAGCCTTATTCAGGAGGCACTTGCAAGGCTTGTCAAGGGAAGAACAACCTTTGCCATTGCCCACAGGCTTGCGACTCTCCGCAATGCAGACAGGCTTATCGTAATCGAAAAGGGCAGAATTGCGGAAAGCGGAACTCACCGAGAATTGCTTTTACAGAACGGAATTTATGCAAAGCTCGTTATGGCACAGCGTCAGACGGCAAAGCTTACGAAATGACAAAAACCCCGTGATTCGTCACGGGGTTTTGCAATGAAAATATTAGAGAGCAAGCAAAACGTCGGTTATTTCTTTTTGATTTTTTCTTTTAACTTGATAAAAAAACGTCCGATAAGAAAGGCGGCAAGATGGCAGACTGTGAAAAACAACGATATGAGAATTATATATAACATGGGAGTGAGGGGACAAAACCAGCCGGCATCTATGTTTTTATCGAGTGAAAATGTTAAAATAAGCGAAACAGCCATGCTTATCGGAGCACCGATAAAAACAGGATATTTTTTGTTGAGAAAAGCAAAGCTAAATCCGAGAAGTCCCGCAAGCGGACCTATAATGGGAATTATCCATTCGTTACCGTAATAGTCAGCTCTTAAAAACAGATAGGCAAACGGTATACAAAACGGAACAACGCAAAGAATTTTCAGCATTTTGTTTTTCATAATAATTCTCCTTTTTCAAGCATTTTTATTTAAAAGATTGATGTGCGTGTATAAGTTGACTTTTGACCCTTATGAGTGATTGATATGGGAAAATATTCGTCAATATCTTCTGCCTTAAGCGGGTTGTGCTCCGCATCTCTTATCCAATATTCATATGTTTTAACATTGTTTTCACCAACGTATTCATAACCGGAGCTTCCTTCAACAATAATCAGCCTTTCTCCGTTTTTACCTGTGCCGACAGGTCCGGGGAAAGTATAGTTTACAGTTCCGTTTTCCTTGAAAACTCTTTGTGCAAAGTTTAAGTATTCCGCATTGAACGGCGTATAAACAGAGGGCTTCTGATGAATACGAAGAATAAGGCTGCCGCTGCCTTCGGTTTCGCAGATGCTTGCGGTAACCGTAACGCCGAGGAATTCGGCAGTATCCGATGATGATGTTATTTTTCCGTCTTTGAATTCCGCATTTATGTTTTTCAAATCAAAAGTACCTTCGGTTTCAAAGTCAACCATATAAGCAAATTTTTCCGTATCAATTCCGTTAACGTGAAAATCGTAGTAAATATATCCCGTTACGGCACCGAATATAACGGCAAAAGCAAGAATGAAAGCGGATATGGTGATAATAATTTTTTTCATAATAAATTCTCCTCTTTTTTGAAAATATAGTGTCGGCAAACAAGAAACGGTTAACCGATTTTTGCCCTTTCATCTATAAGACGAAGCAAAAAGCTGCTTGGTCTATCAAATTTACGGAAAATTTATTGATGTCTCGGCGATACTGTGATATTATGTAAATAACATATGAAGGGAGGAACCGAAATGAAGCTTTATATAAAACAAAAGGTTTTCTCATGGGGTGCTAAATTCACCGTGAAAGATGAAAACGGCAGCGACAGATATTTTGTTCAGGGCGAGGTCTTTTCATGGGGCAGAAAGCTCCATGTGACGGATTTGAACGGCAGAGAGGTTGCTTTTATTCAGCAAAAGGTTTTCAGCTTTCTTCCGAAATATCATGTTTTTGTCAACGGTGAACAGATTGCCGAAATAGTTAAGGAATTCACCTTTTTACGCCCGAAATACAGAATTGAGGGGCTCGGCTGGTATATAAACGGCGATTTCTGGTCGCACAACTATATGATATCACGAAACGGCAATCCCATTGTTACCATTCAGAAGGAATGGATGACATGGGGCGACAGCTATGAGCTTGACATAGCCGATTCCCGTGACGAAATTATTGCCCTTGCGGTTGTTTTAACCATCGACTGCGTAATGGCATCGCAGGCAGCGGCATCAGCTTCAACATAATATTTAAAGGCTTCGGACTCTCGGTTCGGAGCCTTTTTAACTTGACACTATAATCTCATAATGATATAATAATTCAGTTAACTAATAATAATGTATCAAATTAATTATATAAGAGATTTTCGGCTTGCACGGAGGAATAAAAATGAAAAATGTTTATTTTGTTCAGGTTGACGTTTCAGCCTGCATGGGTGCACAGAATGCCTATCTGCCCTACACGGCGGGTATTCTTGTTGCGTCTGCATGGCAGAGCGAAACCGTTAAACAGAATTACTGCTTCAAAGAATTTATCTTTTTAAGAGAAAGCGTTGACGGCGTTGTTGCAAGAATGGAAAACCCCTTTATGGCTGCGTTCAGCACCTACAGCTGGAGCACCGAATATAACAAGCTTCTCGCAAAGGCGATAAAAGAAAAATTCCCCGAATGCATAATCGTTTTCGGCGGACACAACGTTCCCGATGATTTTTCGTTCCTCGAGGAATGCGACTATATCGATATTCTCTGCCACGGTGAGGGCGAGGATACGGTCAGAACGCTCATGGAAGCCCTTGCAACGGGTGCTCCGCTTGACGAAGTTTATAACATTTCCTTCAGAAGCGAAAACGGATATAAAAGAACCGAAACCAAGTGCCAGACAACTCTTGACTACCCCTCACCCTATCTTGAGGGCTGGTTTGATGGTCTGATTGAGCAGTATCCCGAAATTTCATTCAATGCAATCCTTGAAACAAGCCGCGGCTGCCCCCATAAGTGTGCATACTGTGACTGGGGTATGCAGAGCGTTAAGCCCCGTCTTTTCCCCTTTGACAGAATTCAGAAGGAAATTCAATGGATGAGCGACAACAAAATCGCCTTCATCTGGGGTGCTGACGGCAATTTCGGAATGTTTGACCGTGATATCGAAATTGCAAAGGCTCTTGCCGATGCAAAAAGAAAAACGGGCTATCCCGAAAGAATGAGAATGAACTATTCAAAAACCAACTTCAAGGTTGTTTTTGAAATCATAAAGATTTTCAAAGAGGTTGATTTTGACAGAGTCGGTGCAACTCTGTCATTCCAGAGTCTTTCACCGACGGTGCTTGATAACATTGACCGCAAAAACATGGACTTTGATTTTTACCGCAATCTGCTTGCGGCATATAACAAAGAAAACATGAAGGCTTATTCCGAGCTGATTCTCGGTCTGCCCGGCGAAACCTACGAAAGCTTCACGCAGGGCATCGGCAAGCTCTTTGAACTCGGTCAGCACTTTGTTTTTGAGGTTTACAGCTGCATTCTTCTGCCCAACGCAAGAATCGGTCAGAAGGAATTCGTTAAAAAGCACGGAATAAAAACCGTTGACCTTGAAATTATCAGAAGCCATTTTGCAAATCAGGCTTTTGAAATTCCCGAATATAACACAATCATCGTTGAAACCGATACCATGAGCCGTGAAATGTGGATAAGGTCAACCGTTTTCTACTATGTCGCAAAGGCTCTCCACGGCAACGGACTTCTGCGTGCGTTTGACATCTATCTCCGCAACGAAAAGGGAGTGCCCTACGAGAAATTCTATGACGGAATGCTTGATTATTTTGAGGCGAATCCCGATTTGTTTGCATCAAAGCTTTATTTCGAAATCAAAGAGCACGCAACCGAGCAATCCCTCGGTATCGTTAACAAAAAGCTCTTTTTTGAGCCCTGCGGCGATATGGTGTGGGATGATAACGAATATCTTGTGCTCCATATGATTTCAAGGCTTGATGAATTTTATGAGGACATGATTCCTTATCTCAAGAGCTTTGATATCGACGAGGACATCTTCAACGATTTGTTCAGGTATCAGAAAGCAATTCTCCGCAAGCCCGCCGAAACGGAGTGCAGAGAAGAGCTTGATTATGATATCCACAGCTATCTCACAGGAATTTATGTTGATAACTATAAACCCCTTGAAAAGAAAGCCCATACCCTTGTTATGAAAGACAGCAGCACCGCACCCGATTGGTTTAACTACGGCAAATTTGTTGTGTGGTACGGCAGAATGGGCTGGGCATCCTATAAAGACGACGTAACCGAAGAATAAAGGAAAGTTCAGATGAAGAAAAAGGTCTTTTTAATTCAGATAGGCTCATCTTACTCAACACCCTGGTTTTTACCGTATTCCGCAGGGTGCATTGCCGCATATCTCAAAAAGGATGCGGAGATTTCGGAATGCTTTGAAATCCCCGATATCCTGACGGCAAGAGAGCCTGTTGAAAAAATTCTTGATCGCTTTGAAAATCCGTTTATGGCGGCGTTTTCGTGCAGCGTATGGAATTTTGAATATAATAAAGTCCTTGCGAAAAGGCTTAAGGAGATATATCCCGAAATCATAATTGTTTTCGGCGGACCGAATGTTGAAAAAGACGGAAGTCTGCTTGACGAGTGCCCGTATGTTGATTTTCTTATGTATAACGAGGGCGAAGAAAGCACGGCAATGCTTCTCAAGGCTCTCGAAAACGGTACGGATTTAAAAAATGTTCCAAATCTCTGCTACAGAAACGGCAGCGAAAAAATCACAACAAAAACCTATATCCCCGAGGATATTTCAGCCTATCCGTCGCCCTATCTTGAAGGCGTTTTTGACGGAATTATGGCGGAGTTTCCCCATATTGAATATCACGTTACAATTGAAACCAACCGTGGCTGTCCCTATTCCTGTGCATACTGCGAATGGAGCTGCACAAAGAAAGTACGTCTTTTCCCGATTGAAAAGGTGAAGGCGGAAATCGAGTGGGCGGCACAGCATAAAATCAGCTACAGCTATTGTGCAGACGCAAATTTCGGAATGTTTGACCGTGACGTTGAAATTGCGGAATTTGTTGTCGAGATGAAGAAAAAATACGGCTATCCCGGAGTTTTCAAGCCCTGCTATGCAAAGGAAAGCAATGAAAATGCGTTCAAAGCGGGCTATATTCTCAACAAAAATCAGATTGACAAGAGCGTAACCCTTGCTTATCAGACTCTTGATAAAACAGCTCTTGAGAATATCGGCAGAAAGAATCTGACTCTTGAAAGCTTTGCGGAAATTGATGCAAAATTCACTGCAGCGGGAGTGCCAACCTATACGGAGCTTATTCTCGGTCTGCCCGGCGAAACCTTTGAAACATTCTGCAGCGGAATCTGCACCCTGCTTGAAAAGGGTCAGAATAACTCCATGACGGTTTATGACTGTCAGGTTTATCCCAACACCGCAGTCAGCAACAAGGATTATCAGCAGAAATTCGGCATCAAAACATCAGTCATTCCACAGCTCGGAATTCACTTTACCCCCGAGCTTAACGGAGTGCAGGAATATATTGAAATTATAACCGAAACGGCAACCATGCCCAAGAAAGACTGGGTTAAGGCGTGTATGTTTGCGGTTGTGCTTCAGACCTTCCACCATCTCGGGCTGCTCCGTTATTTTGCGATTTATCTGCATAACGAAAAGGGCATATCCTATCACGAATTCTATAACAGGCTTTTCAGCTATATCTATAAAGAAAGCGGCGGTTTTGTTCACGATTTCTTTGTCAGCCTTGCCAACAGAAAGTATGACACCGAAACTGCCGACTGGACATATCAGCGTGATGTTTTCGGCTCAACGGGCTGGTATTTTGAGGAAGGTGCATTCCTTGAAATGGCATATCATTTTGACGAATTCAAGAGCGATATGATGCCTTTTGTAAAGAGCTTCGGAGTTGAGCCTGACTTGCTTTCGAACTTGCTTGACTATCAGTATTCACTTATAAGACTTCTCAACAAAGACGAGGTAAAGATAAATTCCGATTGGAATTTCTATGCTTATTTTGAGAAAAACGAAAAGCTTGAAAAGAAAAACACCGTGCTTCATGTCAAGTCGGACAAGCTTTTTGACAACTGGGCAGACTATGCAAGAGAGGTTATCTGGTTCGGAAAACGCTACAGTGCAACCCTTCTTGTCAACCCCAGAGATCATATTGATTATTCGGAGGAAACGGAATGAAAAAGATTTTGCTTGTTCAGCCGCCGCAGTGGTATCCCGTTTCTCCCCATCTTGCCGTGCCTCTTTTAACCGCACAGCTCAAAAGAGCGGGCTTTGACGCCAAAGCACTTGACCTGAATGTTAAATTTTATAACAGAATTTTATCAAATTCTCATCTTGCCGCTGCCGATGAAAAATCACGCAGAATTCTTTCGGACCTTGAAGAAAAATTCAAAAATGCAGATTTTGCGGCAATCAAAGAAAACGGCAGCTTCGAAGAAAAAAATCTTGGTTTAAAATATCTTACAATCAAAAAGTTTTATTCGGAAAACGCAGAGGAAATTGAGAGAGTTATAAACGAAACGGACAAAGCTGTTTTTACTCTCAAAAATGCTCCCGATTTCTATATTCCCGAAAAGCTTGCAAAAGCAAAACGCACCGTGCAGCTTGCTTTGCGTGTTGCTTCAATGCCCTTTGCACCAAACGAAATTGATTTGGACAACTATTTTGCAAATCCGATTTTACGCCTTGACTGGTCAAGCATAAAGCTTCAGTGCGATGACAAAGGGCTCAATATGTTTTATGAATTTCTTGCCGAAAAGGCGGAGGAAATCGCAGGGCAGGGGAATGACATAATCGGTCTTTCAATGACGGATTTGAGCCAGCTCATTCCCGTTTTCACCCTTGCGAAAATGCTCAAAGAAAAAAACGATGCAAAAATCATTCTCGGCGGAAACTATGCAACCCAGATTTATGAGGATATGCTCAAATATGAGAATATTTTCACCGACTATATTGATTATCTTGTTATCGGCGATGCCGAAACGGCAATTGTTGACCTCTGCAATTTTCTTGACGGCAACGGCAGCGTAGAGAATGTTGAGAATATTTGCTTCCATAACGGAGAAAAGGTTGTTTCAACCCATTTCACCTGCGAGCATATTGACCTCAATACCGTTGCATATCCCGATTTCGGCGACTATGATTTTTCGGAATATCTGACTCCCGAGCCCGTGTTTCCCGTGCAGCTTTCGAAGGGCTGCTACTGGGGCAAATGCAGCTTCTGCGATTATGCCTACGGTCAGCTGGGCTACTGCCCCAAACGCATTGACCGCATAATCGATGAAATCAGATACTACGTTGACAATTATTCCGCCTCAAGGTTTATGTTTATCGATGAGGCAATTCCGCCCGTATTTTATAACAGACTTGCCCTTGCGATTATCGAAGCGGGTCTTGATATAACCTATTATTCCTTTGCACGCCTTGAAGACGGCTACACCGCCGAGGTGCTCAAAAATCTTTATGATTCGGGTGCAAGGATATTTATGTGGGGCTATGAATGCGAATCCCTGCGTGTTATGGAGCTTATGAATAAGGGCATCAACGCCGAAAGACGTCTTGATATTCTGCTTGATTCTCATAAAGCGGGAATCTGGAATAACGGACTTTTCATTTTCGGCTATCCAACCGAAACTCCAGAGGAAATTGAGCAGACGATGAATATTATCCGCAATAACAGAGATATCATCAATTCTTGTACTCTTTCCAATTTCTCTCTCAAAAAGCATTCGCTTCTCAAGGAATCCGTTGGCTCAAACGGAATTATAAGCTACACGGAAAACGGCGAATTCTTCACTTCATATAAAGATGTCATGGATGGCGTTTCCCAGTCAGACAGACGTGAGCTTCGCCGCAAATTCCAGTTTGAATTTACCGAGGAAAACAAAAATTCCCTGTGGTCTGTTGTTTTCTCCGATTTTGACCACCTTCTGCTCTATCTTTCAGAATACGGCTGCGACTATGTGCGTAACTACAGGTCAGAGGAGCGTATCTGCCCCGAATTCAGGTGAGTTTATGAATTTTGAAAAGGTTTCAATCTATATAGGTGCAACCGATGAAAACGAAGGTCTTAAGAAAACCGTTGACTACATCATGGAAACCTGCGATATAAACGATATCGACAGGGTTGTCATGGTTTATCCGAAGCGTGCGGCGGAGCAATGCGTTAATGCAATAGAAATGTTAAGCCGAAAATATCCCGGCAAGGTTTTCGGAATGATGCAGACAAGACCTTATATCGGCGGAGGAATCCGTGACGGCTTTGATTCCGCAGCCTCGTCGCACATAATGCTTCTGCCCGGCGATTTGGGGGTTTCGCTTGACTGCATTCCCCGCATGGTAAACGGAGCAAAGGCAGAGCCCGAAACAATAATTAAAACTTCAAGATGGCTCAAAAAGGGCAGCTTTCACGAATATGACCCGACAAGAAAAATATTCAACCGTCTTGCCCAGATTTTTTTAAAAATCCTTTTCCTTTCGGATTTGACGGATTTCACTCTGCCCGTGCAGACAATGCCGACCGAGCTTTACAAATCAATCGATTTTCGGGAGCTTAATTTTCCGTTTCTGATTGAGCTTGTTGTTGCACCGCTTCGTATCGGAGCAAAATTCAGGGAAATTCCCGTTGAGTGTATGTCAAGAACAGAGGGAAAATCCAAAAACTCGTTCAGACAAACCGCACTCTATCTTAAAACCGCTTTGAGGGTCAGATTTTCCTCAAAGAAAAAATTAATCAAGAGGTAAACGCAATGAAAATTCTTTTTACAGCTGTGCCCCAATGGTATCCCGCAAGCCCCTATCTTGCGGCTGCTTTGCTTGTGGGTCAGCTTAAAGGCAGAGGCTTTGACGCCGAAAGCTATGATTTCAATATTGAATTTTTCAATGACATACTGAACAAAGATTATGCGAAAAAGAGCCTTGAAGATGCGAAAGAATTTCTTTCATCGGCTGAATTCGCCTGTGATGCATCTTTTTCGGATGATATCAACGAAAAAAGAAAGAAAACCTTTGAAATCCGTAAGCGTATTGTCGGCGACTACATAAAATTTGACGGCGAAAAGGCTGAAAGAACAATTGAAAAAATCGATTGGGCAATGAGCGTAATCAAAACGAAAGAGCTGTTTTTTGACCCCGAAAAGCTTTATGAAGCAAAGGATATCATAAATTCAGCCCTCGATATGGCATCTCTGCCCTATGTGCCGTCAAGAATTATGATAGACAATTTCATTGCAAACCCCGTTATGACCTATGATTTTGCCGATGTTGACTATCAATGCAAAAATGCGGATATGAATATGTTTCTGCCTTATTTTGAGCAGAAACTCGGCGAAAAGGATTTTTCCGTTTACTCTCTTATCAATATTTCAATAACAGACCTGAGCCAGATTGTGCCCGGTCTGACGCTTGCAAGACTTCTCAAAGAAAAAACCGATGCAAAAATCTGCCTTGGCGGAAACTATATCTATAAAATTGCGCCCGACCTCAAGAAAATTCCCGAAATTTTCAGCGAATACTGCGATTTCTTCATTGTCGGCGACGGTGAAATTGCATCGGTTGAGCTTGCGGAATATATGTGCGGAAAAAGAAATATCGGAGATGTTCATTCTCTTGTTTATGCCGATGAAAACGGCAATGTCATAACAAACAAAACCGCACCTTTGCTCGATATGGATAATATTTATTATCCCGATTTTGATTGCCTTGATTTCGGTAAATATCTTGCTCCCGAGCCTGTGCTTCCCGTTCAGTTCGGCAAGGGCTGCTACTGGTCAAAATGCACCTTCTGCGATTTCTACACGGGTCAGCAGAAGTTTGATATGAAAAGTGTTTCAAGAGCCGTTGACGAGGTTGAATTTCTTGTCAACAAATACGGCTTCAAGCATTTCAACTTTGTTGATGAGGCTGTTCCGCCCGCATTCTACAACGCCTTTGCAACGGAGCTTATAAAGAGAAATCTCAAAATTTATTACAGCTCCTTTGTGCGTCTTGAAAAGGCATTTACAGCAGATGTTCTTCAGAATATGTATAATTCGGGTGCACGCTATATGATGTGGGGTTATGAATCCGAGTCGCCGAGGATTATGGAGCTCATGAACAAGGGCATTGACCTTTCGGAACGTAAAAGAATTCTTGCCGATTCCGCAAAGGCGGGCATCTGGAACGTTGTAACCTTCCTTCTCGGCTTCCCGACGGAAACCGATGAGGAGCTGCAGTCAACCATTGATGTTATCTATGACAGCACAATAGTTGACACCTGCGTGCCCTCAAATTTTGCCCTTAAGAAAAACGCAATTCTCAAATCAAAAACAGACAGCGTTGACATAACCGAATTCCACGAAAACGGCGAGCTGCATATTTCCTATAAATACAGCTCCCTTTCGAGCACCATGGAGGAGGTTAAGGCAAGACGCAATCGCTTTGAGAAAAAATTCCTTGAAGATACCGCTGACAGACTCTGGCCCCATACCTTCACCGAGGGCGATTATCTTATGTTTTATCTGACACGCTACGGTAAGGATTACGTTAAGAATTACAGGCTGAAATATAAGAAGGATATACCCAAATATTGATGAAGTGAGTTGAAGTAATGAACATACTTCTTATAAATCCCGCAACCGTGGGATATTCCCGCTCTGTTACCGCACCTCTCGGACTTCTTTCAATTGCAAGCACTCTGCAGTCAAAGGGTCACAGAGTAAGGCTTTATGACAGAACGGTTGAAAAGATTAAAACGAAAAAAGTTTTTGAGGAGTTCAAGCCCGAATTGGTCGGAATTTCGCTTGTGTCGTTCAAATCCGTTTATGATGCACTCGAGCTTTCGGAATACTCTAAAAAATTCAATCTGCCCGTTGTATGGGGCGGACCTCTTGCTTCGGAGATTCCCGAAACCGTGCTCAAGCATAACTGCGTTGACCTTGTTTCGATAGGTGAGGGCGAGGCAACATGGACAGAGCTTGCGGAAAAATACGCAAAGGGCGAAACCGATTTTTTGTCTGTTTCGGGCATCGCAATGCGAAACGAAAACGGAGAAACCGTTCTGACTGCACAAAGGGATTTTGTTGATTTGGCTGAATTGCCGCCCATTGACTGGTCGCTGGTTGATGTTCCGAAATATTTTCAGTCATCATATGAATGCAGCAAAATGCTTTATCTTTACTGTGCAAAGGGCTGCCCTCATAACTGTGCGTTCTGCTATAACAAGGATTTCCACCGCTGCACCTACCGCAAACGCCCTCTTGACATGGTGCTTGACGAAATAAAATATCTTGTCGAAAACTACGGCATGGACGGCGTTTATTTTGCCGATGAAATGTGGGGCAGAAACCGCACGGAAATGCGTCAGATTTGTGACAGCTTAAGAAGTCTTGATCTTAAATTTGTCTGGGGATGCCAGACAAGAATCGGTGTTTTCACCGAGGAAGATTTCAGATATATGTATGATTCGGGCTGCAGATGGGTATTTTTCGGCGTTGAAAGCGGAAGCGAAAGAATTCTTGAAAAGATGAATAAAAGAATTCCGTTTGACCGAATTGAAGAAACTTTCAGCAACTGCAGAAAAGCGGGGGTTATTGCCATTGCGTCGTTTATAGTAGGCTTTCCCGATGAAACGGTTGAGGATGTTGCAAAAACCGTTGAACTTATCGAAAAGCTTGAAACTCCGCTTATTAACCTCAACTATTTTGCACTTGTTCCCGGGTCGGATATCTATAACAAAATGCTTGCGGAGGGCAGATATCCGAGGATAACGGATTTGAGTCAGCTTGCGGATATAAGACCAATCGAACGCAACGAATACAGCTTCACAACCGTGCCCGAAAAGGATTTGAACGTTATACGTTCATGGTATATGTGGCGAAGCTTTTCCGCAAAAAGCATTTCAAAGAACACCGAGAATTTCTCGTTTGCGAAAAAGGTTGCAACCGATGCTATAAAACAGCTTAAACGCAGTAAGCTCAAGGATTTTACGCTTTCGATGATAAGCTCCGCATTTGAACTTTTCTCGGTTATCTGGTATGCCCACGCATATCCTTCGATTATGAAAAAATACGGGATGGGCAAACGATTTGAATAAAAACAAGGACATACCAATGAAGCGGTATGTCCTTAATTTTTTTATTCATCGTCAAGATTGATATTGTATTTTTTTATAATCGACGGGAAGAAATGTGCATAAAACCAGATGTCAAGGAATTCGTAAGCCGAAATAAGTATAAGCTGAATTGCAAAACGGAGATTGTGCCCCCTGAACTGTTTGAGCACGTCAACGATATCCTTCTTTGCAATGTCATATGTTCTTGAGGTTTCGGAGAAATATTTTCTTGAAAATCCTTTCCAGAGGAAATATGAACGAACAACCTTCAGATCCCTTGAAGGAATTTTTGAAAAATTCGGCTTCGGGGAATAGAAAAACTGAATGTTGGTGTAATCTCTGAAAGTTTTGGGAGGCTTATACCGTCCGCTTGCAACAAGCTCGTCATAAAGTTCCGAGCCCGGACCCGGCATATAGAAAAAGAAGGTACGCTGGGTTGTTGCAATGCGAAGTGCCATGTCAATTGTTTCTCTGAATTCTTCCTCGGTTTCGTCGGGGAAACCGATAATGAAGTTTGCAAGCGAAACAAGGTCAACCGCCTTGCAATCCTCAAAGGTCTGCTCAATTTTGTCAAACGGCAGATTCTTCTTGATTTTCTTCATCATTGCGGGGGAGCCTGTTTCAATTCCGAAGGCAATCCAGATGCAGCCCGCATCCTTCATTATTCTGAAATCGTCTTTTTCAAAAATGCCGACTCTTGTTTCAACGCCCCATTTGAAGTCAAGACCCGATTCCTTGAACGCCTTGCAAACGTCAAGCATTTCCTGCCTGTTTTTGCAGAAAAGCTCATCGGCAACATAGATGCAGTCAACATTGTGGTTTTTAACAAGATACTCAACCTCCTGAAGAAAAACCTCAACGGGTCTGACACGGTAGCATTGGCGGTGAAATCTTTTGTTGAAGCAGAATGTGCACTGACCGAAGCAGCCCTTTGAAAGATAAAGAAGGGCGGTGCGCTTGCAGCCGTACATCGAGCCGAGATATTTGTCAACGTCAATGAGTGTGAAATCAATGGGAGGCAGCAGGGATAAATCCATAAACTCACGCTGCGGAGTGTAAATAACTTTGCCGTCTTTTTTGTATGCAAGACCTGCAACGGCATAGGGGTCGCCGCCTGCTTCAAGGGTTGTAACAAGGTCGAGCCATGTAGCTTCGCCTTCGCTGATAGAAATGAAATCAATGTCAATGTTGTTGAAGGTGAATTCGGTATCGAGCGAAACAAAAATACCGCCCCAGACAACCTTTGCACCGAATTTTTTTGCGGCTTTTGTAACCTTTTCCGCATCGGTGAAAGCCTTAAGCGAAAAAACGGAAACGCCGACAATATCGGGCTTGAATTCTTCAAGCTCTTTTTTTATGTTTGTGGTTTTGATTGTGCGGTCAAGAATCTTAACCGTGTGACCGTTTGTCTGAAGATAGGTTGCAATGGACATAATCCCCAAGGGAAAACCTACCTGACGGGTATAACGCTCCATTGCGGGGTTAACGAAAAGAACTCTCATCTTATTTCCTTTCTTTCAAGTCAAGACCGTATTTCTTGATGATTTTCGGGAAGAAATTTCCGTAGAAGAAGATATCAAGGAATTCGTAGCCGCTGATGAAAAACTGTTCAACACCGTTTTTGAATCCGTGACCCTTAAGGCTGCGGAGCACGTCAAGAATATCCTTCTTTGCAACGGAATAGTTGAGCTTACCGTTTTCGATGAAGTTTTTCTTTGTAAAGCTGCTCCAGAGAATGTGGGAGCGGACAACCTTGAGGTCAAGAGATTTAACCTTTGAAAGATTGGGCTTGGGCGAATAGAAAATTTTGGTTTTCATGCACTCCTTCATGGATTTTGCGGGAGTGTGTCTGCCCTCTGCAACAAGCTTATCATAAATTTCGGAGCCGGGCAGGGGACTGAAATATGAGCAGACAAATTTCGTGTAGCTGATTTTGTTAACAAGAGCACAGGTTTCACGAAGCTCGTCCTCTGTTTCGTCGGGGAAACCGACAATGAAATAGCAGAGTGAAATTATGCCAACGTCACGGCAGTTCTGCAAATCCTCTTCAACTCGTCCGGGCTTGTAGCCCTTCTTCATGCGGGCAAGAGTTGTTTTTGCACCGCTTTCGATACCGAATTCAAGCCAGCGGCAGCCCGCATCGTGCATGAGCTGAAAATCTTCTTTATCGAAAAGACCGATTTTTGTCATACCGCCCCAATGAATTCCAAGGTCGGCATCAATGAATTTTTGGCAGATTTCACGCAGGGTTTCTTTGTTGTAGCCGAAAAGCTCATCGGCAAAAGCAACGGCTTTCAAGCCGTGATTTTCTTTAAGGTATCTTACCTCTTCAATAAAAAGGTCAATGTTACGGGAGCGGTAGCAGTTTTTGTGGAATGCAGAGTTATAGCAGAAGGTGCAGTGACCCGTGCATCCCTTGGAAAGATACATTCCCATGATTCCGCCGTAGTCATAGTTTTTGTAAAGAGTTTCCCTGACATTGATTAAATCATAGTTGATTTTGGGAAGCTTCGAAAGGTCGGTGAATTCTCTTTCGGGGGTTGTAACCGTTTTGCCGTCTTTAAGATATGCAAGACCCTTGATTGAATAAAGGTCGCCGCCTTTTTCTGCGGTTTCAACAAGCTCAAGCCATGTTTCTTCGCCCTCGCCCATGGAAATAAAGTCCATGCAGCCGAGCTCAAGAGTAAGCTCGGGAGAGCAGGAAACATACGGTCCGCCCCAAACAACTGTTATCCCTCTTTTTTTTGCGGCTTTGGAGCAAATAATGCAGTCCTTGACCGACATAACAGCAAGCAGTGAGCAGCCGAGAAAGTCGGGCTTGAATTCATCAAGTTCAACGTTGATATCGGTTGATTTTGTTGCTCTGTTGAGCACCTTGACGGTGTGACCGTTAGCCTCGAGATAGCTTGCGATGGATAAAACGCCAAGGGGAGCGCAGCGGGCTCTTGTGTAGTGCTCGGGAGCGGGATTTATAAGCAAAATTTTCATTACTTTATCTCCTGTGAATCAACTTCATCAAGGTAAATGTTGCGGCTGTCTTTTCTGCCGTACCATACGATAAATCTGGCATAATCCTGCCATGATTTGCATTTCACGGTTTTTTCAACCGTGTTCAGCGTTCTTGCCTTTTTGAGAGTTGCAGGCTGACCGCAAAGCAAATCCGAAAAATAGCTCTTGAAATCATAGCCGCATTCGAATTCGATTTTGTCGGTAAACGGAAGCTTGACCGTTTTTGTCTGCCAGAGGAACAAATCCTCAAAAGCATTGTCGTTTTCAAAAAACGATTTTATGAAATCTTTTATTTCGGCATAGAATTTATCGCATTCATATGCGGCATTGAGAAACGCAAATTCTTCGGACGGCCAACCGACATCGCCGAAGCGTCTGTCTTCCCACACAATTCCCGCCTCGCCTCTTGCAACGGCTTCAAATCTCTCTTTGAGCTTTGCATAGATTCTGCCGCCCACGGTTTCGGGATTTTCGAACATATAATTAATAAATGCGTTGTAAAAATCTGAATATTTTATGCCTTTTTCGTTGTAAAGATAAAGGGCAAAGAGCATCAGCAGACCCTCGTGGTGGAACGCCTGAATTGTTGCGGAGTAGATGTTCATTCTCACCCAGTCGGCACGGCTCATTGTGTTTGTTTCAACGATGAGTCTGGAGAATTCCCCGATTTCTTCGTTGTCAATCAGGACTGTGTGGGGCTGATTGAGGGGCACAAGAACATATTTTATTCCGTGCTTTTCAACATATTCGGGGTTGCCCATTGCAGAGCAGGGGAGCCATTCGCAGTCGTGAATATAAATTGAATTGTGCTGACCCGAATTGAGAAGAATGTCAATGCCCTCAACAAAGCTTTCGCAGGTTTCGCCCGGCAGACCGAGAATCAGCTCGGAATAGGTGGGGATTCCCGCCTCGTTGTATTTGTTGAGAAGCTGCGTGAAGGTGTCAACGGAAATGTTTTTTCTGTGAATATTTTCAAGCACAACGGGGCTCAATGACTGGAAAGAGAGGGTCGCACCCTTGTCCATTCCGCAGTCGTTGAGTTTTTTGGAAATGCTGAAAACACGCTCGTTACTGTTCTTTGCACTCGATACCTGAAAGCCCTTGAAAACGCCTTCCTCATTGTGCAGACGCACCATTTCGTCAACAAATCTTTCGTCACGCTCAAACATTCCGAAGTTTGCGTCAGCACCGCCGAAGCCGCTGATTTTGTGGTCGTTGAGCCAGCGGAGCTCCTGCATGATTTTTTCTTCGGGGAAAAATCTTATTCCGCAGTGCAGGCTTCCCCAGTCGCAATATGCACAGTTATAGGGACAGCCTCGGTTTGTTTCGATAACGGCATGAAAATCGATTTGCGGATAGTTTTCCATAATCGAATCAAAAACGCCCGTGAGATAGGGTGATGGGTAGTCAATGCCCTCGGATTTTTTGTGATATGTATAAACGGGCTTGCCGTTTTTTCTGTATGCAATGTTTGCAACTCCGTCAAGCGAAGAACCGTTTTTGAGAGCAAGCAGGAGTGCGGAAAAGGTTTCTTCGCCCTCGCCGAAGCACATTATGTCAATGTATTCTTCGCTTTCCATGAGAGAGGTGTCGGGAGAAATATGGTGTCCGCCGAAAACGATTATGCAGTCGGGGTATTTTTCCTTAACCTTCTTTGCGAGCACCTTGTTATATTCGTGATTCCAGATGTAATTTGAAAAGCCGATAAGATACGGGTCGGTGATTTTTGAAAGAGCCGTTTCAACGCTTTCTCTTATGAAAAGGGGCTCCTTGAAATGGTAGAAATCATTAATTTCGCCGTCAGCCTTTGCGTTGGCAATGAGAGTTCCTGCGGCATAGGGCAAAAAGGTGGATTTACCGTGGAGGTAATTAATCTGTGCCATATAGATATTCTTTTTCATAAGCTTACCTCCCTAAAAAATATTACATTATATTATAATATGACAGCTCGGTTTAGTCAACCATAAACTTTTGTTAAAAGGGTATTGCGTTTTTGTGATGCATACAAAATTTCTGTTGAAACAAAAAAACGTTTATGTTATACTTCATACGTTAAAATGAGTAATCATACTTTTTGGCGGAATACGGAGGTTGTATTTATGAAAAACGCACTCAAAAAAGCAATATCAGCTCTTCTCGTTGCGGTTATGGTTTTCGGCGCCGCACCCCTTGCAGGCTTTGTGGGATTTGAACTGCCCGAACTCAATTTTTTCAGCACAAAAGCCGAAGCAGCAACAGAGGGATATTATACATATTCTGTTTCAAACGGTGAAGCAATAATAACCAGTGTTGACACATCAATTAGCGGAAATATTACTATTCCGTCAACTTTCGGCGGTTATTTTGTAACAAGCATAGATTCAGGTGCGTTTTATAATTGCAAAAATCTTGTAACTGTAACCATCCCCGACAGTATAATAAGCATAGGTTCTTTGGCGTTTGGTAATTGCACAAGTCTTGAAAGTATAACAATTCCCGACGGCGTAACAAGCATATACGGTTTGGCGTTTTCTGATTGCACAAGCCTTACAAGTGTAACAATCCCCAACAACGTAACAAACATATACAATTATACATTTAGCGGTTGCACAAGCCTTGCAAGCGTAACAATCCCCGACAGCGTAATAAGCATTGGTTATTATGCGTTCAGCTCTTGCACAAACCTCGTTGATGTTTATTATGATGGTTCAAAATCCGAGTGGAAAAAAATCGTGATAGAGGACGGAAATGAATATCTCACTTCTGCAAAAATTCATTATAGTTCCAAAGGAACTTCCGATAGTGGCTCAACAGAAACACCTGATGTGCCTGATAATATTCCCGATTATGATTCATCTGTTGCAGACGCCTATCTTATGCCTACACCTACACAAACAACCATAAGCTATGGCAATTCCATTGTTCTTCATGTTGATGCTTCAAAGATTCCCGAGGGTGGTTATGTTAAATGGACTCCCTCGAACGATAATTTCAGTTATTCCGTTTCTGCAGACGGAACAACCTGCACTATTACCCCTAAAAATAGTGGTAACACAAATTTCACCGCAACAATCTATGATGCAGACGGTAAACCTGTTTTAACCGACAAGCAGTCAATGACCTCAAAAGCAGGTTTATTTGATAAGATTATCGCATTCTTCAAAAAGCTTTTCGGTCTTACAAAAACAATTCCCGAAGCATTCAACTGCATATATTAAAATTCAGCCCCGTACACATCTGTGCGGGGTTTTGTTATTGAATCGCAGAATTTGTTTTGCCTCCCATTCAGGGGAAATGGCGGTTTCGCAAGAAAATGGCGGAGGGGTTTATTTTAATTCCGTAAGTTTTGTTTTGCTCGACAGCTCCATTAAGATGGAGCCTTTTGGTTGTTTAAAAAAATAAATTAATATTGTTATCGGATGTGAGATAACAACAACGGGAGCTATACAGCTTGCATTAAAGCAGTTTGTATAGCTCTTTTTATATGCGAAAACAGTTTTCCTGCAAAGAAATGTTACTTTGCAGCGATATTTTTATAAAATACATTGACATTTATTTGCATTAGTGCTAAATTATAGTTAGCACTAATGCAAGAAGCTTTTTAAGGAGGCGCTATGGCAAATTCAGAATCAACAAAAAATAAAATACTTCGTGTTTCAACAACGATGTTTCTTGAGGTCGGATATTCAAAAACCTCGCCGCAGATGATAGCTAAAGAGCTTGGAATATCAACGGGCAATCTTACTTATTATTACCCCACAAAGGAACATCTTCTTGCGGTACTTACGGATTTGCTGTGCAAGTTT
>JAFUNA010000035.1 GCA_017473165.1 Clostridia bacterium | reverse complement strand
TAATGAGATAATACGAACATTAAGAAACATAACCCCTGAACTTGAAAGCTACAAGGATATTGTTGACGAAATTAAGAAAAAGACATCTGAGCGAAAAGCCTTGATTAAAGAAAAGCAGTCAATTCCCGTGATTATGATTTTGAAGCACCGTGAATTTGCAAAGAGAATATCCGAACTTACCGAAAAGCTTGAAGAACTGCAAACCGAAAAGAAAGTCATTTTAAACAGGCTTTATTGTACCGAAACATATACTATTGAGAATGTAAAGTCTTATGTTGCTGCTTTAGAAAAGAAGCTTGATCTTATTTCAAAGCAAGAGCAAAAATATTCTGAAGAAATTGAAAAGGCTGTTGCAGAGTACAAAGAAATGAAAGAAAGTGCAACCGACTTTGACCCTGCCGAGCTTCGTGAGGAACAGCTTAAACTTCGCTACGATAAAGAAGTACAGAGCAGTCAGATTATCCGCAGTAACGGAAAAGAGCTTGTCACTTCAAGATTTAACTACAGTATCCGTGATATTAATTATTTCCTCGGTGAACCTAATGATTCCCGTTCGGTATCACAAAGACTCTCACAGCACAAAACAACTCCGAGTCGAAAGAAAAATATCAAACACGGTAGAGAGGAAAGATAACCCCTGCAACAGACTAAAATCTGTTGTGGGGTTATCCCACTTAACATCGAAGTTACGATATAAATCTACGATGATGCAACTTTTATTGATTCGAACTATAAAAAGTATATTGTGAATTTGGGAAACTATTTCAATCAATTATTTTGCACTTAAATAAGCGTTTTTGCATTCTAAAACCGCAATGTTGCTTAATAGGTAGAAAAAGCAATATTGTTGTGGTATAATTATTTGATTTGAAAATATCTGTTTCAAATATGAATTTTTTGTAAATTCTCGAAAACCGAGCGAAACATTTGCCGATTTTCGTCACATATAAATATGTGGATTTTTAACCTTTCAAAAAAATCTAAATAATTTTCAAAAAATGTACCCTGTTTACCAATTTTATGTGTTGTAATATATAGCGGGGTAAAAAAGGAGTACCAATGTTAGCTTTTTATTTAAGTCTTATTGATAATGATAATGACCGCAAGCTGTTTGAAAGAATATACTATGCTCACAGAAAGCAGATGATTACACTTGCTTTTTCTATTCTTGAAAACGATGATGATGCTGAAGACCTTGTTCACGATGTGTTTTGCAACATTGCCGAAAAATATATGCAGTCACTTCAGAACATCAAAAACGAACAGGATATAAAAAATTATCTGCTCAAAGCAACAAAAAACTCTGCGTTAAACAAAAAGAGAGATACCAAACCACATATATCGCTTCAGGAAAGCGAATACAAGCTTAATAAAGATGATTTGAATGATAATGAGTTTCTTGATATGGTTTGCAATAACATATCGTATCAAGAGGTTTTATCTGCAATAAGAAGTCTTGATAAAAAATATGAAGATGTTCTTTATCTTCATTTTGTTATTGGTATGACCGTTTCCGAAGTTGCTGAACATTTGGGTCGAAACAAACAAACGGTAAAAAAACAGTTGTTAAGAGGTAAAATGCTTTTGTTAGAAAAGCTTTCAATTAACGGAGGAGTCATTTTATGACAAGAGAAGAATTGTTTAATGCATTTCGAGAGGTTGCATCGGAAGAATTCGCTCATATTCCCAACGAGGAAGATATAGAGTATGAGTTTTCCGAGCGATTCAATAAGAAAATGGATAAACTTTTCAAAAAGATTGAACGAAATTGCACCTATCCTACAGTCAGCCTTTCAAAAAGAATTTTAACTATTGCAGCTGCAATTTTAATAATATTTGCAGGTTTGATGAGTGTGAGTGCTATAAGAGAGCCTATTGTGAATTTTGTTCTTGAATTTTTTGAAGAGCATATTGATTTCGGCTTTTCGGGAGATATTTCACAAGAAATTGAATATGAGTATTCTTTTTCCGAAATTCCGGAAGGCTTTGAATTAACAGTAAAAAACAATGAAGGTGGCACAGTATATACCGAGTATACGAATATAAATACCGGAGATATTATTATTTTAACCCAATCAATTACCGATAGTGATGACATTTCAGTTGATAAAGAACACGGAGCAATAACAAAAGAGTTTATTGATGGTATGGAAGTTTATATTTATGAGCATAATTCTGATGACTATATCAATGCAATTATGACAAAAGAAAACTATTCGGTAATGGTAGTATATTATGGCGATATTGAAAAAGAGAAATTTATAGACTTGGTTAAGTCAATAAATTGAATTTACGAAAGCAGTCAGTTTGGCTGCTTTTATTTTTTAAAAAACTTTAAAATTTTCTTAAAAATTTGTCCCCTATTTGGTAATTTTATGTGTTGTAATTATTAAAGGGGTAAAAATATCAAAAAGAAAGGTTGATGACTATGAAAAAATACACCCTAAAAAAATTAGTTTCTCTTATACTGGCTAATATTTTTCTTCTGCTGATTGTTTTCGTTCCTGCAAAAGCTGCTGTGCAAGAAGAAATTGCTCCTTGTTACAACAATGTGTTAACCGCAAACAGCACAGCAACGATCTCTTCAAGTGGCGTGATTACTGTAAAAAATACATATACCGGTTCACAATCGGTAACTACAAAAGCTGTAATAACTACTTATATTGAGAAAAGAACGCTGGGTATATTTTGGAGCCGTGTTGATATTGGTCAAACAAATGATGAATGGGTTGATACCATTTATAACTATAAGTATTCGGGTTCTCACTCAGCCCAGTTGCCTTCAACTGGTACATACAGAGTTACCGTTGAATATGTTATTTACGGCTCAGGCGGTGCAGCAGATACAATAACCAAGGAAATTGAAAAAAGTTATTGATTATCCGTTGTTAAAATAAATTAAAGGGGTGAATCCAATGTTTTCTTCATGTTTTCTTTAGAAAAATTTTAGAAAGGACAAAGAAAATGAAAAATTCAAAAAATTTTTAAGCATTATACTAGTATTTACTATAGTGTTTTTGTTACCGGCATATTGCTTCGCAAGCTCAGGATTATCAACAGCAACAACGCTGGCAAGCGGTTCTTATTATTACATAAGGAATAAAAATAGCGGATTATATTTGGATGCTGAAAATGCCGGCAACTTCAATGTTATTCAATATAATTACCACGGAGCTCTCAATCAGGCGTGGAAAATAGAACAAATATCAACAAACGTTTACAGACTCGAGTCGCAAAATCCTTATTATCAATATCAAGGCAGAAAATATTTAAGTGTATCAGAATATACCGATGATGTTGATTTGTTCTACATAAACTCTACATATACTACGCAAAGATGGAATATAACATTAAATTCTTCTGACGGAACATTTACAATAAAGTCTTTATGGGATAATAAAGTTTTACAGGTTGAAAATTCATCAACAACATCAACGGCAGATATAATAAAAGCAACATCAACCGGTTCAAACAGCCAAAAGTGGTATTTTGAAAAAATTCCAACTCCCAAAACTTCTAAAATCGCTTTGGAAAACTCTTTACCCGACGGGAAGTTTTGGAATCACAGTCCAAGCGACAGCAATAGTGTAACATCGATTAGAAGCAGCGAATGTACACATCACGGAACGGGAGTATGCAAAAATGCAAATGGTGTTTATGATGGTGCTTGTGGTTGTAATTCATATTCAAATTCAATTCAGTGTAACGGTTTCGCAAAATACATTGCTAAACTAACTTTTGGAACAGACGTTTGGGCAAGTGCTTGGGATTATTCAGAAGATGAAACTTCTTTATACTTTGTCAAACCGGGAGACTATATTAGGTATAATGGACATAGTGTTTTTGTTGTTGATATAAACCCTGATGTTTATACTTTTTTAGTTGCTGAATGTAATTTTGGACAGGATTGCGTTATTAAATGGTATCGCACAATTTCAATTTATGACATAATGGATACTTTCACCCACATATATAAATCACCTTATGTTTTTATATCATAGTTAAAGGAGGATGGTTTCAATGAAAAAATTATTGATTATGTTCATATCATTAATTCTTTTGTTTGTTGCTTCATCTTGTGATTCAAAAGAACCCTCGGTTATGCCCACAACAGAAATTACCAATGAAAAAGTTTCTTCAACAAACATTTATATTGATACATTGTCCGATGCCGGGTTTGGATATAGATATTGTTATAACACAGAATCAATGTCAGGAGATGTGGGAATAGCAAGCGAGAGCGGCAGCATTCTTTTAAATCCGGCATATGTTTCTGTTCAGGCTGTAAGTAAAGACAGATTTATTGCAAGAAAATTTGTTGAAAAATCTGCGTATTCGGCATTGGTTAACGAAAACGGCAAGGAAATCATCGCATTTTTTAGAGGCGAAATCCGAAAAATCAATAATGTTTCTGATGGTGCTGACCCTATTTTATCTGTTGAACCTTTTGGAGAAAAAGCGTATTTTGCGGATTTGAACGGTCAAAAAGTAGGCGGTTATAAATTCAAAGGAACAGGATTTACCGAAAATGGTTTAATATATGGTTATACCGATACCGAGTATTATATGTTCGATGATTACGGTAATTTGCTTTGTTCCGTTGAAGAAGGCAAGACAGAAGAACTCTACTCAATCAGCAATGATTATACTATGCTTATTAAACATTGCGGAAAAAGTTTTAAATTTGGTGTTAAAGATTCAAAAGGAACAGAAATTATACCTTGTGAGTATAACGAAATTCATCTTGTTTCCGACGATCGTTTTGTAGCGCGTATCGGTGAAACTCAAAGTGTTGAAACTGATGATATCGTAAGAATTTTTGACAAAAAAGGAACGCAACTTTCCAAAGACGGTGAATTTAACTCAATTACTTTTGATGAATCAGGCTATGGAGTAGCTTGCAAGCTGGAAATGGGTATTATTGAACCCGAAATGAAGTATTGGTTGATTGACGAAGACGGAAAGAAAGTCAGCGATGAATATGACAGTATTCAGATTAAAGAAAATAACGAGTTCTTCGGTGTAAAAAATGATACCGAAACAAAAATTGACGTTTCAAAGTGATATGTTTCAAAAAATGAAATAATATTTCGGAGATAGTGTTTCTGTAAAATTTAATTTACTCCCAAAGTAAAAATATTATCGAATCCCTGTGATTAAAACAAAAAAGAAAGTGGTGATTCCGATGGTTTGGGTAAAAACTATAATAATTAACGTTTCTATAAATTAAGGAGGATTTAAAATGCCTAAAAAATCAAGAAAAATCATATCGGTTTTGGTTGCAGTTGTTCTGCTATGCGTGGTAACTATGCTTTGTTCCTGCAATAAGGTAGATTTAACAACGACTTATCATTCCCAGTCAAGTACTCAAAGTGGTTTTTCTAATCAATCATTTCATATAACAAATGATAGAACAACTATCACGGAGGCTGAAAAGTCAACCAAATATTTGTTTGATAATAATATGGGAACATCAGCATTAACCACTAATCCAAGCGTTGCTACAGAAAATATAAAAAAATACACAAACAGTCATAACGGAATTGTATTATCGGTATACTCACCTGAAAACGTTGTATTTGGAGAAAAGATTTATGTTGTCGCAAAAATAACAAACAATTCTTCTGAAAATATAACTTATACGCTTCCATCTTGTACACCTAATTCACATTTAGAAATACGTGTGGATATAAACGATGGAAGGAAATCCTTTATTGATTACGATACTTTTGGAAGACCTCTTGCAGATTTAACAATTACTAAAACACTTCTGACAGGAGAATATTTTGAAGAAACAATTTGCTTTTTGCCTGGATGGACCGAAGCACTCGGAATCTTAGAACTTGATAAATCAAAAATAACAATGTTTGATAAGGGCGTATATACCGGAACGGCTGTTTTTAATTGGGATACTGAAGAAGATATTGACAGTATATCCTTAGAGTTTCCTATTGTTATAGTTTAATGTAATTAAATGTAGAAAAGCGTGATTCTGATGGTTTAATTTGCGAGTGAGTTAAACCTAATCATCAAAAATTTGAAAAGAGGTGTTATTACCCTATGAAAAAGAAATTACTTGTAAAACGTATATTCTCAATTATAATCGCACTTGCACTTTTAGTCAGTGCCGTTCCTGTTTCTCTTGCTGTTCAGAACTTGCTTGTTGAAGAAACAACTGCAAAAATTGTAAGAGAAGTAACTGAGTTAAGGGAGGAATCTGTTAAACACTTTCTCTGCGAAGATGGCTCTTATATTGCGGCTACATACTCGGCACCCGTGCACTACAAAGAAAACGGTGAGTGGAAAGAGATTGACAACAGCTTATCTCTTGATCGAACAACTTTGAGTGAATCGGGTAAACCTACCTATACAACCAAAGCCGGAGGTTTGGATGTAAGTATTCCTCAGAATTTTTCTGACGGGCAAAAAATAACAGCCCAGAATAAAGGTTATGAAATTAGTTTTGGTGTTAATGTCAACCAAAACGATGTTTTTTTAAAGACAGCTGCATCTGTAGTTGAACTTGATGCACTTTCATCAAACACAGAAGTTGCAAAACTTAATACAGTTAAAAGTATTAATAATATATCGACCACATCCACCTTGAATAGCAACGATGTAGAGGCTTATAATGCAGAATTAATGACTGTTGACAATCAATCAAGTGCGGTTACATATAAAGAAATTATGCCTGACACAGATTTTGAATACATTGTAACCAGCAACAGCATTAAAGAAAACATCGTTGTTTATGAACCTCAATCTGAATATGCATATAGCTTTGATATGAACTTTGGTGAACTTATTCCAATTGTTAAAGAAGATAACTCTATAAAATTGGTAGAAAAAAACAATACAGATGAAACTATATTCTATATTACTGCTCCATATATGTATGATGCTAACAACGAAGAAAGCACGGACATAGAAATGTCACTTGTAAAAAAAGATGATATTTATGTTATGACACTTCAGGCAAATGCAAACTGGATTAATGCGGAAGAAAGAGCTTTTCCGATTGTAATTGATCCTACTGTCTATATGTCGTTCAACGATGTCTTTGTTATGGATGGATTACTTAATGCAAACACAACAAAAACAGGTCTTGAACTTCGTGTCGGTAAAAATCTTACAAATATTACAAGAACTTATATCAAGCCAACTCTTCCCTCAAGCATTCCTACCGGAAGTTACATTGATAGTGCTTATTTAGTGTTTAAAGAAGATTATTTTTATCGTGGATATGCAGAGAAGGATATTTACTTCCAAGTATATGATTGCTACGATGTTAACTCTTGGAATCCCGACAGTGTAACATGGAACAATCAACCATATCCCAATTCAGCTAATGGACACAAAAACGGTCATTCACCTATATCTAGCATGATTTGCGGTATGGGTAAAGAAACATATACTTTTAACATTAAAAGTGCTGTAACCAGATGGCTCAATGGAGGAGTAAACAATGGCTTAATGCTTGCTTCCTCAAATGAAGACACAAAAATACAAGTTGATTTTCATTCGTCACGAGCTTTGAATTCTGAAAATCATCCACAGATGTATATCAACTATGAAAAACCATCAGCAAGTATTTCTAGTTGGGAAACAGATTGTCAGGCAAAAGAAAGTTCCTTGTTTACAATTACTACTAGTGGTAATTGGACGGCATATTCTGATGTAGATTGGATTTCTTTGAGTTCTACTTCGGGAAGCGGAAGTGGAACCAACAAAATTATCGTAACCGAAAACACTTCTGCTAAAACAAGAATAGGCACGATAACAGTGAAAATTGGCAATACAATAATTGGAACTATTACTGTAACCCAGTTAGGAGCAGAACCCTCTCTTGTTGTTGACCAATCATATTTTAAAATTGATAGTGAAGGTAAGGCTGTTGAGGTAAAAGTGACATCAAATGTTGAATGGACATATTCCAATTCTGATAATCAGATGTTAAATAAAATTGAATTAACAGACGATGATAACTCTCCTCTCACTAAAACCTTATCAATAAACATCAGTGAAAATTTATATGACGAAACTGATAACGCATCAGGAGGAGTTATCCGAATTGGTACATTAACTTTGCAGGATACCGAAAATTATGGCTTAACAACAGTAATAACTTTCAAACAATATGATGCAGTAACAGAATATTTGTTTAATATTTCGGAGGATGAAACCTTAACGCTAAAATCTTCGTCTGAATACAATCATGCCCTTGCAACTTGGGCTATGGAGTTGAGTTATGCAGCATATAATCCAATTTCTAACGAAATGATTCCCGGTATACCAAGTGGATTTATGCAAGGTGAATTCGCAGACTCATCAAAGACTGCCGAGGCAGACCTTGAGAGCAAGAGATTTGAGGCAACAATGTTCAATTACGAAGATGACGATAGTGTTGCTGCTCATGTGATTGGGCATAGAGAAATTGTTTTGACAGAACAAAATATTATTAATTCAAATGGAGGAGACGATAATTATGCAGTTGGAAGTATTGCTCGGGGAACTGAAGATGTTGTTTTATCTAATGATAGTTTTACCGATAGAATCAATGCCGAAAATTATTTCAGGGTATACAGCAATGATATGGGAATTCCTGACTCAGTTGTTTTGAGTGAAGATTCATCTGAAACTTCAAACAGTATAACAAGACAATTGGTGGTTATTGCAATTCGTGGTTCAGTCACTCCGGAAGACTGGTGGATGGATTTAGCTACACAAATGCACATCAACACAGATGGCTTTGATGCTGGTAGAGATACGATTCTAAAGTCGTTATATGGATATAAAGATGAGTGCGAAAACTGTGGTGGAAATGGGTGTAATTCTTGCAAAGGATATTTAGAGAAGTACAATATAACTAATCCCATTGTTCTTGTGACAGGTCACAGTCTTGGTGCTGCAATTGCAAATCTTGTTGCGGCAGAATTGAATAAAACAGAGGGTGCAAGCGATGTTTATTCCTATACATTTGCTACACCTCAAGTTGAAGCATATCCACTTGATGCAACAATAACACAACCGACAAATATATTTAATATTTTAAACACCAACGATGTAGTTACTTACGTGCCCACTTCTTGGCTGTTACCTGCTATCAATATTTGGTCAAGATATGGCATTGATATTCCGCTCAATATGCCATATAGCACAGAACAAGAAATAGAAACATTAGGTTTGTTTAGTCACTCGATGGCAGTCTATATGAATTGGATGAAAGCGCATCCCAACATGACATATGATACAATAATGGCGGAGTCTGCCGAATCTAAAACAAGAGGTTTACTTCCTTGGATTGCAAGAATCAAATGCCCTGTAGGTGTAACTATTAAGGACAGCGATGGCAATATAATAGCTTATGAAAATCAGGAAGAAGGCGTAACTTATCCTGAAATTACAAATACAGCCATTGTGTCGTGGATTACCGATAGCGGCGAAAAAATGTTCTTTATCCCGTCAGGAGTAGATGTTGCAAGCATTGAAGTTGAAGCCTACGATTATGGCTCAATGGATTTCGCTATCGGAACAGCAGGCACGACCGATGAAACAGAAATTAAAGCATTTAATGATGTTTCTTTATATCCAGGCAAAGAGTTCCTCGTTAATGTTTCCGAAGATACTCTTCCTGAGGATACGCAATTATTCATAACAGAAAATGGAGAGATCGTTGGTGAAGTAACCGAAACAGAACCACCTTTCAAAAGTATAACAGTAGACTATAATAACATAACTTATGGAACGGCAATTCATTTGACGATAGTAACCGATAACACGGTCTCCGAAATTAATCTTCACAACAGAACTAGAGGTACAACAAAAGTTTTAGTGCCTGGTGGTGTATATGTACAAAATGTAACATCGGATGGTGATAACCTCATATGGACTGTTGGATATTATCCACTTGTTGGAGAAAATGTGTATGATATTTCCGTTAAGTCTGGTGAAAGTTGGCACTATTATGAAAATGTAATAGCTATTTCGGTTTCAAGCAACACATGAAACAATTGTAATACCATACATAAAAATGGTCACCATGTTTGAGTGGATAGTAGGTGTATTACATAAGCTTCTTCTTTTTGGAGGGGACAGCGTGGTTTTGGTCAATTTACGGACTTATCATGGCATAATCGACTTGAATAAAACAAATTTTCTAATAGTATAACTTACACCTATCCTAAAAAGGGCGGTTCATCACTTGATGAATCGTCCTTTTTGCAGATGATATAAAACAATACTCAACAAACACATTGCTTGTCTTTTTGATACGATGTTAATCAAAACTAATCATCCAAACAACTCATTTTATTTGTTTTTTTGTCCCCTTTTTGATATTTTTGCAGAAACTGAAATTGGTATTGAATTTGAATATCTTAAGCAGGGAAACTACAACTTTTATAATAAAATAGGCAACGAAATTTTAGGATATGATATAACAACAACCCTAGGTTCTAATATCAATTTCACACAATTGACTGCAACGATTGAGATGGATAATAATATTGATATAGTTAGTCAAAATTTTGGATTTAACCTTGAAAATGGCAATAAAATTTGCGAACTGAATTTAAACGAAGAATATTATTATCTTGAAGTTAAAAATAAATAATATTTCAGACTGTTGAAAAACCGTGCATAGCCTAATCGCTATACACGGTTTTTCAACAGTCTGAGGACAGCTAATCTAAATGGTTAGCTGTCCTTTTGATTGTCTTAATATCAAGCTATAGTTCTTGTCAATTAACTTTTTGTGGAAAATACCCTTGACAAATCACATCTCAACATTCTATATCGGCGGCTATGAGCTTCCCACAGCCGGTGAATTCAAGGTTGTATATGACGGAAAAGAAATTCCGCATTATAATTTCAATTCATATCTGCCCAGCGACAGTGCATATTATCTTTATAAACATGGCGGTAACGGCAAAGCAATGTGTATTATAAGAATCAAACTCGGTGATTTTGCAATTCCCGGAACCGATATCAGCGTTATAAACGGCAAGGCATCTGCTTCAAGTGCAGTTGTCGGCAACGTTGTAACAATCACGGCAGATCAGATTGACGGTAAGATTTTTTATTGTTGGAATATCACAGGCGCAACCCCCGAAGATTATTATGATTCCGAAACAACGTTCACAATGGGAGTTTTCAATGTTTCTGCAGAAGCAGTTTACAAAGATTGTGAATGCAAATGCCATCAGGGCGGTATCGCAGGCTTCTTCTATAAGATTGTTCTCTTCTTCCAGAAACTTTTCGGTCAGAACAAAGTCTGCGCTTGCGGTATGAATCACTAATTGGATAAATCATTTTGACGGCAGAGAAATCTGCCGTCTTTTTAAAAAAATTCAAAAAAGCATGATGAAAAACCGAAAATATATGATATAATGATATTTGTAAAAAAATCGGCAAACGGATGTGATGTTATGAAAGATTTCAGCAAAGTAAAGTTCAAATGGACCTTCCGTGATTATCAGCAGGCAGTGCTTGATAATTCGCAGAAGCATCTGAAAGATAAAAGAATACATATTGTTGCCGCACCCGGCAGCGGTAAAACTATTCTCGGTCTTGAGCTTGTCCGCAGGCAGAATGCGCCTGCGCTCGTTATGTCGCCGTCGGTTACAATCCGTCAGCAGTGGGGTGAAAGATTCGTTGAGGCTTATCTGCCCGAAACGGAAAACCCCGATGAGTATATTTCTTATTCGCTCACAAATCCCAAGCTGATAACCTCAATCACATATCAGGCACTTCACGCCGCTTTCACAAAAACCGTTATGGAATCCGAAGCGGATGAAGATGAGTTTGAAGCCGAAGAAACGCAGGATTTCAGCAATTTTGATTTGCTTTCCGAAATCAGAAAGGCGGGTATAAAAACAATATGCCTTGACGAGGCGCACCACCTCAAAAGCGAATGGCAGAAGGCTCTTGAAAAGTTCGTTGCAATGCTTGGCGACGGTGTTACAATCATCGCTCTCACCGCAACTCCGCCCTATGACAGCACACCTGCCGAATGGAACAGATATCAGACCCTCTGCGGCGATATTGACGAGGAGATTTTTGTTCCTCAGCTTGTTATGCAGAAAACTCTCTGCCCCCATCAGGACTATATATATTTCAGCTATCCGACAGCGGAAGAATCGCAGATTCTTGCAAATTACAAGGCAAAAGCAACGGCTGTTACCGATGAAATAATCAGAAGCGGTTTGCTCGCAAAGGCTTTGCAGGTTTCAAATGCGGCAGGTAACGAAGAAATACTCTATGATAATCTTGCAGGCTTCAAATCGCTTGTCTGTGTTGCAAAACAAGGGAATGCCAATATTTCAAAAAGTCTTGAAGAAAAGGTTTTTGAAGGCAGAAAAGCACCCGTTTATTCAATAGCAGAAGCCGAAAAAGCATTTCAGTTTATCATTGATAAGCCCGATATATTCACCGAAGAAATCAGCGAAGAATTAAAGGCAATTCTCTCAAAAGAAGCTCTTATTGAAAAGAGAAAGGTCAGACTTGCTTCAAGCGATAAAATTAATAAAATGCTCGTTTCCTCAACAGGTAAACTTGAAAGCATAAATAAAATCGTTGCAAGTGAACACGCAAATCTCGGCGATTCTCTTCGTATGCTCATTCTTACCGATTACATCAAAAAGGATATGCTGAAGCTTGTCGGCACGAACGAAGAAATCCACGCCCTCGGTACGGTTCCCGTTTTTGAATCAATCCGCAGAACAAATCCCGATGCAAAGGTTGCGGTGCTTTCGGGTACGCTTGTGATTCTGCCCGATTCCGCCGTTGAAGCTGCACAGGAAATCGCATATAACGAAGGTGTGCCTTGCAGAATAAGGAAGCTTGAAAACACAAATCACACCGAAATCATCTTCAGCGGTTCAAATAAAAATAAGGTCAGCATCATAACAAAAGCATTTCAGCTTGGCGTTATCAACGTGCTTATCGGCACAAAATCCTTGCTCGGCGAAGGCTGGGATTCACCGAATATCAATTCTCTCATTCTTGCAAGCTTTGTGGGCAGCTTTATGCTCTCAAATCAGATGCGAGGCAGAGCAATCCGAATTGATAAAAAGAATCCCGAAAAGGTGTCGAATATCTGGCATCTCGTGACCGTTGAGCCCGATTCAAAGGACGAAATCATAAGCGACGATTTTGAAACGATGAAACGCCGTTTTGCCTGCTTCCAGGCACCCGCATATAACAGCGATGTTATTGAAAGCGGAACGGACAGAATCGATATTCTCAAAGCACCCTATGATGCAAACGGTCTTGAAAGCATCAATAATCATATGCTTTCCCTTGCCGCCGCAAGAAATGTTATGGCAGGCAGATGGAATGCCGCCGTCAAGGGCAAGGCAAGACCCGAGATTGAAGAAGTCAGCGAAATTCCTGCAGAAGTTCAGCCTGCAAGTGCAGTACATAAGAACAAGATTTATGCAATCATTCTTGCAGTTCTGATTGTTCTTGCAATAATCATAATCGCAACGTCGGGTTTCTTCGGCGGACTTATCGGATTTATTATAGCGGCAATATCTTCCGTGTTGCTCATCAAATCCGCATCAGTTGTGATGAAGAATTCTTCGCCCGAAAAAACCGTTTCAAATATCTCAAATGCAATTCTTAAAACGCTCAAAGAAATCGGCGAAATCGAGAGCAGGGGAGCAACCGTTTCTGTTAAGAAATCCGAAAAGAAGAATACTGTTAACTGTTCTCTTTCAAAGGCAACTGTCAGAGAAAAGAACGTTTTTGCAAAGGCGGTTTCAGAGCTTCTTTCACCCATTGACGACCCGAGATATCTTCTCATCGGCACAAAGGGTATTTCAAAACTCACAAGCAGAAACTATGTTCAAAGCTATGCCTGCCCGTCGATTATTGCCGTCAATAAAGAAACGGCGGAAATTCTTGCAAAGAATCTCAAATCCGCAGGCGGAAAGTTTGAACTCGTTTTTACGAGAAACGAAAACGGCAGAAAAGAGCTTTTCAAATGCCGTAAGTATTCTTACATCAATGCAAACAGCAAGCTCGTCAAAAACAAAAAGATTGTTAAATGAAAAAAGCAGGCAGCATCATAACGATGTTGCCTGCTGCTTTGTATGTAGTTTCTGTTTAAGACTTATATTTTTAGGCTTGTTAGATTTAATGTAATGATTTATTGCTCACAAACGTTGATATATAAGGACGTTTTTGTGGTTTTTTTGAATCTGAATATAAGATGACCTTGATGGCGAAAAACGGGGTTTATGCATTACACATCATTTAACAAGGGTGTTAATAACGCCGATATAGCGTATTGACAAATATATATATTGTAAAATTAACCTGTCAACCATATTGTATACCAAACGATTATTAGCGAAAGGTGTTGTTTGAATATGAAAGCCGCTGCTATATATGCCCGATACAGTTCTCATAAGCAGAGAGTGGAAAGACATCGAAGTCCCTGACGGTATGCCAAGAATTATCAGCGATTACACATATCATCAGACACAGTTGAAATTGGCACAAAAAGCACACACGAATGCTCACGGCAAAGCTAAGAGAGAATATCTGCTATCTGATAAAGTGTTCTGTGGCAATTGCAGTGAAGCCTGGGTAGGTGAATCGGGATATTCTGCAACGGGTACATTTTATACATATTACAAATGCCGCAAGGCAAAAGTGAGAAAATGCAAATACAAAGCAATAAGTCAGGAAAAACTTGAAAATCAGGTTTATGAAATGCTGATGTTCAAGCTGTTCCCAAACGAAGAAGCAATAAGAGCATATGTTGATTTTTATGTTGAGAAGAAATCGAATGACAGTTATGAACAAAAACAGATTGCACAATATGAGAAACAACTGAAATCGGTACAAAAGAAAATTGACAATATTATGATGGCTGTTATGCAGGGAATAGGAATTGAAACCGCAAAGGATTATCTTGCTCCGCTGGAAGAAGATAAAAAGCAGCTTAACAAGTTGATTGACCAAGCGAAAAACAGCGTTAAGATTTTGGACAAGAAAAGACTTTTTAATATCATTAACAGTTGGCTTGATATTGCTTCACTGATTGCAATGTCAAAACAGCTTGAACCGGACTCCGTTGATTATGATACAGATGATAAAAGAGCAAAGCTTTATTATCGACATATGAGGGCAGTTCTGAAAAGTCCTATTTTGCAAAAGGTTTATATTTACTACGGTGATGACGGGAATCCCGACCCGAAGGTTAAAATAGGCATAGATATTTCAAAAGGTTCAGAATCAAGTAGCAATGAAAGTACCCATTCCGCTTCAGACGAAAGAATTACAGATTCGTTCGATTTTGAAAGCGATAGGGTCACCAAAGCAAGATACTCAAACTTCGGTTTGGGTATCTTTTTTTATTTTCATTCTCTTGCATTTGAATTCCTCATCTGTTAAACTTTATTTGATAGGGTAACTAGTATAATCAGCAGGAGGTCTTTGCAATGAATAAAATCAAAATCGGTATACTTGGCGCAGGCAGAGGTGTTGAGGTTGCAAAAAATCTTATGCTCGCAGGCGCAGGAATCGTTGCTCTCTGTGATTTCAACGAAAAAAGAAGAAAAGAAGGCATTAAAAACCTCGGCACGGATGTTGCCGCTTTTGATAATTTCGATGACTTCATCGAGCAGGAAATGGATGCCGTTGTGCTCGCAAACTATTTTCACGAGCACGCCCCCTATGCTATAAAATGCTTTGAAAAAGGAATTCACGTTTTCTCCGAGTGCATCAGCAACGGCACAATGGCAGAGGGCGTTGAGCTTTTGCGTGCATACGAAAAAAGCAACTCCGTTTATATGCTGGCAGAGAATTATCCCCAGATGATTTTCAACCGTGAGATGAAAAGCGTTTGTAACGGCGGCACTCTCGGCAAAATTATTTTTGCGGAGGGCGAATACAACCACCCGTTTTCCGAAACCGATTCAAGCTTCATAAAAGACTATGTCTATTTCTTTGAGCACTGGAGAAATCATCTTCCCCGCACCTATTATATAACACACTCCCTTGCTCCGCTCATGTGGGCAACGGGTGCTACCCCCAAAAAGGTCGCTGCCGTGCCTGTATTTTCCCCCGTGAAGGAAATCGCAACCGCAAGACACGTCGGCGACAGAGCCGCAATCATAACCACCTCAAACGACGACGGCTCTGTTTTCAGAGTGACGGGCTGTGCGGCATTCGGTGCTCACCATAATGCCTACCGTCTTTGCGGCGAAAACGGACAGATTGAGAATCTTCGCGGCATGGGCAATAAAATCATGCTCCGCTACAGCCCATGGGCAATCCCCGAAGGAAAGGAAGAAATCAACCTCTACGAGCCGTCATGGAATGACAGCGACGAAGAAAACATCAATCAAAGCGGTCACGGTGGCGGCGACTATATTGTTGCAAGAATGTTTCTTGACTGCATCAGAGCCGGCAAGCAGCCCGAGCATCCCTACGATATATATTCTGCCGTTGCAATGTCATCCGTCGCAATTCTTGCTCACCGCTCAATTCTTAACAACGGTGCAGCCTATGACATTCCCGATTTCCGCCTTGAGGAATGCCGCAAGGAATACGAAAATGACAGACAATCTCCCTTTTACGGCACCGACGGCAGCAAGCCGAACATCCCCTGCTGCTCACAGACCGACTACAAGCCCGATGACGAGCAGATTAAAAACTATTTCAAGGTGCTTGAGGACTGAAAATGAAGTTAAAAACCGCTTCTCCGGAGGCGGTTTTTCTTTTTTATGTTACAAATATTACGAAAAAATTAAAAATTATTACAATTTTCTCTTTTTTCTTTTATGAAATTATGATCTGCGTTTTTGTTATATAATAAAAATGTAGGGACAAAATATTTTCGGAGAGATAAAAGATGAAAAGACGTTTTAAATTTACAGGCATTATTGCTGTTTTTGTTGCTCTTATGACGGTTTTTTCCGCCTGCAACAAAAATCCGTCCGAAACTCCCGAGCCTTCGGGGCAGGGCGGCTATGACATCGAAATAACCTCGCAAACACCTTCGGACACAAAAACCGATTCTTCCTCAACCACTTCAAAATACAGCAGCGAGGACAAGCTCATTGCACTCACCTTTGACGACGGACCGCATTCCTCCACAACGGGCAGAATTCTTGACATCCTTGAAGAAAACAATTCCGTTGCAACGTTTTTTGTTGTCGGCTACAATATCGAACGGGGCTCTGAAATCATTCGCCGTGCAACGGGAATGGGCTGTGAAATCGGTAACCATTCCGACGGTCACAAAAATCTGACGAAGTGCACCGATGACGTTCTGCGTGAGCAGGTTGATGAACCCAACAAAAAAATCGAGAAAATAACAGGCTCATCCCCTACCCTTTTCCGTGTTCCCGGAGGAGCATACAAGGGCGTTGAGTCCGATATCGGTATGCCAATCATCCAGTGGTCAATCGACACCGAGGACTGGAAATTCAAGGATGCCGCACATCCCGACAGAACCGCCGAAGAACGTGAGGCTGATTTAAAATCCATTTCCGACCGTGTTGTCGCAGAAGCAAAAAACGGCGATATCATCCTTATGCATGACATTTATAATTTTACGGCTGACCTTACGGATTTGATTGTCAAGGGGCTTGTTGAGCAGGGCTTCAAGCTTGTTACTGTCAGCGAAATGTTTGATGCTTTCGGAGTTGAGCTCAAAGACGGTACGGTTTACCGCAAAGCCGAAAATCCCAAGGAAATAACAACTCTTGCAAGCGGTCATTACACAGTCAGAAGCAAGTATGACACCGTCAACGTGCGTGTTGAGCCCTCAACGGAGTCGGAAATTGTTACCGAAATTCCCAACGGTACTGCGGTTACGGTTGAAAGTGCCGTTGAAAAATGGGCATTCATTTCATTCGAAGCGGGCAGCGGATGGATAAGCTCGGCGTTTCTTGCAAAACAATAATCATTAAGGGAGCCGCAAGGGCGGCACATCATAAGGAAGTTAAATTCCTTATGATGTGCCGCCCAAGAGCTCTCTTTTTTATTGCATTTTGCCAAATACCGTACCAAAATTCACAAAAAATTTTCAAATAAATTTATCCTATACTGTTAACTTTTGAAGATAATTGTGTTATAATACCAAATAAGCGACTTTTCAGTTGATTTATATCAATTTATTATATGTAGGTGATTTTTTGGGCGAAAAAAAGAAATTCAGCTCTGATAAATACGAAGATATCACGAGCTACAGCACGCCGAAAGGCTTCAAAAACAAAATAAACCATTTCATGAAATATAAGTTCAAGCCCTTCTTCATGAAAAATCAAAAAAGAAATCTCAAGGCAATATTGAGCATTGTTATCTGCCTTGTTCTCGTTGTTTCTGCGGCAGGCGGAGCATATTTAAGAAAAATGCTTTCTCTTATCAACAACGACTCGGGTGCAACGGGAAACCCCGACGCAACCTTTGCCCTTGAAGAGGATTTTGACGAAAACATGACCTTCAACACGATTTCGGATATCGCCAGTGCAAACTCAATCAAAGACCTCCTTCGCTCCTGGGCAACAAACAACGGCGAAAAAATCTACAGCAAAAAGGTTATCAATGTTCTTCTTATCGGCGAGGATAACGAGGGCGGCTCACACCGCTCGGACTCAACGATGCTTGTTTCGGTTAACACCAAAACCAAGAAAATCACAATAACCTCTTTCCTTCGTGACTCATATTCCTACATGGAAATCAACGGCAGCGAAAGATTTGACAAAACAAACCACTCCTATGCATGGGGCGGTGCGGCAAAGCTGATGGAGGTTATCTCCAACAACTACAAGGTCAGAATTGACTATTACGTTTCGATTAACTACGAATCCTTTGTTGCGGTAATCGACGCTCTCGGCGGCGTTTCCGTGCCCATAACCGAAGCGGAAGCAAACTATATGAACCGCACAACAAGGGTCAAGGGCTTCTCCGCAGGCGAAAGCGTTCACCTCAACGGCACACAGGCTCTTGTTTATGCAAGAATCAGAAAGCTTGACAGCGAGGTTGAAAGAACAAGACGTCAGCGTGAGCTCATCAGCTCCGTTGTTAAAAATGTTAAGGCATCCTCACTTGCTGACCTCGACAACGCAATCGAAACCTTCCTTCCCTATGTTACAACCAACATGAGCTCAACCCAGATTCTCAAATACGGCACACAGGCTTTGAGCGAAGGCTGGCTCAAATACGATATTGTCAGCATGGTTGAACCCGCCGAGGAATTCCGCTACGGCGTTGACAGCTTCAGAACTTATACGGGCAATCTTTTCGTCTGGATTGTTGACTACATTCAGGCAGCAAGACAGCTTCAGCTTGCTCTTTATGACCAGACAAACATCGACATCAACCCCGAAACTCACGTTTCCGCAATCGCTCTTGCAAAAGGCTCATCCTCATCCTCGGGCAACTACGAGGGCGAATACAGCGATATTGACCCCAACTATGACGTTACGGTCACGGGCGAAGAATCAACCGTTGAATATCTCACCGACCAATACGGCAACCGAATTTATTTTGAGGAAACAACTGAATCAACAACCGGCAGAAACCCCTTCGGCAACATCGGCGATATTTTCGGCAGAGATGAAAACGAATCAACCACAGCCTTCAGATTCCCGTGGGATGAAGAAACCACAACGGAATATTCCGGCGGCTATCCCTATGAAGAGCCTTCAAGCTCGGATTTCGGCGGTTATCCTTATGAAGAAATCACCGAATATAATCCCGATTACGGATATTCCGAAGAAAACAACCCCGAATATATTTATCGTTAACAGCACAAAACGGAGATGCTTTGCGGCAATCTCCGTTTTGTGATTTTCGGCGGGAGCAAGCCCCCGCCCTACTCTCAAATTAAATTAAATCTGTAGGGGTTGGCGACCCGACAACCCGGGCAAACCGCAGGTTTGCAATGAAATTTGTTATGCCCCCTACGGCAAAAAGCAAACCCGCAAAGGATAATCCTCTGCGGGTTATTTGTTGATTAAATTATGCGTTAGCTTCTTCTTTTTCTTCTGCCTTTTCAGCAGCCTTGTTTTCTGTTTCAGCTTTCTTTGCATCAGCCTGTGCCTTAAGTGCTTCTGCCATCATTCCGTGGATAACTTCGATGTCAGTGCCTTTTTCAACAAGCTCGAAATATTCCTCTGCGGGAATTCCGCCAACATAGCACTGCTTATATTTAACGTTGATGCCCTTAACTGCAAGAACAATGTTGATTGCAAGAAGAAGAGCAAGTGCACCGATATAAACAAAGATACCGTAGCTGATTTTTCCGCTGATGAAATCGGGGAAAACGGTGTTGATTCCGTTTGCAAACTGATTGAAGAAAACGATTGAACCCGCTGCAAGGAGAATTGTGATAACGTTAAGGGTTATGTTTCTTGACTTGCCTCTGGGGCCGCATGATATTGTAAGCATAACAAGGCTTAAAATAACAAAAACAAGTGAGAGAAGGATGCATACCAATGCTCCGAGATAGCCGATGAAGCTTGAGCCGAGAACCGATGAACCGATCATTGTGAAAAGTCCGTCGAAATCGAGCGAAGAAACGATATTGTAAATCTCGATTGCGTTAACTTTTGTGGTTGTTGCCTCAATAAACGGACCGCTGTAGCTGACGGAGCAAAGAGGCAAAAGGAGAGTTGCAATAGGAAGAACGGAAAGAATGATTCTGATTATTGTGAGCTTTGAGCCGACAAAAGATGCCTTGAGTCTGTCAATTCTCTTCTGAAGTTTTGCGTGCTCTGCTTCAGCCGCATCGGCTTCTGCAAGAAGTCTTTCTTCCATTCCGTAATAAACAAGATTTACACCGCAACCGGGACAGTTGGGTTTCCAATCCAATATAGTAAGCTTACGACCGCACTTGGGACAATTAGCCATTTTATTTCCTCCAAACATGAATTTTGATTATATTAAATTTTAACATATAAATACATTTAAATCAATTGTAAACAATAACTAAAATGGCGAAGCGTTTTTCGGGCATATTGACTATGTCAGCCCGCCGTCAGCGGTAATTACCTGTGCCGTAACATAGTTTGAATCGTCCGATGCAAGAAAAGACACAACGCCTGCAATCTCCTCGGGTCTGCCGAATCTGCCCATGGGAATCTCTTCGGCAAAGCTTTTTTTGTCCTCCTCGGAAAGATTGTTGTTCATTTTTGTTTCGATTGCACCGGGTGCAACGCAGTTGACCTGCACGTTGCTTGGAGCAAGCTCCCTTGCAAGAGCCTTTGTGAGTCCGATTACAGCCGCTTTTGTTGCAGAATAAACCGTTTCGCACGAAGCCCCGCACACACCCCACATGGAGGAAATATTGATTATTTTTCCGCCTTTTTGCGAAACCATAAACGGCACGGCACATTGGCAGCAATTGAAAACGCCCTTGAAGTTTACGGCGGTTATTCTGTCAAACTCCGCTTCGGTTATATCCGTAAAAAGCTTCTGCTGTGCCATGCCCGCATTGTTGACAAGCACAGAAACGCCGCCGAAATATTCGGTGGCGTCTGCAAAAATTTCTTTGATTTTGTTCATGTCGGAAACATCGGCACGGTAGATTTTAAAATCCGCTCCGATTTCGGCAAGCTTTTCGGAAAGCTCCCCTATTCCCTTTTCGTCGGAGCAATAGCAGGCGGCAATCGCAAATCCGTCTTTCGCAAGGCGAAGGGCAATTGCAGAGCCGATTCCGCCGGATGCTCCGGTTATCAAAGCACACTTTTTCATCTTATGCAAGGTCGTTAATGTTGAAGTTTTCGCCCATCATGGCGGTCATATCGATATAGCCCGAGGGAACTCTGAACTTTGACTTATCTGCGCCCTTCTTGATTTCGTTGTACTGAACGATTGAAGTGTTTTCGCCGTCTGTATTTTCGATTCTCTTGAGCTGACCGTCAAGGTAGTAATATTTGACTGTCTGACCCTCTGCGTCATAATAGTCAACGTCATAGGTTTTGCCGTCAAGCTCAACCTGACCGCTCTTGACATAGGTTGAAGCCATTTCCTGCTCGAGAGCCTCCTGGGGAATCATTTCACCGAGTGTTTCAGCGGGAACGTTAACATATGCTCTCATTGCTGGAATAATGATATAGCACTTTTTGTCTGTTACAAGGAATTCAAACTCCATTGCACCGCCGTCAACGGGCATTGATGTTTTGATATAAAGGTTTTCGCCGTCTTTGCAGGTATAGAAGGGCACAACGGTTTCGCTTCCGTTGAACGATGAGCTGATGTAGAAATCCGCAGTAAAGCTGTCGCCCTTAAGGATTTCTTCGTATGCCTTATCCTTTTCGCCTCTGATGGGCTTGCCGTCGGCATCAAGCTCAACGCCGCCGACCTCGTTGATAATATCGTCGGAGATAAGACCGTCTGACATATCAAGCTCGGGCTGTGTAACGTTTTCGTCAATAAGCTCCTGAAAAGCATCGGGGTCTGTATAAGCCTCAAAGAATGACTGCTGCTCGGGCGAGAGGGTTGTGGGAGCAGGCTTATAAACCTTTGTTGTTGAAACAACAACGTCCTTGTGAGCAACGGTAACTCTGTTGCCGTCTGTGTTATAATAATAGTATTCTGTTTCGCCGTCAGTCTTGGTTACTGCCTGAACGTCATGCTGTGCACCGTATTGGTCGGTAACGTAAACCTTGCTTTCGATTACCCATTCGCCTTCGTTTTCAAGCTTTTTGCAGGAAGCAAAGCCCGCAAGCATTGCAAAAACAAGAACAATGGCAATAATATTTTTCTTCATATATGTTCTCCTTTGCAACGGAAAGTCCGTTGAAATATTAGGTGTCTTATATAGAATAGCTTATTTTTTACATAAAATCAAGTGCAGATTGATAATATTTGTTAACTATTTTGTAAAGCTTTTGTTGCCAAACTGTAACACATAACTTTAATTTTAAGAAATTTCAATAAACCTCTTGCAAAAAAAGCTCACATCAATTATAATAGTTTGCGGATTTAATTTAATACTTGCTACTATGGCTCAGTTGGTAGAGCAGCGCATTCGTAATGCGCAGGCCGTCGGTTCGAGTCCGACTAGTAGCTCCAGAAGAAAGCACGCACAGCGTGCTTTCTTCAGTTATATTCGCCCGAGGCGAGTTATGTTGCTACGCAGTTTTATTCGTAATTCTCACGAGTTATATCGGGCGATGCCCGACTATATCGGCGAATATAATATAACTGAAGACAAAGTCTTCAATATAACTTTTGTGCAACAAAAATAAAACCTTGCACTTCGGGTGATACAAATGACAAAAATAAAAGAATTCATAAAAAGTGAAATTGTATTGATAATTTCATTCATTCTTGCGGCTGCATCCGCATTCATCGTCAAGCCGAGTGCGGAATATATCGGCTACATCGATTTTCGCACACTTGCTCTGCTTTTCTGCCTTATGGCGGTTATGGCGGGGCTGGGCAGACTCGGAGTTTTTAAGCTCCTTGCCGAAAAAATGCTGAAGCTTTCGGGCTCAACACGCAGCCTGTGCCTTGTTTTAAGCCTACTTTGCTTCTTCTCGTCAATGCTCATAACAAACGACGTTGCACTGATAACTTTTGTTCCGTTTTCGATTGTCGCACTCCGCCTTTCAGGCAAAGAAAAACTGCTCATTCCGCTTGTCACAATCGAAACCGTTGCCGCAAATCTCGGCAGTATGCTCACACCCGTCGGCAATCCGCAGAATCTCTATCTTTTTTCCGCATTCGAGATGTCAACAGGCGAATTCTTTACGGCAATTTACCCCTACGCCCTGCTTTCGCTGATACTCGTTATCGCATCTGCATTTTTCATCAAGAACGAAAAGCTTGAAATCTCACCCGATGCCGAAAAATCCAATATAAACATAAAGCTCTGCGTGGTTTACGCAATTCTTTTTGCGGCATCGCTGCTCACGGTTTTCAGAGTTATTCCCTTTGAAATCACGTTTGTTGTTTCACTGATTGCCGTTCTGATTTTTGACAGAAAAGCCGTTGCGAGAGTTGATTTTTCGCTGCTGCTGACATTTGTTTTTCTGTTTGTTTTTATAGGAAATCTCAAAAATATTGACTCCGTCAGCAATTTTCTTCAGAGCATTGTCGGCGGCAACGAGGTGCTTGCGGGAGTTGCGTCAAGTCAGATTTTCTCAAACGTACCCGCCGCAATTCTGCTTTCGGGCTTTACGGATAACGCCGCCGATTTGCTTGTAGGAGTTAACCTGGGCGGTCTGGGCACGCTGATTGCATCAATGGCAAGCCTCATTTCGTTCAAATACATAGTCAAAGAAAAGGTTTCCGCAGGCAAATATCTGCTCGTTTTCACGGCTGTGAACATTGTTTTCCTTGCGTTGAATCTTGCTCTTTGGTTGGTTATTAGATAACGCTATTGCAGTATTCGGTTTAAATTCATACCTTTAAATTCTAAAAGCACCAAGCTCAACAAAAGCTTGGTGCTTTAATGTTATTTTTCAATCAAATCCTTATACTGATAGCATCTTACATAGTCAATTTTGAACTCGGCAGGCCAGTTTTCTTCGGGGGTTTTATCGATTTCGCCCGTACCGTGTCTGTCGGAAAACTGTACGCCGTTTTCACCTGCAAATTCGCAGGAAAGGAGCAGATATTCGGGATTCTGCGAAACTCCGCCCGTTGACAGTCTGCCCATTTCAACGCCGTTGAGATAGAAAATATATTCATCCTTATTCCACTCAACGCCGTAGGTGTTATATTCCTCATAGGGATTGTTCTTTATGAAAGCATTGCCGATTGTGTCGCCCTGATGACCCTCGTTGTAGCCGTCAAAATGAATACCCGTTGTTACGCAGTCGTTGCCCCACCAATGGTCTTTATAGTTGAAGGACTCAAAAACGTCAACCTCCGTGCCGTCCTTGCCCGAGCCGTCAACGTTATATACGCCCTCATTCATCATCCAGAATGCACTCCACATTCCCGTTGCGGCAGGAAGAATACATCTGACCTCAAAATAGCCGTAAAGGAATTCATGCAGACCTCTTGTTGTGACCTTACCTGTGTACCAGCCGGGCTTGTATTCGGGCATATTCATATCGGGAAATTTATCGGCATAGTAATTTTCGAGGGGCTCGTCAAGATACTCGGCTCTGATAACAAGATTGCCGTCTTTTACGCTGACCATATCCTCGTGCCAATAGCCGCCCTTACGCTCGGTTATCCACCATGAAAAGCCCCATTTGCTTCTGTCAAGCTCGGTGCCGTTGAATTCATCGCACCAGACAAGCTCAAAATCTTCTTCAAGATTGATTTCCTTGCCGTGGGGGATTTTGCCTAAATCAAGAGCATCGGGAATCTGCGGATTGATAAGCATGAGCAACGCAATAAAAATTTCAAGAAGTGCTTTTATCATTCTGTTTCCTCCTTACACACGGCGAGAGCAAGCCCCGCCCTACAATTATTTTTTCAATCTGATAACATTCCAGCTGAAGGGTTTGAGCTCTGCGGTGAGGAGTGAGCCGTCAAGCTCGGGGATTTCGTTGGTGTGAGGCTTGACTTTTACCGCATCAAAGCTGTTTTCGTCCTTCTTGTGATAACCGTCCATTGAAATAAACTCAACGGGCTTGTAGCCGCTGAAATCCATGAGATTAACGTCAAGAATAACGCTCTCGTCAAGGCTCTTGTTAACACAGAAAATCGCCATTTCTTCGTTTTCCTCGTCATAGGTTGCAATGGATTCGATATAGGGCACGTCGGTGAATGCCTTGCAGTCATATTTGGGGCAGTCGATAAGAGGAAGAAGCGCACTGCCTCTGCCGTAGTTTGAAAGGTGCATGAAGGGGAAGAAGGTTGTCTGCTCAAACACTCCGCCGCCCGTTTTTGTGAAAATGGGAGCGATGACGTTAACAAGCTGTGCAAGGCAGGCAATCTTGATTCTGTCGCAGTGGCGCAGAAGGGTTATGAGAAGCGAGCCCACAAGAAGTGCATCCTCAAAGTTATAGATATCCTCCAGAAGAGGAGGTGCAACGCTCCATTTGTCAAAGGGTCTGTTGTTTGAATGATACCACACATTCCATTCGTCAAATGAAAGGTTGATTGTTTTCTTTGAGCGTTTTCTTGCCTTAACGTAGTCGCAGATGCAGATTACCGAACAGATAAAATCATCAAATTCAAGTGTTCTTGCAAGGAAGCTCTGAACATCGTCGTCATGGTTGCCGTAATACTGATGAAGCGAAACATAGTCGATGCTGTCATAGGCAATTTCAAGAGTTTCGGCTTCCCATTTGCCGAAGGTGCTCATGTTTCTGCTCGATGAGCCGCAGAGAACGGTTTCGATTCCGGGAGAGGTCCACTTCATGAGCTTTGATGCTTCAAGAGCGGTTCTGCCGTATTCAAAGGCGGTTTTTGCACCCATCTGCCAGGGACCGTCCATTTCGTTGCCCAGACACCAAAGCTTTATGTTATGGGGCTCCTCAACGCCGTGACTTCTTCTTAAGTCAGACCAGTATGAGCCCGATTTATGGTTGCAGTATTCAACAAGATTTCTTGCTTCCTCGGGTCCTCTTGTGCCGAGGTTAACCGCCATCATGCATTCTGCGTTAACCTTTTTGCACCACGCAAGAAATTCGTTTGTGCCGAATTCATTGGGCTCGGTTGTGCCCCATGCAAGGTCAAGTCTTTTGGGTCTGTTTTCAACAGGACCCACTCCGTCCTCCCAGTTATAGCCCGAAACGAAATTTCCGCCGGGATAACGCACAACGGGAACATTGAGCTTTTTAACAAGGTCGGCAACATCCTGACGGAAGCCGTTTTCGTCTGCCGTGGGATGACCCGGCTCATAAATTCCGCCGTAAACGGCTCTGCCGAGATGCTCGATGAACGAGCCGTAGATTCGTTTGTCGATATCGCCGATTCTGAATTCTTTTGCAAGAGTAATTTTAGCTTTCATGAAATCACCTCAAAGTGTTTATAAAAAAACTATACTTAATTTTTGGGATTAAGTCAATAAAAACAGCAGTAAATCATATGTTAATAAAATGTATTTGCATTTTTTGTTATGATGTGTTACAATAATTAAGATTTTGTTTTGAAAGGAGCTTCCCATGAAAAGATTTGTTTCTCTTTTTCTCGCAGTTATAACCGCTTTTTCGGTTTGCTCCGTGGCTTTCGCACAGGGCGAAACGGCAAACACGGCAACAGGCTTTACCTCGGAAGATTTTCTTGAAACAGACGGCCGGAATATCGTCAATCAAAAGGGAGAAAAGGTTATTCTCAAAGGCGTTAACCTCGGTGCATGGATGATTTGGGAGGACTGGCTCTGCCCTTATGAAAACAGCCTTGACCACTATACGGCTCTCGAAATCCTTACCGACCGCTTCGGACAGGATAAGGCATATGAGCTGATGAACACCTACATGGACAACTGGATTACGGAATATGACCTTGACGAAATCAAAAAGATGGGCTTCAACGCCGTGCGTGTTCCTTTCTGGTTCAGAAATTTCTACTATGACGACAAGGGAACAAAAATCCTTGATGAAAACGGTGAGTGGGATTTCTCACGCCTTGAATGGGTTGTTGAAGAATGCTCGGAGCGTGAGCTCTATGTTGTTCTCGATATGCACGGAGCGGTAGGCTATCAGAGCGATGCTCCCCACAACGGCAAAAAGGGTTCGGTAGGTCTTTATGCGGACACGGAGCAGGGCGAAAAATACCGTCAGCTCACCGACGAGCTCTGGACTGAAATCGCAACCCGCTTCAAAGACAGTCCCGCCGTTGCGATGTATGACCTTCTCAACGAGCCCATGTGCGACGTTGATGCGGGCGAAATCGAAAGACGAATCAACAACGAAATGATTTATACCCGTCTTTATGATACGGTGCGTGCCGTTGACAGCAAGCATATAATAACAATGGAAGCAATCTGGACCGCAATCGCACTTCCCATGGCTTGGACAAAGGGCTGGGATAACGTTGTTTATCAGGTTCATTTCTATAATAACTCAAACTTCATTTTTAACCTTTTTGCTTGGTTTACCAAGTTTATTTATGCCGATGTTCCCATGATGATGGGCGAATTTTATCCCCATCAGAAAACAACATGGGAAAACTGCTTCAACACTCTTGAAAAAGCAAACTACAGCTGGTTCCTCTGGACCTACAAGGCTACGGGTCACGGTATGTGGGAATCCGATTGGTGCTTAAGGGGCAGTAAAGACGGCTTTGAAAGAGCAAAGCTCGAAACCGATTCCTATGAGGAAATCGCACGCAAATGGGGCGAATGCATCCGCACGGAAAACGGTTTTCAGAACACGGGACATTATGACAGAAATGTTAAAGATCATATTTAATCAAAGGGGACAAAAATGAAACACATCAAAAAAATTACAGCCCTTCTCCTTGCTCTTGTCATCGGCTTTTCGGTTTGCTCGATAAGCTTCACAAGTGCAGCAGAAGAAACAAAAGAACCGCAGAACCTCGTTGAATATAAAGAGATGCTCGACGAGGAAGGCTATCCCGCAATCACCACAGCACAGTTTGTTGACGGAATGAAAACGGCAATCAACGGTTTCCGTGCCTTAACAGGCAGAGGTCACATCCCCAAGGAATACATGACCTTTGTTGCAGACGATATCCTTCAGCAGGTTTTGGGTCACATTGCCGACGAAACAGGTGTTGATGTTCTTCTCGGGCTCAACAGCCTGCCCAAAACAAATGAGGGCGTAAAGTTTGCGGTTGAAACCTTCAATATCGACACCGTCGCACTCCGTGAAGAAATTTTTAAAATCAGATATAAGCTTGATGACATGGACATGGGCCCCCTTGCTTCAATCATGTATTACCTCGGAATGTATTTCAGCATCATCGAGGAATGCAGAGTTTACTGCGTTCCCTATGACGGAATGGGTGAAGACGGCTGGTATGTAATCCATCTTCAGATAGAGGTCAGCGACGGCGGAGTTGAAGATATCGATGCAGGCATCATCATCAATCCCGAAACAGGTCTTGTAAGAGGCAAAAACGATGACGGCATGATGGGCATAGGCTATAACTACTCAATTTATGAATCGCTTGTTTTTGCTCCCGTTCATGTCTGGATGCGTGATTTCGGATTCAATCTTTTCTATGACTTTTTCAGCTATACCACTCCGTTTTTCTTCTATAACACCCGCAGAATCAAGTTTGATTATGAGGGAAAGGAATGGATGATTCAGGTCTGGAAGGGCAACTATCTTGTAAGCAACGGTGCAGAGGTCGGAATTTACAACCGTGACAAAATCAAATTCGGCTCGCACTATGACTGTGTCGGCGACGAGGATATGATGAATATGTCCATGAAGCTTTATCACGGCGACAAACTTCTTTTTGAAAGACCCGAGCAGCTTCATTGGTGGCTCACGGGATTCCAGTTGAGCAAAACCCTCTATCCCGCCGAAACCCTGACCCTCGATTTCACAATCGAGATGAAGGATGAAGCAATGCTCAAAGCATTCTGCGAATCAGTTGACAAGAATTATCACAAGGATATGACCTATACCGTTGACGGTCTTAAGGTTAATGTTGTTTGGTAAAAGTAAAGCCGCCCTTGAAAGGCGGCTTTTGTTTTATGCTTCTGTTTTTTCGCAGAATACAACTTCAATGGGTGTCATTCAGAAACTCACTGTTAATCAATGTAGTTTTTCTTCATAAAATTGCCTGCAGCCGTGCAGATTTCTTTTTCTGTCAGAAGCGAAGCAAATTCAGCATCAAGCTTTCCGATTTCATCGGGAATCATTGACTGGGTTTCGTTTTCGGGGTCAAAAGCATTGTATTCCGTTTCAAAAATTTCCAATGCCCTGCCGTCAAACAGACGTCTGAATGCGTTAAGAGCCTCACCCGTAAGAGGCTGACCGTTGGCTCTGAAAAAGCCGTTCAGCTTTTCGCCGCCATCCTCAACAACAAAAGAAAGAGCATAAATTTCCCTCTGCTCCTGCGTGAATGATGCAAACTCGGCTTCCATATCCGCCGCATCGTGAACTTTTTTCTGAAGATTGAGTGCAACGCCCCTGAAAAGCCTGTCGGGCTCGGATTTTGCGGCAAGGGTTTGGGTAAGAACGGCAAACTCGTTGCGAAGCTCGTTTTCTTCCTTCATCTTTTTGATGAGAGCCTCGTTGCCCTTCGTTCTTCTTGCACTTGCCTGTGCCGCCTTGAAGCAGACAAACAGCGTCAGAAGAATAACCGCCGCCAAAATGGCTATAAGATAAGGTCTTTCAAGAAAATACTGAATCATTTAAATCACTCCAAATACATATTATACCAATAATCAGTAATTACGGACCGGTTGTACTCGTATCAGTACAAAATGCAAAGCACAAAGAGCAAAGTTAAGGGTCTGCGACACAATTATATCCGTCGGGATGAGGTCATCCCGCCCTACCGCCAAAACGAATATCTATACAACATTATTTCATTTTGCATTGTAGGGGAGGGGTCACCCCTCCCGAAAAAATTGTGCTGAATTTGCGGGACGTCGAGGACGCCGTCCCCTACGGCTGAAATAAGATTTCAAGGTTAAAATCGGTCATAGGCAAAGCCTATCCGACACTTTGCACTTATCACTATGCACTTCAACGCAGCTCAAACCGTTATTTTTCGCTCTTCATTCTTCACTTAAAAGCATTCTGTAGATGTCGCCCTTTTTGAAGCCGCTTTCTTTTGCGGCAAGCTTTGCGGCATCGCTTTTGCTTTCTCCGCCCGCAACAAGCATTTTTGCATATTCCGCCGCCTGCTCAAGGGTCATTTCTTCCTTCTCCTTCGGCTCCGCACCGCAGACAATGAGAACGATTTCGCCCTTGATATCTTCTTTTGAATATTTTTCCGCAGCGTCACAAAGAGTTGTTTTTATGACCTGCTCATGGATTTTTGTAAGCTCACGGACAATTGCAATTTTTCTGTCGCCCAACGCCTTTGCAAGGTCGGCAAGAGTTGAAGCAAGCTTATGCGGAGCTTCGTAAAAAATCATTGTTCTGATTTCGTTTTCGAGAGATGATATATGCTCACGCCTTGCATTTTTTTCAACGGGCAGAAATCCCTCAAAAGTGAATCGCTTTGACGGCATACCCGAAACGGCAAGTGCCGTTGCAAACGCACAGGGACCAGGCACGGACTCAACCTTTATGCCCTTTTCGATGCAGAGCTTCACCAAATCCTCACCGGGGTCTGAAATTGCAGGCATACCCGCATCGGTAACTATGGCACAGTTTTCGCCGTTAAGAATTCTTTCGGCAATAACGGGACCTCTTTCAAAGCGGTTATGCTCAAAATAGCTGACCATGGGCTTTTTTATTTCAAATCGGTTAAGCAGCTTGAGGGTCACTCTTGTGTCCTCCGCCGCAATGAAATCGCAGTTATCAAGGGTTTCCAACGCTCTGGGAGAAATATCGCCCAGATTTCCGATGGGAGTTCCCACAACAAAAAGTGTTCCGCTCAAGTGTTTTCACCTCTGTTTTCCAAAAGATAATCGCCGTAAATGTGTTTCATTTCATCCGAATATCCGCCGTCGGCACCGTGAACAAAAAGCTCGGGCTCAACGGTCATTCCGACCTTACCGCCACGTCTGCCCTCAACGAGCACAAGCCACGGAGCTTTGCCCGGACATTTTGAAACAAGCTTCATGCGTTTGGGCTCGATTCCTGCGGCGTGCATTTCGCAGATAAGCTCCGCAAGCCTTTCGGGTCGGATGCACATACAAAGTCTGCCGCCAAAGTTGAGAAGCTTTCTTGCCGCCTCGCAGATATCCGAAAGACGGCACATGGTTTCATGCCTTGCGATTTTATCCGAACCGCTGCGGCTTTCGATTCCCGCACCGCTTGCCTTATAGGGCGGATTCATTGTTACAACGTCAAAGCAGCCGAAGGGCACAACCCCTTTGAGCTCCTTTAAATCGGCATTGACCGCCGTCAGTCGTTCCGAAAGAGAATTATATTCGATTGCCGTCTTAATCTGCTGTGCACCGAGCGGCTGAATTTCAACGGCGGTTATTTTTCCCGTTTCTTTTTTGCACCAGAGAAGCGGAATTATTCCGCAGCCCGACCCCAGATCGCAGCAGACCGCTCTCTTTGACGGTGCGGCAAAATCGGCAAGCAAAACCGCATCCGTTCCGAAGCCGTGCGATTTCGAAACAAAGGCAGTTACACCCGAGCCGAGATATTCTTTTCTGAATTCTTCCATAATCTTCTCCAAGCAAAATAATAAATGATATTATAACATTAAAAATATAAAATGTAAAGTGCAGCAAAATTTGTCGGAATTAAAGCTATAGACAAGAAAAATAAAGTATGTTATACTGTTTTTATGTCAAATTTCACTCTTAATTTCTTCACGGGGTGTTGCCAATGAAAAAACTACTCCGGATAACACTCGTTCTTGCGGTTGTTGTTATCGGTGCAGTAGCATTCAAAGCGGGTTATCACGAATATACATGGCGTAATATCGAGCTGGCACAGACCGGTGTTTTCACCGCTCCGCCAACAACCCTTCCGCCGCCTACAACAGAAACATCAACGCAGATTCCCGCCGATACCGAGGTTGTTCCTCCCGAAAAATATATAATCGAAACCGTCGAAAACTCAACGGGCACTCCAATGGGCTCAACAGTTGAAAAGCCGAATTTTGAAAATTCCGTTTTCATCGGCGATTCCGTTTCGCTCGGTTTTTCAAGATACTGCATCCGAAACGGCAAGCTGAAAGAAACAACCTTTCTGACCGTCGGCTCATATTCCGTTGCATCCGCCCTCAACATGAGCATGGCTGCCGACAAGGGCTTCAGCCATCCGATGTATAAGGGCAAGGAAATGCCGCTGAAAACGTCGCTCGAAGAAATCAAGCCCGATAATGTTTTTATCTGTCTGGGAATCAACGACGTTGCAATCTGGGGTCTGGAGGGCACGGTTCAGAACTACTGCAAGCTGATTAACATGATTCGCAAAATCAATCCCGACGTGCAGATTTATATTGTCAGCACAACGCTTATGGTTGAGGAAGGGCAGAAATCAAACCTACGCAACATCACCCTCATCAATCTCAACCACAACATGAAGCAGATTTGCGAATTATATGATAAAATCGACTACATCGACATCATGTCAGCCCTGCAAAACGAAAAATATGCCCTTTCGGGCAACTACTGCAGCGACGGCTACATTCATCAGAGCAACGCCGCCTACAAAATCTGGCTTGTAAGGCTCGGAATAAAATAAGGAGTTAAAAATATGAAAAAATTTGTTTCCATTCTCATGTGCACGGCACTCTGTCTTTGCGTTTTCGCTTCCTGCGGAGGAAATGCACAGGCAAAGCCTCTTGCAGACATTTATGAATCCGTTCTCAAGGTTGAAAATATGCCCGAAATGACGGTTATGCCCGACGAGCTCATAACGGCGGTTTTCGGTTTTGACACCGCAATTTTTGAGGAATATGTTTTCGCCGAGGCGGCATCGCCCGACGTATACGCCGACGTTATCGTTATGGCAAAAGTTGCCGACAAGGCAAACATTAACACAGTCAGCGAATCCCTTGACACATATCTTTACAGCATCAAGGAATACACCGAATCCTATTCACCCGAAAATTTTGCAAAAACCGCAGACAGCAAGGTAACTGTTGCGGGAAACTGCGTTTATCTTATCATCACCGATGAATATTTCGAGGCGGAGCAGATAATTATAAAAGGCTTGAACGCATCCGCTCCCGAAGCACCTCAAACCGTAACTGCATAAACAACAACGGGACTGTGAAACACAGCCCCGTTTTTTTATTCTGCCTCTTTGAAAACAAATTCGTCATTTTCAAAGGTGCAGATATATTTTTTGCCTGCGGTGAATTTTCCTTCAAGCATTTCTTCCGAAAGCTTATCCTCAATCTTCTGCTGAATCGCACGGCGGAGAGGTCTTGCACCGTAAACAGGGTCAAAGCCCGCCTTGCCGATTTCCGTTACGGCATCCTGCGAAAATTCAAGCTCAAAATCAAGCTCTTTAACTCTCTTTGAAAGCGAAGCGAGCATTCTTCCCGCAATTTCGTCGATGTTTTCTTTTGTGAGCTGACGGAATACGATTATATCGTCAACCCTGTTGAGAAATTCGGGTCTGAAAACATTTTTCAGCTCGCCCATAACCGCCTCACGGATTTTCTTGTCGCTTGCAGTTTCGCTGCTGTCAGCAGAAAATCCGAGGGTTTTCGCACCGCTCTGTGCAATCATTTTTGCACCGACATTCGACGTCATGATGATAACGCAGTTTTTGAAATCAACACGTCTGCCCTGTGAATCGGTCAGAATTCCGTCCTCGAGAATCTGGAGCAGCATATTGAAAACATCGGGATGAGCCTTTTCGATTTCGTCAAAAAGTACAACCGAATAGGGCTTTCTGCGTACCTTTTCGGTGAGCTGGCCGCCCTCGTCATAGCCGACATAGCCCGGAGGTGAGCCTACAAGCCTTGAAACGGTGTGCTTTTCCATATATTCGGACATATCAAGGCGAATCATTGCGTTTTCGTCGCCAAACATGGACTCTGCAAGAGTTTTGCAAAGCTCGGTTTTGCCCACACCCGTAGGTCCGAGGAAAATGAATGAGCCCGTGGGACGTTTGGGGTCTTTAAGACCCGCTCTGCCTCTGCGGATTGCCCTTGCAACGGCACTTACCGCCTCATCCTGACCCACAATTCTTTCGTGGAGCTCGTCTTCCATGCGGAGAAGCCGCTGACTTTCCTCCTGTGTGAGCTGAACAACGGGGATTCCCGTCCATTGTGAAACAATTGCGGCAATTTCCTGCTCGCCGACCTCACCCGTTGAGCGGTTATTCTTTTCCTTCCAGAGCTGACGCTCGTTTTCAAGGTCTTTTGCGATTTTGTTTTTCTCATCACGGATTTCCGCCGCACGCTCAAAATCCTGCGAATTAACGGCGGATTCCATTTCCTCTCCGAGGGATTTCAGCTTATCCTCAAGAGCTTTGAGGTCGGGCGGTGCGGTGAATGCACGCAGCCTTACCCTTGACGCCGCCTCGTCAACAAGGTCAATCGCTTTGTCGGGCAGATATCTGTCGCCGATATATCTTGATGACATTTTAACCGCCGCAATGATTGCATTGTCGGTGATTTTTATTTTATGGTGTGCCTCGTATTTGTCACGCAGACCTCGGAGGATTTCGATTGCCTCATCCTCGGTGGGCTCTCCGACGGTTACGGGCTGAAATCTTCTTTCAAGAGCCGCATCTTTTTCGATATGCTTGCGGTATTCCTCAAGAGTTGTTGCACCGATAACCTGAATTTCACCCCTTGCAAGCGAGGGCTTGAGGATATTTGCCGCATCAACCGCTCCTTCCGCCGAGCCCGCACCGATAAGGGTGTGCACCTCGTCGATAAAGAGAATCACGTCACCCGCCTTCTGCACTTCTTCAATTGCATTGCGGATTCGCTCTTCAAAATCGCCTCTGTATTTCGTGCCCGCAACCATGCCCGTAAGGTCAAGGGAAATAATTCTTTTGTTTCGCAGCAGCTCGGGCACTTCGCCCGTTGCGATTTTAAGGGCAAGACCCTCCGCGATTGCAGTTTTACCGACACCGGGCTCACCGATAAGACAGGGGTTATTCTTCGTGCGTCTGCTCAAAATCTGAATAACACGCTCGATTTCCTGCTGTCTGCCGATAACGGGGTCTATTCTGCCCTGCGTTGCAAGCACGGTCAGATCCCTGCCGTATTTGCTGATGGTTGGAGTATCGGATTTTTCCTTCGATTCTCCCTTTGCGTTTGACTTTGAGCCTGTGCTGCTGCCCAGAGCCTGTGTCAAATCGTTAAGCAAATCCTGCGGCTGCACACCGAGCTGACTCAAAATTTCGGTTGCGGCACCCGTGCCCTCACGGATAATACCCATGAGAATGTGCTCCGTGCCGATATAGGAATGACCCATTCCCCTGCCCTGCAGAATTGCCGTGTCTATAATATTCTTCGCTCTCGGTGTGAAATCGTTGGGCGAGAGCACCGTCGGTGAGCCGATACCGATTCCGCTTTTGATAATCTGCTCAACCTCTTTATAAGTTACCTTCCTTGCCGAGAGAGCCGTATAAGCCATGCCTCCGCTTTCCGCAAGCAGACCGAGCAAAATATGCTCGCTGCCGACGTAGGTATGACCCAGACTCTCGGCGGAAGAAATTGCACTGTTGAGTGCATCGTTGGCTTTCTGTGTAAAGCCCGTGAATCTATACATACAAAATCCTCCCATAGGTTTCGCTTTGCGAAACAGTTATATACGGCTTACGCCGTGTTATATATCGCCTTGCGATGTGATATTCCCGACAATGTCGGGAGTGATATTCGCCTTCGGCGAGTTAAGGACGGACTCCGCCCGTACCCGTTTTATAAAATGATTGTTACGCCAGAGCCTCACGCACCGCCTTTGCTCTGACCGCATCCCTTGCCGTGGGATTGGTTGCGTCGGCGTTTGCTGCGCTGACAGTTGCAGGCTGCATATTAACTATGAGCTCGTTGATTTTTTCAACGGGCACTTCAACAAGTCCCCTTGCAGCTCCGAGTCTGACAACCGAAATAAGCTCCATAAATTCGTCTGTGCTCAAAAGCCTTGCATTCTTAAGCACTCCGAGTGCACGGAAAATCTTGTCCTCTTCCGCAGGATTCTTTATCATTTCCGCAGCCGCCGCTCTTTCCTGTGCAACAAGCTGGAGCACGATTGACTTAAGATTTGCAATTGCCGTTTCCTCGGTTATGCCGAGCGTAATCTGATTGCTTATCTGGTACATATCGCCTCTGGGCTGTGAGCCCTCGCCGTTTGCACCTCTGATTGTTAGCCCGAGCTTTGAAACCGTGTTTGAAAGACGGGTTATCTGTCCACAGCGGGTAAGTGCAGGCAGGTGGAGCATAACCGATGCTCTCATCGCCGTGCCGAGATTTGTGGGGCATTGGGTGAGATAGCCTATTCTCTCATCAAAGGCATAATCAAGCTTTGCGTCAATAACGTTATCAAGCTTGTTTGCTATGTCGTACGCCTCCTCAAGAGCAAGACCCGATTTCATAACCTGCAGTCTGATGTGGTCCTCCTCGCAGAGCATAATGCTCACGCCCTCGTCCTCGGAAAGAATAAGTGCGCTGCCGTCCTTCTTTGCGGCAAATTCGGGGCTGATGAGGTGTCGCTCCGCAAGTGACACCGCCTGAATTCTTGACAAATCCTTCATTTCGATATAGCTCAGACCCGAGCAGTCATTTTCGAAAAGAGTGCTTTTCACAAGGGAATTGACCTTGTTTTTGCCCACCGTATCAAGCTTTGCGGGAAAGGGAAATTCGTTGAGGTTTCGTGCAAGGCGGATTCGGGTACTCATTACGATGTCGCCCTGATCGCCTTTTTCAAAATACCATTTGCTCATTTTGATTCTCCTCCTTCCAGAGCCTTGATTTCATCTCTGATTTTCGCTGCATTTTCAAACTCCTGCTTTGCAACGGCTTCGTTCATTGCAGCTTTCAGCTTTTCGATTTTTTCTTCGGTTGTTTCCTCCCTGGGCTCAACGGGTGCGGCATTCGTCACCTTGCCGCTGTGCTTTATCTTGCCATGAATTCGCTGAATTGAGGGCAGAAGCTTATCATAAAATGTTCTGTAGCAGTCCGCACAGCCCACTCTGCCGTCACGAACAATTTCATCAAACGATGTTCCGCATTTGGGGCATCGGGGTGATTTCCCCGCCGAAATTGAGGGCATCATATCCCCGAGAAGTCCGCTGAAAAGCCCCGAAAGATTCAGACCAAAGCCCGAAAACATATCCGAGTAGCCCAGATGTGCGGCACAGTCGGAGCAAAGATGGCTCTCCGCCATGTCGCCGTTGATAATCTGCTTGATGTGTGTGGTTGCTTCATTTTTTCCGCAGTTCTGACATAACATAATCAATCATCCTTTCCTTCAATTGTAAGAAGCATTTGTTTGAGTATCGAAGCCCTGACCCTTTCTCTGACGGGTATGGGCAGATTTTTCAAAGCATTTTCACCCGTTGCGGCAAGAATAAGCCTTGCGGCGGGAGAGCCGATTGCACCGCTGTGGTGAAGATTCATAACGTTTGCACGGCAGGTTGCAAGGTCGATTGAATCGCCGATGCAGTTGACCGTATGCATAATCAGCGAGGGCTTGTCAAGCTTCATCCTCGTAATTTTGATGTAGCCGCCACCGCCCCGTCGGCTTTCAACAATATAGCCCTGTTCGGGAGTGAAGCGTGAAGAAATAACATAGTTTATCTGGCTGGGCACGCAGCCGATGCTTTGGGCAAACTCATTACGCTGAATTTCGGTTGTGCCGCCCTCCTCCAGCATTTCAAGAAGCATTCTTGTTATATCATTGCTTAAACTCATAATATCAACTCTTTCATTTGCCAAACTTGAGTTTGACTTTGACTTTCTTTGACTTTTGACTATATTATAGCCGTCAAAGGTCAGAAGGTCAAAGGTCAGAAAAGGTCAAAAATTTAGATTAATGCGCCGATTTCAGGATTTAGCTCCCGTTTTCTCTGATTTTCTTTATTTTTCTTGAATTTTCGTTTGTAATCCGTAATGCTTCTAATTTTAAATATCACCCGCATAATTCTGCTGAAATTCTTACCGATATTACCAATTGAATTATAGGCAAAAGTCAAAGATGTTATGCCGATTTATGTTGCTTTTATTTTAATTGTATGATACCATTCTTTAGTAATTAAGGAAGTGCATTAAAATGAACAAATCAAAAACCGCAGCTGGAGTTATCCTTTCCCTGCTCGGCGGAATTTTCTGGGGCTTTTCGGGCTCCTGCGGTCAGTATCTTTTTACTTATCACGGCGTCAGCTCACAGTGGCTCGTACCGATAAGAATGGTTTTGTCGGGAGTTATTCTGCTCACCTTCTGTGCCGTCAAAAACAAAAAGAAAATTTTTGCCGTCTGGCAGGGCAGAAACAATATTATAAGAATGGCGGCGTTCACAATTTTCGGGCTTGTTTTGTGCCAGTATTCCTATTTCACGGCAATTCAGCTCTCAAACGCAGGCATCGCAACGGTTTTGCAGTATCTCTCCCCTGCAATGATTCTTGTTTTTACCTGCTTTAAAAATAAAAAGCCTCCCGTTATGACGGAGATAATCGCAATCATTCTTGCAATCGGCGGCACGTTTGTTATTGCAACGGGCGGAAAAATCGGCTCACTCTCGGTTTCGACGGGTGCTCTCATATGGGGCTTGCTTGCGGGCATATTTCTTGCCTGCTACTCGCTCATTCCCGGTCCGATTCTCGAAATTGCCGACACTCCGACCGTGCTCGGTTGGGGCTCACTTGTCGGCGGAATCCTTCTTTTGCCCGTTTTCAGACCGTGGGAAACAATGCCCGTTATTTCTCTGCCCCTTGTCGGTGCGGTTGCGGGAATTGTTATTCTCGGCACGGTGCTCGCCTATACGTTTTATCTTGAGGGCATTCACCTCATCGGAGCAACAAACGCAAGCATCATTTCAAGCATTGAGCCCGTTGCCGCAACGGTTATTTCAGCCCTATGGCTCGGCACGGATTTTTCGGGCACGGATATAATCGGATTTGTTATGATTATTTCAACAATCTTCATAATTTCGTTCCATACCAAACAAAACCAAAAGTTTAACAATATGTAAATTATTATAATTTTAACAACTTTGTATTGTTTTTTAAATCAAAATCTGTCATAATCAATATATACTTTTTGAAACAGCAAACTAAAAAGTATAATAAACACACGGAGGTTTATATTTATGAAAAAAATACTTATCGCAGTCATCGCTGTTGTTCTTGTTGCCGCTCTCGGTATCGGCGGCTACTTTGTTCTTTCCGATAACAACAAAGAGCCCGAAGAACTTCTTGTTTACAGAGATGATTTTGTTGAAGGAATCAACCTTCTTGAGCGTTTTACAACCAATCCCGACAGATATAAAAAAGCTCTCATCAATGAATATCAGATGGGCGAAGATGTTGCAAACAAATTCTACGAAGCTCCCGAAGAATGGCTTGCTTATGAGCAGATTATCGTTCTTAAGAACGTGAGCGACGAGGACCTCACAATCTATGGCTTTGAGGTTAAAAACAACGGCAAAAACGGAATTTATATTTCAACAAATCTCGGCGGTGAGCTCGGAATTTCGGCAGGTGCTCTTGAGCCCGCTCCCGCAAGCTTCAGCGTGCTCTGCTCCGACGGCGAGCTTTCAAGCGAAGAAGTCAAGGCTCTTGCCGACAAAATGGAAATCAGCGTTGTTTACTCCAAAACTCCCACCGAATACAACGACGGCACCGAGAGCGTTGAAGAAAAGAAAACCGCTCCCGTACTTTTCCGTGACGCAAAATAACTGATATGGGCATTTTTTCAAGAAACAAAACATCGTCCGCAGGTGCACCCGAATTTCTGATAGTCGGGCTTGGCAATCCGGGCAAAAAATACGAGCTTACCCGCCATAACGCAGGCTTTCTTTTTGCCGACCTTCTGGCGGATAAGCAAGGCGTAAAAATCAATAAAATCCAGTTCAAGTCAGTGACCGCCGCCATAAGGCTGAGCGGTCACAAGTGCTTGCTTATGAAGCCGCAGACCTTCATGAATAACAGCGGAGAGGCTGTGCGTGAGGCTGCCGCTTTCTATAAAATTCCGCCTGAAAATATCATCGTTGTTTTTGACGATATTTCACTTCCCTGCGGCAAAATGAGAATAAGACGCAAGGGCAGTGCGGGCGGTCACAACGGAATCAAGAGCATCATTTATCATCTCAATTCCGATAATTTTCCCAGAATCAAGCTTGGCGTGGGCGAAAAGCCCCACCCCGACTATGAGCTTGCCGACTGGGTGCTTTCCAATTTCAAAAAAGACGAAATTCCCGCCTTAAGACAGGCTGCGGATAACGCCTGCGATGCTGCCGAGCTGATAATAAACGGCGACACCGACCGTGCAATGAATAACTATAACAGCTGATTATCGCATCATTGTTGAAGAAATACCGTTCATAACGTCTTCAACCGATTTCATGCACTTGGCGGCACTCTTGCGGAATGCCTTTTTGCCGCTTCGTGTCATCATTTTTGAGCTGACCATCGCCGCTGCCGTGCCGACGGCAAGACCGATGCCCATGCCCTTGACAATGGACATATTCTTTGATGATGAAAACATTCTTTTTCCCTCCAATCTCTTTTTCTCATTTTTATTTTATCCTCGGAGGGGAATAAAACTAATGCCAATATTTTTTTAGGAAGTTATATAATGCCTGTTTTAAACATCGTTCTTGTTGAACCCCAGATTCCCCAGAATACCGGCAACATTGCCCGCACCTGTGCCGCAACGGGAGCAAGACTCCACCTTGTTGAGCCCATGGGCTTCCGTGTTGACAACGCAAAGCTCAAAAGAGCAGGGCTTGATTACTGGCATCTTCTGGACATTACTTATTACGAAAATCTTGACGATTTTTTTGAGAAAAATAAAGACGGAAATTTCTTTTATTTTTCAACAAAAGCACAAAAAATATACTCCCAAATCGAATATCCTGATAACTGTTATCTTGTTTTCGGCAAGGAAACCGCAGGTCTTCCCGAGGAGCTTCTTTTTAAAAATCCCCAAAGCTGCGTACGCCTGCCGATGATTAACGACAGCTCTGCCCGAAGCCTCAATCTTTCAAATTCCGTTGCAATCGGAGCATACGAGGTGCTTCGTCAATGGAATTTCCCCGAGCTTCTGACCAAAGGCAGGCTGACAAAGTTTGATTGGAGCGAATAAAAATGAAACCTCTGGAAGCTGTAAGCAAAACCCTCGATTTTGTATTCAGAACCCAAGGCAGACACGTCACCCCCAAAAAAGCGGCAACTCCCGTTGAAGAAACGGAGTTTATCTGCCCCGCAAAAGCCAAAGGCGATTGCTTTTCCTTCGGCTATGCAAAAGAGGAAATTCTTCCCGCCGACATTAACAAAAAGAAATATTACATAGCGGGCTACGGTGAAAACAAGCCCGCAAAGGGTGTTCTTGACCCTCCGAAGACCCATGCCGTGTGGCTTGATGACCTTTCGGGCAAGGGCGGAATTGTTCTTGTTTCGGTTGATGCCGTCGGAATTCTCCGCAACGACGTTAACCGTCTGCGTGCAAGGCTCAAGGAATTCGCCATGCTTTCGGGCTGCCGCAGCATCAACATCGTAACAACCCATAACCACGCAGGAATCGACACCATGGGAATCTGGGGACCTCTGCCCTTAAGCGGAAAAAATCCAAAATACATGGAGCTTGTTTTTTCGCAGACCGAAAAAGCCGTTAAGCGTGCCTACGCAAGCCGCAAAATCGGCAAGCTCTATATGGGTAAAGTTGAAGTTCCCGATATGCAGGAGGATATCCGCACTCCGATTGTCTATTCAAAAACGCTTACCCGTCTGCGTTTTGTTCCCGAGGACGGCACAAGAGAAACATATATCATTAATTTCGCATCTCATTCCGAGTCGCTTCAGGGCTGCAACGAGCTTGTCAGCGCAGATTTCCCCTGCTACTTAAGAAGAAGAATTCTTGAAAAAGCAGGTGCCCAAACTCTTTACTGCGTTGGAGCAATCGGCGGAATGATAAGCATGGATATTCCCAACGAGAGGGAAATCCGTGACAACGGCAGCGATTTTTCGGAGTCTACGAAAAACATCGGCTATAAGCTCGCTGACTATGCACTTTCAATCAAGGAAGATGACGAAGTTCTTCTCAAGCCGAAAATCGGCAGCATAACCCGTGAGGTTTATTTCAGAGCCGAAAACACAATTCTGCTTGCCGCCGCTAAAATCGGAATTCTCGATGCGACGGAATACAGAATGCCCGACGGCTCGGGTCTTGCCCTTAAATCGGAAATAAGCTATTTTGAAATCGACACGCTGAAAATTCTCATGCTTCCCTGCGAAATTTTCCCCGAGCTTGTCTACGGCGGCTATCTTCCTGCAGAGGAATCCGCAACGGGCTGCGGCGGAGAAATCAACCCCCTGCCCCTTCGGGATATCATCGGCGGCGAGGTTATGATTATCGGACTTGCCAACGATGAGCTGGGCTATGTTCTTCCTCCCAATGACTTCATTCTTCACGAATACGCTCCCTATCTTGAAAACGGACGTGACGTTCACGAACGCCGTCACTATGAGGAAACGAACTCCCTCGGACCCGAAACTGCAGCAAAAATTGCCGAAACGGTAAAGCAAATCGTTTCAGCGGTTGAAAAATTCAAAAATGTGTGATATGATAAGAATAATATATTGAAAGGATTGACTTTCCATGAAAAAAATTATAAGCATTCTTCTTGTTGTTACATTCGCAACCCTTTGCCTTTTCGGCTGCTCAAACATCCCCGACGAGCCTCCCGTAACATCAGTTGAAAAGTATACTTACGTTAACCCCAACGGAATGACCGTTCCCGTTGCGGAAAATGCAAAGCCCGACGACCCCGAACAGCCCGTAAGATATGTTGAAACAATCAACGAGGTTGAGTTTGTTTTCAGCAGCTACCATGTATACGGCAACTCCGTTGGTGCAATCACCGATATCGAAATCATCGATGACGGATTTTCACTCAACGTTAACGCTTATGCCGACATCAGAATGGACGGCATCGGCTCCAGAGGCAACGGCATGAAAATCGGCTACACAGCATATGACAAAGACGGTCAGGTTGTAAGAGAAAGCCACATGCTTGCACTTCTTGACGGCGTTAAGGAAGGCGACATCTGCGAAGAACGCCGCTTCGACTTCCCCAGAGAAGCAGTCAAGGTAGTATTCCACGATTACGTAGAAGAAAACTAAATAATTTGTATGCCCCCTGAATTTTGAGATTGTTCAAAATTCAGGGGGCATATTTGTTTATAAAAATTTACATTCCTCTGCGTCTTACGCAGTTTTCAAGCTTGATTGCATCATAAACGCCCTCGTCAAACAGGTCGCAGACGTTTTTGTATTCATCAAGCGAAAGGGTTTCAAGAGTTTTGTTTTCTCTTATGCAAAGAGCAACAAGCTCGCCCGTTGCCTTATAGGCATCTCTGAAAGGAAGTCCCTTTGAAACAAGGAAGTCAGCACAGTCCGTTGCGTTGATAAATCCGCCTGCGGCAGCCTTTCTCATGTTTTCGGGGAGTGCCTTCATTGTTGCAATCATGGGAATTAGGGTTACAAGGCAGATTTTAACGGTGTCAAACGCATCAAAAATCGCATCCTTATCCTCCTGCATATCCTTGTTATAAGCAAGGGGAAGTCCCTTCATAACGGTGAGAAGAGTCATAAGGTCGCCGAAAACTCTGCCGCTCTTGCCTCTTACAAGCTCCGCAATGTCGGGGTTTTTCTTCTGGGGCATAATGCTTGAACCCGTTGAGAAGGCATCGTCAAGCTCAACAAACTTGAATTCCCATGAGCACCAGAGAATAATCTCCTCGCAAAGTCTTGAAAGATGCACCATAAGAATTGAAAGTGCACTTGCAAGCTCAATGCAGAAATCTCTGTCGGCAACGCCGTCAAGAGTGCTATTTGTGTAGGAATCAAAGCCGAGAAGCGAAGCGGTCATCGCTCTGTCGATGGGGTAGGTTGTGCCCGCAAGAGCACCGCTGCCCAGAGGCGATGAATTCATTCTCTTTTTCGCATCCTCAACTCTGCCGAGGTCACGCTTGAGCATCTCGATATATGCAAGAAGATGAGTTTTGAAGGTTATGGGCTGTGCTCTCTGAAGATGGGTGTAGCCGGGCATGATTGCCTCGCTGTATTCCTCACCCTTTGCGGTGAGAGCATCGATAAGCTCGCTTATAAGCTTTAATGTTTCATTGCATTCGTCACGCAGATAAAGTCTTACGTCAAGGGCGACCTGGTCATTTCTGCTTCTGCCCGTGTGAAGTCTTTTACCCGCATCGCCGATACGCTCGGTGAGAGTCTGCTCAATAAAGGTGTGGATATCCTCTGCGTTGGGGTCAATGAGAAGCTTGCCCGTTGCAATTTCTTCCTTGATTTCGGCAAGTGCCGTTGCGATTACCGCACCGTCTTCCATGGGGATGATGCCCTTTGCGGAAAGCATTGTAACGTGGGCAATACTGCCCTCGATATCCTGTGCATACATTCTGGAATCGGTTGCTATTGATGAGTTGAAATCATTGGTTTTTTTGTCTGCTTCCTTTGAAAAGCGGCCTGCCCAAAGTTTCATTTTTATTCCTCCTGCAAAAATAGAGTGTAGGGGCGGATAATATCCGCCCGTTTGAGAATTCCGGTAAATCTGCGGGCGGCTGATAGCCGCCCCTACATTGGGAAAAGAGCCGCCATAAGTTGACGGCTCTTATTTTATTTGTTTTTATGCAGTATTTCGCTATTATACGAAGATTATTTGTTGCGTTCAGCCTCAAGAATAGCCTTTACCTTGATGGGAAGACCGAAGAGGTTGATGAAGCCTGCGGAATCCTTCTGGTCATAAACTTCGTCTGCATCAAATGTTGCGAAATCCTCGCTGTAGAGTGTGTAGGGTGAGGTTACGCCTGCGTTGATGATGTTGCCCTTATAAAGCTTGAGCTTAACGTCGCCTGTAACTGTTTCCTGGGTCTTGTCAACGAATGCTGCAAGTGACTCTCGAAGAGGAGTAAACCACTGACCGAAGTAAACAAGCTCTGCATACTTGTGAGCGATGATTTCTTTATAGTGCATTGTATCTCTGTCAAGGCAAAGAGTTTCAAGAATATCGTGTGCCTTGAAAAGGATTGAGCCTGCGGGATTTTCGTAAACACCTCTTGACTTCATGCCGACAAGACGGTTTTCAACGATGTCGTTAAGACCGATGCCGTTCTTGCCGCCGACTTCGTTGAGATATTTGATGAGCTCAACGCCGCCCATTTCCTTGCCGTTGATGGCTGTGGGAACGCCCTTTTCAAAGTGGATTGTGATATAGGTGGGTTCATCGGGAGCCATTTCGGGTGAAACGCCCATTTCAAGGAAGCCGGGCTTGTTGTACTGGGGCTCGTTTGCGGGGTCTTCAAGGTCAAGACCTTCGTGTGAAAGGTGCCAGAGGTTCTTGTCCTTTGAATAGTTTGTTTCTCTGTTTATCTTAAGAGGAATGTTGTGTGCCTCTGCGTATTCGATTTCTTCTTCTCTTGACTTGATGTCCCAGATTCTCCAGGGAGCAATGATTTCCATTTCGGGAGCAAAAGCCTTGATTGTAAGCTCAAATCTTACCTGATCGTTACCCTTGCCTGTGCAGCCGTGGCAGATAGCATCTGCGCCTTCAGCCTTTGCGATTTCAACGATTCTCTTTGCGATGATGGGACGTGCAAAGGATGTACCGAGAAGATATTCCTTCTCATAAACTGCACCTGCCTTGAGGGTGGGGAAAATGTAATCGCTTACAAATTCGTCCTGAAGGTTTTCGATATAGAGCTTTGATGCACCTGTTTTGATAGCCTTTTCTTCAAGACCGTCAAGCTCCGTGCCCTGTCCTACGTCGCCGGAAACAGCGATAACTTCGCAGTTATTGTAGTTTTCCTTAAGCCAGGGAATGATGATTGATGTATCAAGACCGCCTGAATAGGCAAGAACAACTTTTTTGATTTCTTTCATGATAATTTCTCCATTCGTTTTATTTTTTATGCACTAATTATACATCAAATATTCAAAAAATCAAGCATATTTTGAATATTTATGCAAATTTGGCGTATTCAACAAAAATCTTTGATTTTTTCCCGATTAACCGAGCAAAAGTCCGACTTTTTTCTTTGCTTTGGTCAGTGTGCGGTTTGCAATTCGTGCCGCTTTCTCCGCACCTGCCGCCGCTGTATCGAGAAGATACTGCTTATCTGCAATAAGACGCTTATATTCCTCCTGTACGGGGCGAAGCTCTTCGATAACAGCCTCGGCAACCTTAACCTTGAAGTCGCCGTAGCCCTTGCCCTCGAATTCCTTTTCGATTGCATCAAAATCAAGACCCGTACAGCATGAATAAATCGCCATAAGGTTGTTTATTCCGTCCTTGCCGTCTGCATATCTTACGCAGGCTTCGCTGTCGGTAACGGCTGATTTGAATTTCTTGAGGATTACGTTGGGCTCGTCAAGCAGCGAAACCGATGCCTTGGGGTTGGGGTCGCTCTTTGACATTTTCTGTGTGGGGTCCTGAAGGCTCATAACCCTTGCACCAACCTTACCGATAAAGGGCTCGGGGAGTGTGAAGGTGTTTCCTCTTAAGGTGTTGAAGCGGTTTGCAACGTCCCTTGCAAGCTCAAGATGCTGCTTCTGGTCGGCACCGATGGGAACAAAGTTTGCCTGATAAAGCAGAATATCCGCCGCCATGAGCACGGGATAAGCAAAAAGTCCGACATTGACGTTATCGGCGTGCTTCTGGGATTTTTCCTTGAACTGTGTCATTCTTGAAGCCTCACCGAACTGGGTGTAGCAGTCAAGAATCCACGCAAGCTCTGCGTGTGCGGCAACCTGGCTCTGAATGAAAACAATGCTTTTTTCGGGGTCAAGACCGACTGCAAGCATGATTGCATACATTTCCATTATCTGCTGGCGGAGCTTTGCGGGGTCGGGATGAATTGTGAGAGCGTGAAGGTCTGCAACGGCATAAAGGCAGTTGTAGTCATCGCTCATTTTTTTCCAGTTTTTAAGTGCACCCAGATAGTTGCCCAATGTGGGAACGGATGTGGGCTGAATCATACTTAAAACTATCGGCTTCTTTTCGGGAGCTGTATTATCCATGGTTTTTACCTCTTTTAAAGATTTCTTGCAACTTCGCCCAGAATCTTAACGCCCTTCACAATGCCTTCGTCGGAGGGAGTTGAGAAATTCATGCGGATGTAGCTGCAGGGTGCGTCGCCGTCAACCATCATTGCGTTGCCGGGCACAACCGAAACGCCTGCGGCACTTGCTTTTTTGACAAAGTCAAGCATATCAATTCCGTCATTGAGCTTTGCCCAGACGAAAAGTCCGCCCTCGGGTCGGTGATATGTAAGGAAGTCGGAAAGCTCGCTGTCAATGCAGTCGCAGAGAAGGTTGAGCTTTCTTTTATAGATTTCTCTGATTTTGTTGATGTGACCCTCAAAATCGCATTCGGTGAGCCACTTATAAACAACAAGCTGTGAAACAAGGGGTGTATGAACATCCTGTGTCTGCTTTGCAACGGTGAGCTTTGCGATAACCTCCTTGGGAGCAAGAACATAGCCCACTCTTATGCCGGGAGCAACGATTTTTGAGAAAGAGCCCGAATAAACAACAACGCCTTCCTCGTCAAAGCTCTTTATTGCGGGAACATCCTCACCCGAAACACGAAGGTCGCCGTAGGGATTATCCTCAAGCACGAGCACGCCGTATTTCTTTGCAAGCTCATAAACCGCCTTTCTTTTTTCGAGCGACATTGTTGTGCCTGCGGGATTCTGGAAATTGGGGATTGTATAGATAAACTTAACGTTTTCTTCTGTTTTAAGCTTTTCCTCGAGAGCCTCAATATTCATTCCGTCGCTCTCAATAGGCACGCCCGTGAGCTTTGCACCATAGCTTCTGAAGCAGTTGAGTGCACCGATAAACGAAGGCTCTTCGCAGATAACGCAGTCGCCGTGATTGATGAAGCACTGGCTCATAAGACTCATAACCTGCTGTGCACCGCTGACAACGATAAGCCCGTCATTTTCGCTGCCTACGCCGTAGCGTGACTTTGCAAGCTCGGTAAGCTTCTCAACAAGAGGAGCGTAGCCCTCGCTGATGCCGTACTGAAGGGCAAGAATGGGGTCGGTTTCAAAAACCTCGCCAACGATTTTTTTGATATCGTCAACGGGGAAAGCATCGGGAGCGGGATTTCCCGCAGCAAGAGGAATTGTGTTGCCCGAGCTTTTGAGAATTTCTCTGATAATCGAGGGTTTCAGAGATGCAACTCCCTTTGCGAAATTATATTCCATTTATTTTCAGTCCTTTCGGGGGTATAAATCCAAAATAATGTAATATTATAACATATAAAATTACTCTTGTAAACAAAAGATTATGTTGATTGACAAAAATCTTTGTGATATAATTTCATCATTGTGAGGTATGCTTATGCAAAGAAAATATGACGCCGTTCTTTTCGACTTTGACGGTACGGTTGCCGACACGGGAGTCGGGATTTTCAATTCAATACAGTATGCGGCAGAGTGTGTCGGTCACGCTCCGTTGAGCAACGAAGTGCTCCGCACCTTTATCGGACCGCCCGTCTACGATTCATTCAAAAGAGAGCTCGGGCTCGATGATAAGGAATGTGAGTTTGCGGTTAACAAATACCGTGAGAAATACAGCGAAAGCGGAATTTATCAGCTTACGATGTATGACGGCATGAGAGAGCTTCTTGCAGAGCTCAAATCGAATGATATCAAAATCGGAATTGCAAGCTCAAAGCCCGAAAGCTTTATTTTAAGGTTGCTGGATATTCTTGAAATCAGCGGCTTTGTTGATTTCGTTTCCTGCCCCGCCGCCGACAAGGCTAACCGAGAAAAATTTGAGCTAATCAACAGCTGTGCAGAGCATTTCGGCATTGAAAAAAGCAAAATCGTTATGGTCGGTGACCGCCTTTTTGACATCAACGGCGCAAATGTTGCAGGCGTTGACAGCATAGGCGTAACCTTCGGCTACGGAAGCAAAGAGGAGCTTGAAAATGCAGGTGCAACCCGCATCGCAAGCTCCGTTGACGAAATCCGTGATATTATTTTTCAGCCTTTTTGCGGGCAGGAATAAAGAACGCATAGAAAAGTGCAAAGCTCACAACCATAAGCACAATAAGCACAATTCCCGCATCCCTTGTCACGTTGAGAAGTGACGAGGGATTTTTTATTACCTGCCAAAGACTTGCTTCATCGGTGAAGAAATAGATTATGCCCGTAAGGAAGAAATAAACGGGTGCTGCCTTCATACAGAAATCTTCTGTTCTCATGGGCACGGGAACGGGCAGACCTCTTGCGGTGATGTTCTTCTTTGTAATCAAAGCACAAACCGCAAAGCCGATAACGCCCAGAATCACCATAAGCACTATTTCATAAATTTCTTCGTCGGGAAGCATTCCCCTGTCGATAAACATACTTGCAATTCTCATTCCGAGCGGTCTTACAAGGGTCAGAACAAAGGTGAAGAAAAGAGTGAGAACCGCACTGTATGCACCGTGCATCCACTTTTTCTTAAAGGGTTCTTCATATTCAAATCTGCCTTCGCCTTCGGTGAGCTTTTTGGGCAGACAGACAAAAATCAGCATGAGTCCGAGCCCGAGAAAGAAGCCCGTAAAATATTCCCAGAGTGACCATGAGCCCTGTGCATGAAATGCGGGCGGAGTGACCTTTCCGAGGAAGCCCCTGTCGGAATCGATGATAAGAAATACGTCTGCAAGGGTGATTGCAAGAGCCATGACAACGTTCATTGCCGTTGAAATGAATGCCGTCACTTTGTCCTTAAATGCAACGAGCACGGTCAGCGAGGTGAGAAGTGCCGCCGCTGAATATGAAATAACCCTGATGCTTGCGTAGTAGTTTCTGCCGAAGGGAATTTTCTTGAACCATGCCTCGGAGCCGAGATTCTTGATGAATGCCATCATCGGCGACATCTCGATGCCCCTGTCTGCAAGACCCTCTTTGAACATATCAACCGCAGTCGGGCTGATATAGGGCAGAATGAAGTGGGCAACGCAGAACATGAACGCCGCAACAAGAACATAGAAAACTGCGATAATTGTTATGTAATTTTTGATTTTATATTCTCTTTTTGAGAAAAGTGAGCCCATGAAAATCGAGAAAAGGGGCATCCAGCCGAAGCCCAGAAGAAGCATGACCCAAAGTCCGTAGTACGGGCTGATTTCAACCGTTGCGGCAACCTCTTCGCCAGTAAACGGAGCGGTGCTGCCGAGATATCCGCCCATCTGACTGTTGAGAGTGCCCCAGCCGCCGTTGGTTATTCCGAGCAGGATAACTGCTGCGGGAATTGCCTCATAGCTCATCTTTCTGCGGTTGCCGAAAAACGCAAAAACAACCAGCACAAGCATTACGCCGACGGCAAACATTCCCCACATCGAGCCAAAGCCGTGGGAGCCTCTGACACGCCACATGAAGCCCGTCATAATTGCAAAGGCAAACACCATAAGGGTTTTGACCCCTGCCGTCAGATTTCTTGTTTCCTTGAGTTTCATAATTATTTCACCTCAAATTTCATTTTTACTTCGCCGTCAAAATCTTTCCATAAAAATTCGTTTCCGCAAAGAGTCATGTAGCCGTGCCAACTGTTTTCTTTGGGAATCGAAGCAGAGCCGGGATTAAGATAAACATATCCTTCGTGCTCAACGCATTTGGGCACATGGGTGTGACCGTGAAGAAGAACATCGCCGTTTCCGAGGGGAGGAAGATTGTTTTCGTTGAAATTATGCCCGTGAGTCATGTAAACGAGCTTTTCTCCGACGGGCATAACCGCATAGTCCGCAAGAATCGGAAAATCAAGCACCATCTGGTCAACCTCGGTGTCGCAGTTACCCCTCACGCAGAGAATTTTATCCTTCATTGCGTTGAGCAGCTCAATCACCTTTTTTGGTGCGTACCCTTCGGGCAAATCGTTTCTCGGACCGTGATAGAGAATATCGCCGAGAAAAACAAGCCTGTCCGCATTTTCGTTTTCAAATGCTTCAAGCACCTTTTTGCAGTAAAACTCCGAGCCGTGAATGTCGGAGGCTATAAGAAATTTCATTTTCATCACCTTTTTGATTATAATATAACAAACCCCGAAATGCAACTGCAAATCGGGGGTAAATGTTAATTATTATCCTGAAATCTGCTTAAGAAAAGCTTTGTTCTTTCCTGCTGCGGATTGTTGATAACATCCTCGGGATTGCCTTCCTCAACAATAACGCCGCCGTCCATGAAAATGATATGGTCCGAAACATCTCTGGCAAACGCCATTTCATGGGTAACGATGACCATTGTCATTTTTTCCGCTGCAAGGTCTTTTATTACCTTAAGGATTTCGCCCGTTAATTCGGGGTCAAGGGCGGAGGTGGGCTCATCAAAGAAAAGAATATCGGGGCTCATTGCAAGAGCTCTTGCAATTGAAACACGCTGCTGCTGACCGCCCGAAAGCTGGCAGGGGTAGGAATCAAGCTTTTCGGAAAGTCCGACCTTCGCAAGGATATCCTTTGCATTGGCGTTGATTTCTTCAAGAATCTGCTTTTTGTTGCTTCTCCAGTCGGAACGCTTCTTTGCCTGCAGCTCACAGGCAAGGGTAACGTTTTTGAGCACGGTATACTGGGGAAAAAGATTGAAGGACTGAAAAACAAGACCAACCGCAAGACGGTTTTGGCGGATTTCTTCCTTTGTGAATTTATGCTGATTTTCGGAGTCGAAAACAACGTTTCCGTTAACCTTAATCAGACCTTTGTCCGCAGTTTCGAGAGAGGTTATGCAGCGAAGGAGCGTTGTTTTGCCGCTGCCCGACGAGCCGATAACCGAAAGCACCCTGCCCTCTTCAAGAGTGAAGTCGATGCCCTTGAGAACATGGTTGCTCCCGAAGCTTTTATTAAGATTTTTTACTTCAAGTATTGCCATATTTCTCACTCCCGTCAATTGTGGTAATAGTCAAGCTTCTTTTCGATTTTGCCGAAAATAACCGTAAGCAGACCGTTGAAGATAAGATAGAATGCACCCGTATAGAAGAAGGGCCACATAAGTCCGTCTGACTTTGCAAAGGACTGTGCGTTCCAGATAATTTCATAAATGGCGATGGTTCTTGAAAGAGAAGTGTCCTTTACAAGGGTGATAATTTCGTTGCTCATGGGAGGAACGATGTGTTTTACAACCTGCATAAGGATAACCTTGAAAAACGTCTGCGTTTTTGTCATGCCGAGAACCTGACAGGCTTCATACTGACCCTTGGGAACGGATTCGATTCCGCCTCTGTAAATCTCGGAAAAATAGCAGGAATAATTGATTATAAACGCAATCATAACTGCAAGAAAACGGTCAAAAACTTCCCATGTTGCAAGCCAGTTTATGAAAGCGTTCGTGCTGTTAAGCTCCTGTGCCCATGCACCCAAAAGACCCGGACCGTAATAAACAACAACCAGCTGAAGCATAAGAGGTGTTCCTCTTATAATCCACACAAAGGTTTTTATCAGCCATTTAAGAGGAGCAAATCTGCTCATTGAGCCGAAGCAAATTATAAGACCGAGGGGTAATGCACCCAAAAGAGTCAGCCCAAAGATTTCAACCGTTGTCGCAAAGCCTTTGAGCAGGTCAAGCGTTACTTCCCAAAACATAAAATACCGATACCTTTCATATGTAGCCGAAGCTACTCATAAGTCATGAAAAGGCAGAGGGTTCATCGCCCTCTGCCGCAATGATTGAATTGGTTATTATGCGAGTGTGAGCTCGTATTCGTCAGCAAGACCCTGAAGAGTTCCGTCTGCCTTAAGCTCTGCCATAATGTCGTTGAGAGCTGCGGTAAGGTCTGAACCCTGACGGCAAGCGATACCGTATTCTTCGGTTGTAAGTTCAAGGCTGTAGCCGAGAGCTGCATAGCTTGTGCCTTCGCCTGTCATTGCATTAGCCATTGTGATGTCGATAACGCAGGCATCTGCAGCACCGCTCTTAACTTCCTGAAGAGCATCTGTCTGGGTAAGAACTGCTGTGTATTCAAGCTCGTTTGCTTCAAGAGCTTCTGCACCTGCAGAGCCGTCTTCGGCTGCGAACACAAGGTCTGCAAGGCTTTCAACTGTTGCATAGTCAGCAAGCTTATCGGCTGCCATAACAACAACCTGTGCATTTTTTACATAAGCGTTGGTAACGGAAGCGTTTGCAAGAGCTTCGTCTGTGATTGTCATGCCGTTCCATACGCAGTCAATTCCCTTTGCATCAAGCTCAAAGAACTTGTTAGCCCAGTCGATTTCGATAAATTCAGCGGTAACACCGAGCTTTGCTGCTGCAGCACGTGCAAATTCAGCGTCAAAGCCTGTCCATTCGCCGTTTTCATCCTTGAAATCCATGGGAGCATAGTCTGTGATACCAACGATAAGAGTACCCTTATCCTTTATGTATGCGAGGTCGCTGTTTGCTGCAACTGCATCATCGGGAGCTGCGGTTGTTGTTTCGTTGTCGGCAGTGCCGCCGCAGGCAACCATTGTGAACAGCATGAGAGCTGCAAGAACAAGTGCAAATAATTTTTTCATATGTTTACTCCTTTTCAGCCGAGTGGCTTATTAATGTATTATTATATTAACGCACTAAAGCGGTTTTGTCAACATAAATTTAAAATTTATGCCGTCGCTTCTGTTCTGCTGTTGTAAAGCTCATAATAGAAGCCTTGCTTTTTAATCAATTCGTCGTGGCTGCCCTGCTCAACGATATTGCCGTCTTTCATAACAAGAATCACGTCTGCATTCTTGATTGTTGAAAGCCTGTGGGCAACAATAAAGCTTGTTCTGCCCTGCATCATTGTTGAAAAGGCTTTCTGAATACGGATTTCCGTACGGGTATCGATTGAGCTTGTTGCCTCGTCAAGAATAAGCATCGGCGGCAGGCAAAGCATAACCCTTGTTATACAAAGCAGCTGCTTCTGACCCTGTGAAAGCCCCGATGCTTCATCGGTTATGGGCGTGTCATAGCCTTGGGGCAGACGCTTTATGAAGCTGTGTGCATGGGCTGCCTTTGCGGCGGCAACGATTTCCTCATCAGTCGCATCGGGCTTGCCCATTGCAATATTTTCTCTGACAGTGCCCTCCTTGAGCCATGTGTCCTGCAAAACCATGCCGTAGCTTTTGCGAAGGCTCTTTCGGGTTGCCTTTGCTATGTCCGTGCCGTCAACGCTGATTTTTCCCTCGTCAACGTCATAAAAACGCATGAGCAGATTGACAACCGTTGTTTTTCCGCAGCCCGTAGGTCCAACAATCGCAACACGGTTGCCGCTTTCAACGGAAAGATTGAGATTTTTGATAAGCTCCCTGTCCTTTGAATATGAAAAGGCAACGTTTTCAATTTCAACTCTGCCGTCAACATCGCCGAATTCGTGTGCATTCTGTGCATCGGGAGTCTGCGGCTGCCGCTCAACAAGCTCAAAGAGCCTTTCCGCACAGGCAAGTGCATTCTGCAGCTCGGCAATAACGCCCGAAATCTCGTTGAAGGGCTTTGTGTATTGGTTTGCGTAGCTCAAAAAGCACGAAAGTCCGCCGACGGTTATTGCTCCGCTTACCGCCGCAAGTGCACCCGTCAAGCCGACACCCGCATAAACGATGCTGTTGACAAATCGGGTTGAGGGATTTGTGAGCGAGGAAAAGAAAATCGCTTTGAGGGAGCATTTTTCGTATCTTTCGTTGATTTCATCAAATTCCTTGAGGGAATCTTCTTCCCTCGAAAATGCGGTAACAACCTTCTGACCGCCTATCATTTCTTCAACAAATGCGGTCTGCTCACCTCTTGTTTGGGACTGCAATTTAAACATCGAAAACGTTCTGCTTGCAATAAATCTTGCAACAAAAAGTGAAATCGGCGTAAGAATAACCACAACAAGGGTGATTTTGAAATTGATTGAGAGCATAAATCCGAGAGTGCCGAGAATCGTCACAACCCCCGTGAAAAGCTGGGTGAAGCCCATGAGAAGTCCGTCGGCAAACTGGTCTGCATCGGAAATGATTCTGCTCACGGTTTCGCCCGCAGGCTTTGAATCGATATAGCTCAAGGGTAAAATCTGAATTTTCTTCATTGCGGCGTTTCGGATATCCCTCACAACGTTAAAGGTGATTTTGTTGTTGAGGGTGTTCATAATCCATTGTGCCGCACCCGCACAGACCGCAAGAATTCCGATTTGATAAAGATACGGCTTAAGAGCTTCAAAATTCACCCTGCCCGCACCGACAATCTCGTCAATTGCCTTGCCTGCGAGCACGGGAATATAGAGGCTCACTGCAACGCTTGCCGCCGCAAGAACAATTGAAATAAAGAGGTGGATTTTGTATCTGCCCACATAATAGAGAACCTTTTTTATAGTTCCCTTGCTTGCTTTTGTTTTCATCATTCTTCACCCTCCTCATCAAATTGAGTCAGATGGATTTCCCTGTAAACAGCGTTGTTTTTAAGGAGCTCTTCGTGCGTGCCTACGGTTGCAACGCCGTCATCAAGAAGGATTATCTTGTCGGCGTGCATGATTGACGATGTTCTTTGAGAAACAATAAATACCGCCGCATCGCCCTGATTTGCCGCAATTGCTTTTCTCATTGCCGCATCGGTTGCGTAGTCGAGTGCACTTGAGCTGTCGTCAAGGATAAGTATATCTGCATTTTTGATTAACGCTCTTGCAACGGAAAGTCTCTGACGCTGACCGCCCGAGAAATTTCTTCCGCCCTGCTCAACGGCTGCGTCAATTCCGCCGTCTTTCTTTGCAACAAAGTCCGCAGCCTGTGCGATTCCGAGAGCTTTGTTTATCTCTTCATCGGTTGCATCAGGCTTTCCCCAGAGCATATTTTCTTTGATTGTTCCCTTGAAAAGCACAGCCTTCTGAGGCACAACCGCAACCTTCTCACGAAGCTCTTCAAGAGAAATTTCACTGACATCCGCACCGCCCACAAGCACCCTGCCCGAGGTTGCCCTGTAGAATGCGGGAATAAGATTGACAAGAGTTGTTTTGCCCGAGCCCGTGCCGCCGATTATTCCGACGGTTTCGCCCTTCTTGACGGAAAAGCTGATGTTTTCAAGCGAATTTTCGCCCGCACCGTCATAGGCAAACGAAACATTTTCAAACTCAACGATATTATCGGATTTTTCATCAATTTTTGCCGTGCCCTCACCGCTTTCAACGGAAGTTTCAAGCACCGCACCGATTCTGCCCGCACAGGCAACGGATTTTGTTATGCTGATAATAAGATTTGCGAATTTTACAAGTTCAACAAGAATCTGGGTCATGTAGTTATAAAGTGCAACAACCGCACCCTGCGTGATTATCCCCGTGTCAACACGGATTGCGCCTATGTAAATAAGCACGGCAATGCCGATGTTGATGATGATGCAGGTCACGGGATTCATCAGGGCGGAAATTCTGCCCGTATATTCCTGAATTTTTGTCAGAGCATCGTTTCTCTCCTCAAATTCGGCAAGCTGCTCATCCTCCTTGCAGAATGCTCTGATAACCTTCGCACCCGTAAGACTTTCCCTTGCTGTTGTGAGCACCTTATCGAGTGCAACACGGACTTTTTTATAAAGAGGTATGCAAAGAAGCATTATTCCGAAAACAACAACCGAAAGTGCGGGAATAACAACAACAAAGGTCATCGCCGCCTTTGTGTCAACGGTAAACGCCATTATCATCGCACCGATAACAACAAACGGAGAGCGGAGAAGCAGTCGCAGAGTGAGGTTAAGTCCGCTCTGCACGCTGTCCATATCGCCCGTCATGCGGGTTATGAGGGTTGAAGTGCCCGCTTTGTCGATCTGAGCATAGGAAAATCTGCCGATATGCTCAAAAACGGCGTGCTTGAGCCTTTTGACAAACGCAACCGATGCCTGTGCGGCAAAAAACTGGGCGGTTATCGAAAACGCAAGTCCGACCGCACCAAGCAGCACAAGCACGCCGCACATTTTTATAATATAATTCTTATCCGACGCACCTATTCCGTTGTCGATTATTCCAGCCATAACCAAGGGCACAAACAGCTCCAGAATGGCTTCAAACATTTTGAACAGCGGTGCAAGAACGCATTGCAGACGGCTGCCCTTCAGATATTTCAAAAGCTTTTTCATTTTTTTAAACCTTCCATCTGATCTCGGGTTACCTCACAGGGTCGCCCCTACGGATTGTAATTTATTATTTTACCATATATTTAATCTTTTGTGAAGTGCAATTTGATTTATTAAAGAAATATTAAAATTGTATATTTTTCCTTTGAGGAACAATGCAAAGTCGTATATGTGTTAAAATTTTTGTGTATGGATTAATAAAACTACAGGAGGAAATTCCCCATGAAAGTTACAAAAGAAACACATTTCGGTATTCAGAGAAAAATCGTTGCAAATATGACATCAGAAAGCTGCGAAACAATTCCCCACAGCTCATATGTTTATGAACCCGAGGTTTCAAGATTCCTCGAGGTTGTAAAGGAGCTTAACGCTTCGGGTAAATTCCCCGTCAAAATCACAATCAACACAATCATGCTCAAGGCTCTCTGCGAAGCGTTCAAGGCTGCTCCCCAGCTTAACGCTCACATTGAATTCAACCGCAAGCTCGTCAGAGGCACGGTAAAGGAATTTGACGAAATTCATGCAGGCATGACCTGGATTCTGCCCAACGGCGAAATGATGACAATCACTCTTCACGATATCGGCAACAAGAATCTTGTTGAACTTACCGAATACATAGCCGACGTCACAAGAAGAATCAAGAACACCGAGCTCACCGAGGTTATGTTCTCCGTTTCCTTCAACGACACAATCGAAAAGCTCAAGAAGGGTAAAATCAAGCAGGCTGTTCTTCGTCTTTTCGGTGCAAAGACAGGCAAATATAAGGTCAAGACTCTTTCGGGCAAGGCAAAGAAGGATTACTACGCAATTCCCGAAAGCGACAGACTCACCGCCGACGACATCAAGCAGGGCACGGTTACAATCTCAAACGTCGGCTCGCTCACAAGAGGAATTCCAGGCAGAGTTACCATGCTTTCAATCATTCCTCCCCAGGTTTTCGTTGTCTGCATCAGTGCTGCGGTTAAGAAGCCCGTTGTCAAGCAGGATGAAAACGGCAACGACATCATAACCGTCGGCTACGAAATGCCCATCGACCTTGCTTTTGACCACAGAGCCCTTGACTTCGGTCAGCTTGTTCCCTTTATTGAAAAGCTTGAGGATATCTTCAAGAATCCCGAGCAGATGTATAACTGGTAAAACATTCGGCTGCATTCTTAACAGGATGCAGCTTTTTTGTTGAATTTTGTCCGTTTTTTTCTTTACAAACCGTTCATAATATGTTAGAGTGGATATGACAAAAAATTCAGGAGGTTGAAAAAATGTCAAAGAAAAAATTTGATCTCGGCGACGGAATCTATGATGCCAAACAACTCGGTTATCCCAAAATGGGTCTGCTCGGTGTTCAGCATATGTTCGCCATGTTCGGTGCAACGGTTCTTGTTCCCGCTCTCACAGGCTTGAGCGTTTCGGCAACTCTGCTCTTTGCAGGTCTGGGCACTCTCCTCTTCCATCTGCTCGCAAAAGGCAAGGTTCCCGCATTCCTCGGCTCATCCTTCGCTTTCATCGGCGGCTACGCTGCAATAACAGCCATCGGCACCGACGAAGCAGGAAACGCAATTAATGACTACAGCCTTCTTCCCTACGCTTGCTTCGGCGTTGCCTGTGCAGGTCTTCTCTACCTTGTGCTCGCAGCCCTCATCAAAGCCTTCGGCGCAAAGAAGGTTATGAAATTCTTCCCGCCCATCGTAACGGGTCCCATCATCATCGCAATCGGTCTTACCCTTTCATCAAGCGCAATCTCCAACTGCTCCGCAAACTGGCTTGTTGCCGTTATTGCAATCGCAATCATCATCGGCTGCAACATCTGGGGCAAGGGCATGATAAAGATTGTTCCCATCATGCTCGGCGTTCTCGGCTCATCACTCATTGCGGTTATCCTCCACTTCACAGGTGTAATGGAAACCCTTGACCCCGCAAAGCTTGAGGCTTTCAAGACTGCTGAATGGATCGGTCTTCCCTTCCATATGAAGGATACCGTTTTCGGACTTCTTGCGGGCGATTTTGACAAGAATCTCCTTGTAAGTGCCGTTATCACAATCATGCCCATTTCGCTTGCAACAATGGTTGAGCACATCGGCGACATTTCCGCAATCAGCTCCACCTGCAAGAGAAACTACATTGCCGACCCCGGTCTTCACAGAACTCTTCTCGGCGACGGTCTTGCAACAACAATCGCATCTCTCTTCGGTGCACCCGCAAACACAACCTACGGCGAAAACACAGGCGTTCTTTCGCTCTCAAAAGTATTCGATCCCAAGGTTGTAAGAATTGCCGCTTACCTTGCAATCCTTGTTTCCTTCTCACCCAAGTTTGCCGCTCTCGTAAGCCTTATGCCCACCGCAACAATCGGCGGTGCTTCGCTTGTTCTTTACGGTATGATTTCCGCAGTCGGCGTACGCAATGTTGTTGAAAACAAGGTTAACTTTGAAAACACAAGAAACGTTATCATTGCCGCTCTTATCCTTGTTCTTTCAATCGGTATCAACTACGCAGGTGCTATCCAGATTCCCGTCGGCTCGGTTACAATCAGCCTTTCGGGTCTTGCAGTAGGTGCTCTTGTGGGCATTATCCTCAACGCTGTCCTTCCCGGCAAGGATTATGAATTCGGCACCGACGAAAAGGGCGACAAGTCCGTTAATTTCAAGGTTTAATTCTTAATTGAGATTTATCGGGGAGCAGGCTTCACGGCCTGCTCTTTTTTTGACTTTATAACCAAAAAAACATGACGTTTACTGTATAGAATTCATAAAAAAATATTGCGGTATTGAAAAAGCATTAACAGTGTGTTAAAATAGCTTGAATATTATATTTATAAGGAGAGATTTCATGGCATCTGAGTCAACCGCTAAGGTTCTTGAAGAAAAAGCTCCGTCCGCTGTCCCCAAGGACAGACGTTACGTCGGCTCAAAAGAAACCTTCGCATACATACTCGATGATATCGCTCAAAGCTTTAACATTGGTAAATATGACGATGTTTTCAAAATGAACATCCTCAAAATCGACCTTGTTCTGCTGTCAATCACCAACGCTGTTATCGGTGTTTGGGATATCATCAACGACCTTTTCCTTGCATCGATTGTTGACAGAACCCGTACACGTTGGGGTAAATTCAAGCCCTGGCTTGTTATTTACGCCATTCCGGGTGTTTTTCTCACCGTTCTTTTCTGGGCACTTCCCGTATTCATGGGAACCGACGGTATCGGAAGCAACATACCGAAATTCTCGATTTTCCTGCTTCTCCAGATTTTCCAGAATCTTGCAGGTTCGCTTATCTCCATCGTTCGTCAGGGTATGACCTCAACAATCACACCCAACATTATCGACAGAACACGACTGATTACTTCGGCCAACCTTCTTTCCGGCTTTGTTGAAAAAGCTCCCGAAATTCTTATGGGTCTTTTAATCGACCTCTACATCAACAGTCCCGCAAACGATATTCTGCAAACCACAAATCCTGAAATGTATCAGTCCGGCTATAACAGAATGTTCGTTCTCGGCGGCGTTATCACCGCTGTTGTATCCGGTCTCTTTGCTCTCTTCTATGCATTCGTTGCAAAAGAAAGAGTTATGCAGACCATCGATAAACCCAGTATTTTCAGCGGCGTCAAGTCGGTTATTACAAACAAACCCCTGCTCCTTATCACTCTTTCCGAGTTCCTCGGTGCATTCAGCCTCAATTCGGGCACAAACCTTTACTACATCGAAGTTCTCAACCTTGCATCAATGGCAACAATCGTTGGTATTCCCGGTGCGGTTGTTTCACCCATTTCTTATTCATACGTTCCCTGGGCACGTTCCAAGTTCTCAACAAAGGCTCTCTGGATTGCAGGTTCTCATGTTGACAGCGTTCTCATGCTCGGCGTTTATGCCGCAGGTAAATTCATCAAGGTCGGCGGAAAGCCGGGTTATGAAAGCCTTGCAGTCATGATTCCCTCGTTCATGCTCCGCGAAACAATCTGGATGTTCTTCTGGGGTATCAGAAAGGTTATCCCCGAAGAAATGAGAAACGAAGCCATCGACTACGGCGAATGGAAGAACGGTTTCCGTTCAGAAGGTATGACAGGCGTTGCAAAGGGTCTTGTTACCAAGATGGTTCATACTGTCAAGAACTTTGCTCAGCCCCTTCTCTTCAAGGCATTCGGATACGATAACACCAAGAATCAGGGTGCTCAGACTGCCGAAGCACGCTACGCACTCTTCTTTATGTGTACTCTCCTTCCTGTTGTTACAGGTGCTCTCAGCATCATTCCTCAGCTCTTCTATGACCTTCAGGGCGAGAAGAGAGACAGAATGTATATGGAACTCCGTGAGAGACGTAAAGCCATCGCTGCTGAAGTTAAAGAATTTAACGAGCAGGCAGGCACAGAAGAAACAAAATAAAAAGCTTAAAGCCCTGACGATTGTCGGGGCTTTTTACGGTGAGATATGAAAAAAGCAATTAACAAAATTGAAGAAATACTTTCCGCAAAGCCAAACGCAGTTATTGCAATCGACGGCTGCTGTGCTTCGGGCAAAACAACCCTTGCCGCAGAGCTTGCGGAGCGTTTTGATATGCAGATAATCCACATGGACGATTTCTTCCTGCCCCTCGAAATGCGTACCGCAGAAAGGCTCTCAAAGCCCGGCGGAAACGTTCATTTTGAGCGTTTTGTCAATGAGGTTGCAGCGGGAATAAAAAGCGACAGAGAATTCAGATATCGCATTTTCAGTTGCAAAAAAGGGGCTTTTGACGGCGAGGCGGTCATTAATCCTCAAAAGCCTGTTATTGTTGAGGGTGCATATGCCCTGCATCCCGAAATTCCCGATATTTATGATTTGAAGATATTTCTTGAAGCAGACCTTGAAACCCGCCTTGAACGCATTGAAAAACGCAACGGAAAAGACGGACTTGAGATTTTTAAAAGCAAATGGATTCCGCTTGAAGACCGCTATTTTGAAGCATTTGATATAAGAAACAAATGTGATTATACCGTGAAATAAAAATGGCTTGTATGAGCAAAAAACTCATACAAGCCTGTTTTAATTATTCTGATTATTCGGCAAAGCCTGAATCAACAAGCTTTACAAGCTCATCAACAGCCTGCTCCTCATCGGGACCGCCTGCGATGATTCTGATGCTTGTGCCGCCCATGATGCCGAGTGAAAGAACACCGAGAAGGCTCTTTGCGTTAACTCTGCGTTCTTCCTTCTCAACCCAGATTGATGACTTGAATTCGTTAGCCTTCTGAATGAAGAAAGTTGCGGGGCGTGCATGAAGACCTACCTGATTCTGAACTGTTACATCTTTTACGTACATAATATATATCTCCCAAATGAAAAATTTCGCTTTAACATATTACATATTATATCATAAAACTTCGCTTCGTCAACATTTTTAAACACAGTTTTGACCTTTACGGCAATAATTCGGCTTGTCGGCCAAAGTGAGGGCGGTCAAAAAATCTTGTTTTGTTGAAATTGCCTATAGAAAAAGTTGAATTTTGTGCTACACAAATCCGACACTCCGATTTGTTGAGCATTCAGACGGAGAAACAATCTCCGCATTATTATTTTATGCAAAATTACTCCGCAGATACTCTGCAAAAAATAAAGCTTGTGTGCGTCTGAAAAGGGGTTTCAGGAAGAAGTGCAATGCAATCAAACCTTTTCGGCCCAACTCCGTGACACTGCGCTTCTCCTATCCCTTTTGTACCCGGCATTTCTGCCGAATACGTTCCAAGACACTTAGCACAAGTTCTCTCATGCCTATTAGTTTAATTTCAAAGCTCAAAAAAGTCAATGTATAAATCTTATATTTATTATAAACATTTTTCGATGTTTTAGAGCAATTTCATACAAAAAACAACATCCCGCCATACAAAATTGGCAGGATGTCTGAAAATGAAATTTAATTAAAGAACGTAAATCTTTACGCCTCTGTTGCCCCAGTCATAGCACATATCTCTGTTATCCATGTAGAGGTCAATGTCTGTGTTGCCCATTTTAACAAATCCGCCCGTGTCTGCAGCAACGCAGTAGCCGTAAACATAGCTGCCGTCTGCCGAAACAACATAAAGCTCTGTTCCGTAGGGGAATTCTCTGGGGTCAACTGCAATGTGACCGGGCATGGGCTTTCTTCCCGATGCTGTTGCGAGGTCGCCTGTATAAGCAGTCGCCTTACCCTCAACGCAGTATTTATAGTCAACGGGGATTCCGTTTGCGTCAAGCTTAAGGTCAGCGGGCACTTCAAGCTCTGACATGGGCTGAACGGTGTTTTTGTAAGCCGAAAGAACTTCACGCTTCTTTGTGCCAACCTTTTTAACCTCGTTAACGGGCTCCTTGTTAACCGTTTCCTTCTGCACTGCAGATTCAACAAGCTTTCCGTCAACATATTTTTCTTTGTGAACAATAACCTTTTCGCCGTTTTCGCCTTTGGTTACGATTTCACTGTCGTCAACAAACATATCATCCGAATAAACTGTTTCGGTTTCATATTTTATGCTGATAACTTCTTCTCTGATTTCATATCTGACCTTGGTGAATTTGAGTTGAGCAAAGCCGTTTGCATTTTTTTCGAAAACGGGAACAATCACATCTTCGTCAACATCAATGCCTGCCTTTGCAAGTGCATTGCATACGTTACTCTTTGCAACGCAGAGCTTTTCGGTAATTCCGTCAAAGCTGCTCACCGACGTGCCTTTGCCGGTTTCTTTTCCGTCAGCATCATTTCTTGTGTAAGCTCCTGCAAAAACGAGCGTTGAAACAATTGCCGAAAATGCAACTGCAACAGCAGCAATCAATGAAACAATTCTGAAACTGATTTTGCGGGATTTCATGCTTACGGATTTAGAATTTGTAATCATAATAATCTCCTTATTTGTGCATTAGTAGTTTTTTTGGATGTCCGATTAGGGGCGAAACCTCGATTTCCTTTTGCAACGGGTGTCATTATATTGACAAAAAACCGATTTGTCAAATTTGCCGAGAATAAAATTTTGTTAACTTTGCACAACATTTCTGACGCTTTTTGCTGTTTGAGAACTAACCTACTCTGTGAAACAGGGCGGTTTTTGCCAAAAAGAGGGAATTTCTTTGTGAAAAACAGAAAAAGTTACAAATGGTTACAAAAGCGTAAAAATCGGTTACATTTTTCCAAATTGCAAAAATACAGGCTGTTTCCGCAATCAAACAAAGCTTACCGCAGCCTGTAATAAAAGTATATTCCGATTCACCGGCAATTATTCAATAAATTTCCATTTTGCTCTGAAAAAGCCCCGAAATCCTTGATAAATATAACAAAAAACCGACCGAAAAAGTGCAGCTTTTCCAATCGGTTTTATACTATAAGGTATTATATATAATATACATTATATTATGTTCTTTTCGAGGTCATTGAAAAGAATTTTTTCGTGATTTTTTTCGGCATCAAGATAATAAACCTCGCCGCCGTCATTGCCCTGCAGGGTGTAAAATTTTCCGTTATCAAAAACAAGAGCCGCTCCGTTTTCAAGAGCAATTCCCGAGTATTTTCTGCCCTTGATTGCATCGGCATAGCCGGGCCAGTTTCCGCCCTCAAAATGGGGGCAGTTGCTGAAGGGCAGAAGTCCCAGACAGTCAACAAACATAAACTTATGGTCAACGTCACAATCGTCATAGCCCTCTGCAAACCAGCACATCGAGCCCGAGCTGTAGCCCGAAAGAATTACGCCCTTTTCATATGCCTTTTTGAAGATTTCGTCAGCACCCGTTTCCTTCCATGTGTCCATAAGGAATTTGAGGTGACCGCCGCCCGCATAAACGATATCGGCAGAAAGAATTTTTTCTTCGATTTCCTCTTTTGTGAGGGTTTTATCCGTCAGAAGCAGAGCCGATACGCTGCAGCCCAGACCGATAAATAGCCTGAAAATATGCTCGTCGCCGTTGATGTCGTCAAACCCTGCGGTGGGCACAAACAAAACCGACGGGTTTTTCTTTTTTGCAAGCGAAACAATGTGTTCAAAAATCGGCAGCACCTCGTTATCGCAGTATCTTCCGCCGCCAACGCCTATAATAATTCCCATAATATAACCTCTGAAAATTTTTATTTTAATCTATTTTATCACATCGATTTTATGCCGTCAATGAATTAATTCACTTGACAACACGGTTTGATTTGCGTATAATAAAGATGCAAGGCATAGCCGATAGACGGTTACGCCCTCAAAATCTTTGGTTTAAGATTTAACCGCCGTCTTTTGCAGGGACAGGGCGGTTATTTCTTTTTATGCTCACGGACTGCTGATATAACAAGTCCGATTATGCCGACAATAACAAGTGCGAATTGAAACAAATCCGAATATGTTACATACTGCATCCGCATCACCCCCTTTTCAGAGGGCGAG
>JAFUNA010000034.1 GCA_017473165.1 Clostridia bacterium | reverse complement strand
TGCTATTCATAGCTCCTACCCACGCCATCTGGTCGTGCTGTTTCATATCTTCCGTTACGCCCTCGGACACTTTCATTTGCTCAATAATAAATTCAAGACGATTCTGTGCCTGTTCGTTCAAATTAGCCAGATATGTCCACAAGTTTCCGTTAAGGCACAAATCATTAAAAAGGATAGGGCGATGTTCCTTGATATAGTCCCTATGCATCCGTCCCCATCGACCAATAGGTCTGTTTTCCTCCGGCAAACGAATATCGGGAATATAGTAATCACCACAACGGATATAATTCAGTTCCTGCATAATATGTTCCTCCATAATATCAAAAGAAAAAGCGTTAAGATAAAAAATGAGTGATGCTCGGTCTTTCAACCTGGCATCACTCATTTTTCGTTGTTGATTACCAACCCCGTCTGACAGATGCCGTAAAATAGTTAAATTTTGGGTTTAACTGTTTTACGAACACCCATCATTAATTCCGAGGGTTTTGTTTTAGCCTAAATCGGGTTCGCTGTCAAGAACAACCGAAGGCGTTTTGTAGCCTTCAAGCTCAAGAACAACAATTTCATTTTTGCCCTTTTTAAGGAAGGGTGCGGGAAGATATGCGGAGCGTTGAGGTCCGACCTCCCAATGTCTTGAAAGAACTCTGTTATTTACAATAATAATACCTTTTTTAAATGTGGGAAGCTTAACGAAGGTGTCGCAGCATTCGTCAATTTCGATTTCCGCTTTAAGGAAAACGGGTGTGCCGTCAAAGGCATCAACGCCTTCCTTGAACTCAACCTTTGAAATATCGTCAAGCGGCAGCGGATAGTTTTTCCAATGATAAACAAAGTTATTGCCGAAGCCGATGCCCTGTGTTATACCCTTTGCATCCTTAAGCTTTGCACCGTAGTTGACACGTCCCATGTTTTCAACAAGCACCGCAAGCTCATTGCCCTCTTTGTCGATGCTGATTCTGTTCATGGGCTCTTTATCGTTTCTGTACTGAATGCCGACAAACTTTCCGTCACGGTAGATATATCCCCTGTCGTGAACATCCTGCAAACGGATTTTCTGCTCCTCACGGGGTCCTCTCACCTGCGTTTTATAAAGCACAAAGCCGTAGCCCTGACCCAGCTTTTCCATGGTGAGTGGCACAACCGACTCAACGGGAGTTGAAAGCACGTCAAGATTCTCGAAAAGCTTTGCGGAATGTGTGAATTTGATTTCGCCGTAATTCTTGGTGGGGATGGGTGCGGGAAGCTCAACCTCGGGAATGGGGGCGTATTTTGAAATAACTTCTCTGAACTTGAAATATTTCTCGGTGAGTGCACCGTTTTCATTAACGGGTGCATCGTCGTCGTAGCTCGAAACGGTGGGCTCATAGAAATCGTAATCGTTTGCACCGTTCATGTAACCGAAGTTTGTGCCGCCATGGAACATATATGCCGAAACACTTCCGCCAAGCGAAAGAATTTCGTCAAGTGCGTTTGCGGCATCCTGCGGGTCACGGCTGTGATGGTTTTCTGTCCAATGGTCAAACCAGCCGTTCCAGAATTCCGTGCACATAAGAGGTCCGTCGGGCTGATATTCTCTCAAACGTGCAAACTGCTCCTTTGCTCTTGAGCCGAAGTTTGCGGTTTTGTGGATTTCGGGCAGAGTGCCTGCCGTAAGCATCTGATATTCCGCACCGTCGGAGGTAAAGAAGGGCACATTGATTCCCCTTTTCTTCATTCCGTCGGCAAGATAGCGGATATATTTGCTGTCATCACCGTAGCTGCCGTATTCGTTCTCAACCTGAACAAGAATAACGTTGCCGCCCTCGGTTATCTGATGCTTTGAAATTCTGGGAATAAAATCGTCAAAGAAGCGGTCAACGGCTGCAAGATAATCCTTGTCCATGCAGCGCAGTGCCATGGAATCGTTTTTGAGAAGCCACCAGGGAAGTCCGCCGAAATCCCATTCGGAGCAGATATAGGGACCGGGTCTTACAATAGCGTAAAGTCCCAGCTCGTTTGCGATATCAAGGAATTTTTCGATATCGAGCATATCGGAATAATCAAAAACTCCCTCATTGGGTTCATGCATATTCCATGCAACATAGGTTTCAACAGTATTGAAGCCGCAAGCCTTGAGCTTCAAAAGCCTGTCACGCCAATATTCAGCGGGCACACGGAAATAATGAATTGCACCCGCAATAACTCTGAAGGGCTCGCCGTTTAATTTGAAGCTGTCTTTTTCAATAGTAAAATTCATATCATTTCTCCTCAATCGGGTAATTCTTCTCTTTCATAGGGGAATTCGCTGAAAACCTCAAATTTCTTTGCTCTTGACCAGAGTGAAGGATTGAGCTTAACCGTAAATCCGCAGCCGTTGGGGGTTATCCATTCGTGCATGGGATATTCGGGAATGCCGTAAGCGGCAAGAATTGTCATAATAACGCCGCCGTGAGTTATGATTGCGGTGTTTGTTGTGCCCGTTTTCATAAGACCCTCCGCAACCTTCTCAAAGGTTTCGCAGACTCTTTTTGCAAATTCCTCGTTGCTTTCGCCGTAGGGAGGCTTGACTCCCCTCTCGCCAGCAAGCCAGCGGGGAAATTCCTCATATTTTTCAAGCTGCTCGGCGGTTTTGTTTTCAAATTCGCCGAAGTTATATTCGATAAAGCCGTCAATTACGATAGCCTTGTTTTCGGGATAAAGAATTTCAGCGGTCTGTGTGCATCTTTTGAGCGGACTTGTGAAAACCGCTTCAACAGGCGGAAAAATAAGCTCCTCTTTCATGGCTGCGAGCTGTTTTTTTCCGTCATCGCTGATTTCAACATTGGTGTGACCGATATATCTGCCCTCAAGATTTTCGTCTGTGAGAGCGTTTCTTATGAAGTGGATGGTATAGGATTTCATTTTTCCTCCAAAAATCGGATTAAATTTTTGTTTGATTTGTCAATATACAAGCGCTATTACTTTATGTATAATTATTCCTGTTAAATATACAAAAAGGAGTATCGATTGCCATGGACAGCAATTTTCCGATAATTCTTTGTGAGCTCCGTAAAGAAAAGGGGCTCAGCCAGAAAGACGCCGCCGCACAGCTCGGCATTTCGCAGGCTCTTCTTTCACACTATGAAAAAGGAATCCGTGAATGCGGTCAAAGCTTTCTTCTTCGGGTTGCCGATTTTTACAACGTTTCAACAGACTACCTTCTCGGCAGGTCAAAAAACAGAAACGATATTCAGATTTGGGATGCCGGTATTTTTGATGAATACAGCGATTTCAAGCCTTCAAGCAAAACAATGCTCAAGGCGGCTTTTTCGATTGTCAACAGACTCCGCGAAAACGAAAGCCTGAAAAATTCAACGCTTGAAACCACTCTTGCGATTGAATTCTATAAAATTCTGCTTATTCACGCCATGGCGGGCAACATTCCCAAAAACTGGGTAGGCAGAGCGTGCGTTGACGGCGAAATCTGCTGCAACACAACCTTCCTTGCGGGTATCGACCAGGCTTGCTACAGCACGCTTCTTCCCGCAATCAATGCAGAGCCCTGTCCCGCCGATGAGCCCGTACCCGAAACGGTAAAAATCCTTGTTGAATGTGCGGAAAACTATATAATGAAGCATCTTTCGGAAAATGTTCCGCCGATGCCTCTTGAATTTGCAAGATAAAGGTTATTCAAGAAACCACCCGTAAAAACGGGTGGTTTTTGTTTTATCAAAGTACAGACTCGTAAAGCTTGATATATTCTTTTGCGGATTTGCCCCAGCTGTTGTCGCACTTAAGAGCTCTTTCAACCAGCTTCTGCCAGCCTTCTCTGTCGGCATATGCCGCAAGTGCTCGTCCGATTGCATCGAGCATATCGTAGGCATCATAGGTTTTGAAGGTGAAGCCGTTGCCCTTGCCGTCGCCGCTGTCGGTGATTGTGTCCTTAAGTCCGCCTGTTTCACGGACGATGGGAATTGAGCCGTAGCGGAGAGCAACCATCTGGGAAAGTCCGCAGGGCTCACTCTTTGAGGGCATGAGGAACAAATCGCTGCCCGCATAGATTTTTCTTGCCATATCGGGAATAAAACCAAGACGCAGACCAACCTTTTCGGGGAATGCCGCCGCAAGCTCCTTGAAGAAGGATTCATATTCCCAGTCGCCCGAGCCGAGCACAACAAGCTGCATATCGGTCAGGTTGAGAAGCTCCCACATGATACGCTTGATGAGGTCAAGACCCTTGTGAGAAACAAGGCGGGATACGATGCCCATTACGGGCACTTCATCTCTGACGGGCAGACCGAAGATTTCCTGAAGGGCAGCCTTGTTCTTTGCCTTGTTTGAAAAATCCTTTGCGTTATAGTTATAGGGGATATCCTTATCGGTTTCGGGGTCATAATTCTTGACATCGATGCCGTTGAGAATACCGCTTAATTTATAGCTTCTGTCCTTGAGAATGGGGTCAAGACCGTGGCTGAACCATGGGTCAAGAATTTCGACCGCATAGGTGTTGCTTACGGTTGTTACCTTGTTTGCACATTCGATTGCACCCTTCATAAGGTTAACGCAGTCGCCGAAATGAAGAAGGGATGCGTGCTCCTCGCCTAGACCGAAAACGTCGCCGAGAATATCTCTGCCGTATTTGCCCTGATACTGGATGTTATGAATGGTGAAAACGGTTTTGATTCCCGTGTAGCCCTCTCTGTTTGCATAGAGAGTTGAATAATAAACGGGAACAAGGGCAGTCTGCCAGTCGTTGCAATGGATTATGTCGGGCTTGAAGTCGATATAGGGCAGGATTTCAAGCACGGCTCTTGAAAAGAACGCAAATCTTTCGCCGTCATCGTAATGACCGTAAAAGCCGTTTCTTTTGAAGTAATATTCGTTGTCTATGAGATAATAAACAACTCCGCCTGCTTTGGCTTCAAAAATTCCGCAGTACTGACGACGCCATGAAACGGGAACCATAATGCTGGTTATGAATTTCATGCTCGCACGCATTTCATCGCTGATTGAGCCGTAAAGAGGCATAACAACTCTGCAGGCAACCTTGCGGTTTCTGAGAGCCTGAGGCAATGAGCCCGCAACGTCGGCAAGTCCGCCGCTTGCGGCAAAGGGAAGAGCCTCGCTGGAAGCATAAAGAACTTTCATATTCATTTTCCTTTCTGCTTACTTTATTTAAATTTTGGTTTTAGCCGTAAATTACCGTTGTGTAGTAATTGCCGTTATGAACAACAACACCCACGCCGATTTTTGTAACATCGGCACTTTGAGCCTTTGCTCTTGTTGCATCGGCAACCATCATATAAAGGGATTCACCGCCGAATTTGGTTGTTGCGGTATAGTCCGCATTAACCTTGCTTTCGCCGTAAACCGAAGGCAGGGCAAGAGCCATGCTGTTTGTTCTTGCGGATGCCTTGAGATTTGTGTCATGGGTAAGCGGAGCAAGGTTCTGTGCCGCTCTGTCCTCATTGATTTGAGCAATGATTTTTTCGGCAAGGGCATCGTCACGCTCGGGTGTTCCGAGGTCGATGTTTATTCCATCCTTTTCGGTTGCGGTGGTTGTGTCCCAACGGGTGTTGGGAGCGGTTGTTGAAGGTACCGTCGTTGAAGGCGGCGGAAGGGTTACGATTTCCGTCATGCCGCTTACGGGCTCACCGAGCTCGTTTGTTACCTCAACAACCGATGTTTTGGGAATATATTCCGTTGCAGTAGTGGTTGTCAGACTGTTTGCGTCAACGGTATAGATAACGGTTTCGGTAATGGGAGTTCCGTCCTCCTCGAAAAGTCTGTTGCCGTTTTCGTCGGTAACATGAACGATTGAGGACTGCTCAACATACTGAATTTCCGTTGTTATTTCTTCGGTTGAAGGCTCTGTTGTTGTGGTTGTTGTTTTAGGATATGTATAAAGCGAAGAATACTTGGGTCTGTGGTACTTCGTTACCATGGTAAGGAATTCGACATCGCCCCACATATTCGTTTCGCTGACAACAACAATTTCGGTTTCAACAATTGTTTCCATTTCGGTTGTTGTTTCTTCCTTTTGGAAAACATTGCTTTTGACCAGAATTACAACAACAACAAGAACCAGTGCCAAAGCAACAACTATTCCCGTCATTATGTTTTTAGAAGACATTTGAATTCACTCTTTCTCAAATAACAATACCCTTTCCGATATAAACAGGGTAGTTTGAATCGCCGCAAAGCATCTTGTTGGGCTTAAGAACAGCCGCCTTGTCGATGATAACGCAGTCGAGGGTTGAGTTTTCGCCGATATAAGTGCCCTGCATGACGATTGAATTTTTGATTTTTGCGCCCTTCGCAACGGTTACGCCTCTGAAGAGAATTGAGTTTTCAACCTCGCCGTCAATGCGGCAGCCGTCTGCGATAAGGGAGTTTTTAACGCTTGAGCCGATGCCGTAGATTGCGGGAACTTCGTCACGAACCTTTGTGTAAACGGGGCTGTCGGCTGTGAAAATCTGCTTTCTGTTTTCGAGCTTGAGAAGTTCAAGGCTTACGTCATAGTAGCTCTGAAGCGAATCAAGAACTCTTACAAAGCCTGTATGCTCATAGCCGTAAATACGCAGATGCTTGATATTCTTTGAAACGATTGTTTCAAAATCGTCAATTTTTGCACTGTGTGCCTCATGAAGAAGGCGTTCAAGAAGCGTTCTTCTGATAATCATGGACTTAAGCGAATAGTTGACAGAGCTGCTGTAGCAGTCAACAAGACCCGTGCCCGTTACTCTGCCGTCGGCATCCATGAAAAGCTCCGTGCCGTTCTCGATTTTTGAAGGAATACCGTTTGCATATGCGATTGTGATATCCGCATCCTTTGCGATGTGTGCCTTGATGAATTTATCGTAATTCATGCTGCATACAACATTGCAGTCGGTGAAAAGAACATATTCCTTGTTTGAATTGCTTATGTAGCTGATGCTGCCGTAAAGAGCATCTGCTCTGCCTGTGTTAATTCCCGCCTTGGATGTGTTAAAGGGAGGCAGAATTGTCATACCCTCTCTTTTTCTTGAAAGGTCCCAGGGCTTGCCCGTTCCGATATGGTCCATGAGCGAACGGTAGTTGCTCTTGGTGATAACACCAACCTGGGTGATGCCCGAGTTAACCATATTTGAAAGAGGGAAATCTATAAGACGATAACGGCCCGCAAAGGGAACCGAACCCATTGTTCTTAAAGCCGTAAGCTCGGGAAGAGCTTCATCGTAGGCATTAGAAAAGATAATGCCGAGAACATTTTTTGCTGACATTATTCCGCACCTCCTACATCGCTGTCAATCATAACATTGGGAGCAACCTTTGCACCCTTGCCGATTTTTACGCCGTTGCCGATAACCGAAACGCCCCATTCCTTGACGTCTGCCATGTTTTCGGGCTTTTCGCCGACAACCGCACCTTCTTCGATAACCGCATTTTCAGCAACTATCGAATACTGAACAACCGCACCCTTTTTGATTACCGTGCCGGGCATGACGATTGAATATCTTACCTCTGCACCCTCTTCAACGGTTACGTTTGCAAAAAGAACGGAGAAATCGATGTCGCCGTTAATTTCGCAGCCTTCGGTAATCATTGAATTTTCAACCTTTGCGGTTTCGCCGATATAGTGGGGAGGTGCTGCGGGCGAGCGTGAATAAATTCTCCAGCTGTCGTCCGTGAGGTCAAGGTCAACCTTGGGATTGAGAAGGTCAAGGTTTGCATCCCAGAGGCTGCTGATTGTTCCGACGTCTTTCCAGTAGCCGTCAAACTGATAGGCAAACATTCTCTCACCTGCGGAGTGCATTGCGGGGATAACGTCGTGACCGAAATCGTTGCCCGAGCCTTCCTTTGCCTCATCCTCGATGAGATACTTTCTCAATTTCTTCCAGTTGAAGATATAAACACCCATTGAAGCCTTGTTGCTTCTGGGATTCTTGGGTTTTTCTTCGAATTCGCTGATTGAGCCGTCATCGTTGACAATCATAAGACCGAAACGGCTTGCCTCCTCCCAGGGAACTTCAAGCATTGCAATTGTGCAGTCTGCGTTCTTTTCCTTGTGGTAATCAAGCATCTTTGAATAATCCATCTTATAGATATGGTCACCCGAAAGAATAAGAACATATTCGGGGTCATATCTTTCAATAAAGTTTATGTTCTGATAGATTGCGTTTGCGGTACCCTTATACCACTCCGTGCCCTTAATCTGCTGATAGGGCGAAAGAATATGTACGCCGCCGTTGGCGCGGTCAAGATCCCACGGCTGTCCGTTGCCGATGTAATCGTTGAGCTCCAAGGGCTGATACTGCGTCAGAACACCGACGGTATAGATGCCGGAGTTAACACAGTTTGAGAGAGGGAAGTCAATGATGCGGTATTTGCCGCCGTAGGGCACGGCAGGCTTTGCAATGTTTTTTGTCAGAATGCCCAGACGGCTGCCCTGACCGCCTGCAAGAAGCATCGCTATGCATTCGGGTTTAACTGCCATAGAGGAGTCCTCCTTTAAATTTTATCGGGTATTTTTCAATACCCCGCCAAGTTAACAATTTATGAAAATCACATCGTGAATTTTCTCAAGGTATTTCTATATACATACAGCTCAAGCCCTCAATATCAAGCTCGATACTGTAATCATATCCGTGCATGGGTTCTTTCTTTGCTTCAACCGAGCCGACGGTGCTTTCGCCCCTTCCGCCGTATTCGGGAAGTGCGGAGCTGAATACAACTCTGTAGGCTCCGTCTTTCGGAACGCCTATTCTGTACTTTTTCCGTGTAACGTTAGTAAAATTGCAGACTGAAATGATTTCGTTTGCTTTTTTGTCACGTCTGATAAATGCAACAACGGAGTTATTCCTGTCATCGCTGACAATCCAGTTGAATCCGTCCCAGCTGCAGTCAATCTCCCAGAAGGGAGCGTTTTTCGAATAGAATCTGTTCAAAGCCGCAACATAATTTTTAAGCTGTCTGTGTGCCTCGAAATCAAGAAGCATCCAGTCAAGTGCCTGCCTGTAATTCCACTCGTCAAACTGACCGAATTCGCTGCCCATAAACAAAAGCTTTTTGCCCGGATGGGACATCATATAGCCAAGAAAAGAGCGTACTCCCGCAAACTTTTCTTCGTATGTGCCGGGCATTTTGTTAATCAGCGAGCATTTTCCGTGAACAACCTCGTCATGCGAAATCGGAAGAACAAAGTTTTCGGAAAACGCATAAAAAAATGAGAATGTCAGACGGTCATGGTGATATTTTCTGTAGATTCCGTCAAGTGAGAAATAATAAAGACAATCGTTCATCCAGCCCATGTTCCACTTGAAGCCGAAGCCCAGACCGCCCGTGAATGCGGGCTTTGAAACCATGGGCCATGCGGTGCTTTCTTCGGCAATCATAAGAATGTCGCCGTAATCTCTGAAAACGGCTTCATTAAGCTTTTTGAGAAACGCAATCGCCTCAAGATTTTCCTTTCCACCCTCGATGTTGGGCATCCAGTTGCCGTCGGTTCTGCAATAGTCAAGATAGAGCATCGAAGCAACCGCATCAACTCTTAAGCCGTCGATATGGTATTTTTCAATCCAGAACATTGCACTTGAAACAAGGAAGCTCTGAACCTCGGTTCTGCCGTAGTCGAAAGCTCTTGTTCCCCATTCATAGTGTTCAGCCTTACGGGAGTCGGAATATTCATAGCACGGAGTTCCGTCAAATTCATAAAGACCGAAGGCATCCTTGGGAAAATGGGCGGGAACCCAGTCAAGAATCACGCCGATTTCCTCGCTGTGTGCCTTGTCAACGAAATATGCAAAATCGTCGGGCGTGCCGAAGCGAGAGGTCGGTGCAAAATAGCCTGTCACCTGATAGCCCCATGAGCCGTCAAACGGATGCTCCGTAACGGGCAGCAGTTCAATGTGGGTATAGCCCATTTCTTTAACATAAGGAACAAGCCTGTCTGCAAGCTCTCTGTAGGGCAGCGGATTTCCGTTATCATAAAGCTGCCACGAGCCTGCATGGACTTCATAAATATTAACGGGAGAAGCGTAAACGTCTGTCTTTTTTCTTTTATCAAGCCAAGCCTTGTCCGTCCACTCAAAATCAAGCTCGCCGTAATATTTTGATGCATTTTCGGGTCTTGTCTGTGTGTGGAAGGCATAAGGGTCGCTTTTATAAATAATACGTCCGTCGGGAGTTCTGATAACGAATTTGTAAGCATCGAATTTCCGCACATTCTCAACGGTGCATTCCCATACACCGATGCTGATTTTTTTCATCGGAGCACGCTCTGCCTGCCAGCCGTTGAAATCGCCCGCAACGCCTATCCACTGTGCGTTGGGTGCCCAAACTCTGAAGCAGACACCGTTTTCCGAAGGATGTGCACCGAGAAATTCATATGCCTTTGCGTTTGTTCCCTGATGAAACAAATAAAGGGGCACCTTTATTTCTTCTTTAGGCATACAATACTCTCTCCATTGTACTATTAGTTTTATTATAACAAGTATATCCCGTATTTTCAAGAGTATATGTGCCGAATTATGATTACAATTATTTAACAAAATGACTAAAAGAAGTTACAATTATGTCACCTTCGTTGACAAATTCTGCATGATTTGCTATTATTATCATGGTTTATTCTTGAAAAATAACTGCAAAAATCATTTTGGTAAGGAGTACCGAAAAATGATAAGTTCCGATAATTTATGTATGAGCTGCATGAGGGAGATAGGCGATGCAAAGCAATGCCCCCATTGCGGCTATCATGCGGACTCGGTTCAGATTCCGCCCTATCTCCCTGTCAGAACGGTCATCGCAAACCGCTATCTTGTGGGCAAAATGCTCGAATATAACGGCGAGGGTGCAACCTACATCGGCTGGGATTTAACAGAAAAAAAAGCTGTTAAAATCAGAGAATTCATTCCCGATTCCTTCACAACAAGAACCTCGTCAAACCTCAATCTTCAGGTTATGCTCGGCAGCGAAAGCGTCTATGCGGAGCTCCGCCAGAGCTTTGAGGAGCTTTGGACAAAGCTTGCAAGGCTCAAGGGTCTTTCGGCTCTCATCAGCGTCACAAACGTTGTTGAGGACTACGGCACATCCTATGCAATCTATGAGCATTTTGAGGGCATAACACTGCGTGATTTCCTGCTTCGCAGCAAGACGGGCTACATCCCCTGGGAAAAGGCAAGGCAGCTGCTCATGCCTATTCTCTCAACCCTCGGCACGCTCCATTCCTCGGGCATTATCCACAGAGGAATTTCACCCTCCACGCTTATAATCAGCACGGACGGAAAAATCAAGATAACGGGCTTCTGCATCGGCTCTGCAAGAAGTGCAAGAAGCGACCTCAACAGCCAGCTTTTCGACGGCTACGCAGCCATTGAGCAGTACGGCTTTGACGGAAGTCAGGGCACATGGACCGATATTTACTCCTTCGGTGCGGTTCTTTACAGAACTCTTATCGGCAGCGACCCCATTTCGGCAAAAGAAAGAATGACAAACGACAGGCTTATGGTGCCCGGCAAGTTTGCGGAGCAGCTGCCTGCATACGTTATAAACGGTCTTATAAACGCCCTGCAGATTCTTCCCGAGGACAGAACAAGAACCGTTGAGCAGCTTCGTGCGGAGCTTTCGGCATCACCCGTCGCAACAGCGGTCAGCGGTCAGTATCAGCGTCCCTCCGCAGCGGCACAAGCCCCGCATTCAGAGCCCCAAAAGCCCGCTGCTCCCCGTCAGCCCTCAAAGCCCGCCAAAAAGAAAAAAAGCAACTCTTCCGTTATAATCACAACCGCCCTCATCATCCTTGTTGCAGGCATCGTGATTTTCGGTGCACTCTCGCTCACGGTTCTGCGTGACAGAATTTCAATCGGCAAAGAAAAAACAACAGCCGTTGACCCCATTGCACAGACAACAGAAGCTCTTATCCCCGTGCCCAACTTCATTAACGGAAGCTATATTGTTACCTCGTCAAACCCTGTTTTTGATAAGAATTTCGATTTCGAGCCCGTTTACGAATACCGTGAAGATATTGAAAGCGGCTACATTTTCAACCAGTCGCCCGCAGCCGACACAATGGTTGCCCCCGGAACGGTAATCAAGCTCTACGTCAGCAAGGGCAAAGAGGTTATTCCCCTGCCCAACGTTGTGGGAACAGACTTTGAAGAAGCAAAAGCCCGCCTTGAGGAGCTTGGCTTCTCGGTTAAGAAAATCGAAATCTCCGACGGTTCATATCCCGATAATCAGGTTATCGGAATGGCTCCCGCCGCAGACAAAACCTATGACAGAGGCACTCTTGTTTCGCTTCAGGTTTACGTTCCCGAAACCGAGGTTGTAACCAACGAATTCGGCGAAATTATTGAGCCCGAAAGCGAAGAAGACGAGAATTCCTATATTATTGAAGAATAATCACACAAGAGCTGTTGCATTCCGCGGCAGCTCTGTTTTTTTGAAATTATGAAAAATACTTTTCCCGACTACTTTAAAGAATTCCGCTGCATCGCCGACAAATGCCCCGACACCTGCTGCGCAGGCTGGGAGGTTGTTGTTGACGGTGAAAGCCTGAAAAAATATTCGGAGCTTGAAGGCAGCTACGTTCAGACTCTCCGCAGCCGCATAGCCGTTGACTCCGACGGCGACAGCATTTTCACCCCGATAAAGGGAAGATGTCCGTTTTTGCTTGACAACGGTCTTTGCGAAATGTATATTGAAATCGGAAAGGATTCTCTTTGCAAAACCTGCCGTCTTTTTCCGAGGCACATAACATATTTCGGTGCAAGGATTGAAACTGGAATTTCACTCTCCTGCCCCGAAGCGGCAAGACTGATTTTGCAGGATAAAAAAATTGAGTTTTCAACGGAAGAATCCGACGGTTTTCCCGAGCCCACTTCAATCGACCCGAATTTATATTTTACTCTGCTTGAAGCAAGAAAAACATCGATTGATGTTCTGCAAAACAGAAATTTTTCCATAGAAAAAAGAATTTCGGTATTTCTTTTGCTGTGCAATGAAATTTCACCTTTTGTCCGCAGAAACGACTGCGATTCCGTGCGTAAAATACTGAAAAAAGATTTTCTTTCGGTTGAATTTTCCGAATTCGGTCAAAGCCGTGCAAACAGGCTGAATTCAAAGCTGCTCAAGGATTTTTCAAGCCTTGAAATGCTTGATATGCAATGGAAATCGGCTCTTGAAAACGCTTTTTTGAATGACAGCTTCAACAAACCGCACGGAACGGAAAATGAATTCGAAAATCTCATGGTATATTTCGTTTTCCGATATTTCATGCTTGCCGTTTTCGACAAGAATCTCATAACAAAAGCAAAATTTGCGGTTGTTTCGTTTCTTGTGATTCGCAGGCTGATTTTGTGCGTTGAAAACGAAAAACCAGAGCGGATAAAGGTCATGCAGAGGTATTCAAAAGAGGTTGAGCATTCCGCACTGAACATGGATTATCTTGAAACCCAACTCAAAAAAAGCCGCTGTTACGGCGTTGAAAATCTAATAAATCTGTTACAGGAGAAATAACAATGAAATACTGCGATTATGTCAACATAAAGCAGGGAAGCAAATCCACCCATGCTTATTCAAACGGCAACACCCTGCCACTTGTGCAGCTGCCCTTCGGCATGACTGCCTTTGCACCCCAGACAGAGCACGACACAAGATGGTATTATCACCCCGACAGCCGCAGCCTTGAAGGCATCAGACTCACTCACCAGCCCTCGCCATGGATTGCCGACTACGGTGCGTTTGTTTTCATGCCCCAGAACAAAAAAATGGGTGCAACAAACGAAAACCGCTGGTCGGGCTACAGACCCGAGGAGGCGATTCTCAAACCATTCTATCTCAAAACCCGTTTTCTTCGTTCAAGAGCCGACCTTGAGCTTGCTCCCACGGAAAGAGGTGCGGTTGTAAGAGTTGAATTTGACGAGGATATTGACAATTATTTTTCCGTTCTGCCCGTTAAAGGCAATTATTCCTACCGTTTCGACAAAAAGAAAAATATTCTCTATGCTGTAACGGATATGCACATGAGGGGCGAAGCGGTTAATTTCAGAAACTACGTTGTTTTCAAATTCCCCGAAAACAGCGTTGATGCCGACAAATCACTTGTCAGCAGCGGAGATAAATTCAGAAGCGGAACAAGATGCAGAGGCAAAAAAGCAGGCATTCACATCTGTCTCAAAAATAAATCAACAGAAATCAGCTTTGCATCGTCATATATAAGCTTCAGTCAGGCTCTTTTAAATCTCGAAACAGAGCTTTCGGGCAAAACTCTTGAGGATGTTAAATCCGCAGGCGAAAAGCTTTGGGAAAGCTATCTTTCCAGAGTTAAAATCGAAACAAAAAACAAAAATCTTTTCAAAACATTTTATTCGTGCATGTACCGTGCATTTCTTTATCCCCACAAATGCTACGAATACGATAAAAACGGCAACGCAATCCACTACTGCCCCCACGACGGTCTGACCCGCAGGGGTGTAAGATATACCGATAACGGCTTCTGGGATACCTACCGCACGGTTTATTCCTTCTTCTCACTTGTTGCAAAAGACGAATACCGTGAAATGCTCACGGCATTCATAAACGAATACGCCGAAAGCGGCTGGCTGCCCCGCTGGCTTTCAATCGGCGAATGCGGATGTATGCCGAGCACCCTTGTTGATGCGGTTATCTGCGACGGTGCGGTAAAGGGCTTTATCGACAAGCCCCTTCTTGAAACCGCTCTTGAAGGTATGATTAAGCACTCCGTCAAGAATTCGGGTCACAGGGATTTCGGCAGAAACGGTGCGGAAAGCTACTGCAAATACGGCTATGTACCCTATGAGGAGGAAAAAGAAACCGTAAACCTCACTCTTGATGCGGCTTACGGCGACTGGTGCATTGCGGAAATCGCAAAAATTCTCGGAAAATCCGACATTGAAAAAGAATACAGAAAAAGAGCCCTCAACTACAAAAATCTTTTCGACCCTGAAACAGGCTTTATGCGTGCAAAGGACAAAAAAGGCAACTTCAGACCCGATTTTTCACCCTTTGCATGGGGCAGGGATTACACCGAGGGCAGTGCATGGCAGAATTCATTCGCCGTGCCCCATGACATTGAAGGTCTTGCGGAGCTTTACGGCGGCAAAGACGGTCTGATTGCAAAAATTGACGAGCTTTTCGCAACTCCGCCCTATTATGAGGTTGTCGGCTACGGCTGCGAAATCCACGAGATGACCGAAATGGCGGCAATCGACTTCGGTCAGTGTGCAATTTCAAACCAGCCCAGCTTCCATATTCCCTACATTTATTCCGCATTGGGTGACGTTGAAAAAACGCAGTATTGGGTAAAACGTCTTTGCGAAGAGGCTTTTTCATGGCAGGATGACGGCTTCCCCGGCGACGAGGATAACGGCACAACCGCTATCTGGTACATTTTCGGTGTGCTCGGACTTTATCCCTTCTGCCCCGGAAAAACGGAGTTTGTCAAGGGAATCAAGCAGGTTAAAAAAGCGTTTATCGGCGATAAAGAGCTTGATGTCAACAAATTTGAAGGCAATAAAATCAACTATGAAGATTTAATTTAAAGGAGAAATAAAAATGGACAGATATCTTATCATCAACGCAGACGATTTCGGTATGTGCAGAGGTGCTAACCTTGCAGTTATGGACCTTCTGACCGACAAAAACAGCGCACTCACATCATCAACAATTATGACTCCCTGTGCATGGGCACCCGAGGCTTGTCAGTTTGCAGCTGCAAATCCCGACCTTGCAATCGGCGTTCACCTCACGCTTACAAGCGAATGGAGCAAATACCGCTGGGCACCCGTTAACTCCAAAAACACAGATTCTCTCCGTGACGAGGAGGGCTTTATGTGGCACGAAAGCGACCAGGTTGAAAACAACGTTGACATTGACGAGGTTGAGGGCGAAATCAGAGCACAGGTTGCCCGTGCAAAGACACTCGGTCTTGTCAATCCCTCACATCTCGACAACCACATGGGCTCGCTTTACGGCATCGAAACAGGCAGATTCGAACTTCTTCAGCTCACTCTTACAATCGCCGGCGAAATGGGACTTCCCTTCCGTATGCCCGCAAACATAACGGATGCGATGATGGGTAACTCGATGCTTGACATCAACGTTGACAAGAGCATGATTGACATGGTTTTCGGCAAAATCGTTGAATTTGCAAAGATGAACAAGGTTGCAATCCCCGACTACCTCATTCCCAACGAATGGAGCGGTCCGCAGGCTGACAGCTACGAAAACTTCAAAGAATATCTCTATGACCTTTACGCAAACATTCCCGACGGAATAACAGAAACCTATCTTCATCCCTCGCTCGAAACCGACGACCTCAAGGGCACAACGGGAGCATGGCAGAGAAGAGTCTGGGAATATGAAATCATGAAAGACCCCAAAACAAAGCAGCATATCGAGGCAAACGGAATCAAGCTCATCAACTACCGTGACCTCGCAGAAATGAGAAAATAATAACACAAAAGCACGGCTGACCTTTCGGTTAACCGTGCTTTTTCACTTATCATTTAAACGCTATATAAACATATGTTGTACCCAATTCGTTGAACAGAGGATAACAGCTTCGTGCAACCGTGCCGTCACCCGACCGCAGTTTAAAGCCCGTGCTCGTAACCTCAACGCCAAGAGTCTGTCCACCCTGAAACGCAACGCCCATAAAGGCGTAATTTGCACCTTCTGCATGGTTTACATACATCATCGGTAATCCGTTTGCGGCAACAATCACAACGCTCGGGCTGAAGCCGAGGGAAATGCTTCTTGACGCAGAGCCCGTGCCGAAATAGCTGCCGGATACAAACGGGGTCTGCAGAAACTCCTTTTCCTTTTCGCTTACATGAACCGCGGCGTTGTTAATATGCGAACCGCAGAGCAGCTCTTTGCTTATAAATGACGGAAACTCCAGTCCCGAAGACTCGGCGGGGCAAAGCGATGCCTTGACTGAAATCCACGCATTCAGAACAAACGCATCGGTATCTCTGTCCGACGAAATCGCATCGCAGCCCGAAGTAATAATATCAAGTCCCGATGCAAAGGTCAGACAGTCGATTATGTCCGTGAACGCTCTGTGGCACGCTTCACCGCCCTGCGAATATGGCGCATGAATCGAAAGCCGCAGCCTCATATTTGCCTGTCTGCAGTATTCGTTTTCAACAAGCACACCCTCATCGTTTTCAACGAAGGAATCAACTATATCAATGCCGCCTATGCCGACGGCAACAATTGTTTTGTTGAGCGGAACCGCCTTTTTGATTGCGGGAAACTCAACAAGAAATTTTATATAGTCAAGCTCATCCCTTGTTTTCAGCCACTCAACAATGCTGCCCGGCAAAGCACTTATTTCGCTCATGACTCTTCCTCCTCAATTTCAACAATTTCTCTGACAATTGCCCAGATGTAGAACACATCGCTGCCCTTATACACCTTTTCGGCACGGTCAATTCTGTATTTTTTGTCCGCACAGGAAATGTAACTGCCGTCCGAAAGCAGGGTCAGGTCGCTGTCGGGAGGACCGATATAGAGATAGTGCCCCTGTGAGTTGTAGCCGATTTCGGTGTTGACACCGTAAAGGTACATTTTGTTTTTATAACGCAGAGGGCTTATGAACGCACAGGTTTCGCCGAGCTTTTCGTTATCCCTGCCGAAGAGTTCAACCTGCCTGCCGTATTCGGCAAACAAGGGTCTGATATTCATACGCTCACCTGCCTGAACACAAACTCATCATCCCGCAGCAGAGGCAACGCCGCAAGCATTGCCTCGCTTTTTTCTTTTTCTGCACGCTCCGCCGCCGCATTGGGCGAAATGCTGACAGTAACGTCACCCGCCTTGAAGGATGTCACGGAATCCGCAGCGGAAAGATTTCTCATGCAAAGGCGGTAATTGACTATCGCCGCCGCTGCATTGATAAGGCGTATGTCCGTTATATCGGCATTCTTTTTGACCCTTGCGGAAATTTCTTTTGCGGCAGAGGTGCAAAGAGGAATCAGCTCCTCGTCTGTGCCTGCGGGAGAATAATATTCCCGCAGAGCATTAAGTATTCTCCAGCAGTCAATCAAAACGCTACCTCCGTTTATCAGACGGTGAGCACCTTTGATGCACCGTCAAAAATCTTGTTGAAGCCCGTTGTGCAGCTGATAACCGCACGTTCAAGCTGACGGTCAATGAGCTTGTCGTATTCGGTCATAACATCGCCCGCCTTGACCATTTCAAGAGCAGCGGTCTTGTCAAGACCGACAAGTGTGCCCTCTGCAACGGCGTTTGACTTGAGAAGCTTTGCACCGAGGGGAGTAATCATATTGCCCTTGCCGTGGAAATTAAGACCTGCGGCGGCATCTCTGAACTGCTCCATGTTGAGCATTTCAGCCATAACCTCGGGAGATGCAACGATTGTGTTGAGCTCATAGGGGTCAAAGCTGTTCCAGAAGCCGATAAGGTCAGCATATTCAAGTGTGCCGGGAGTTTCGGCTGCAATATTTTCAGCCGCATTGCCGCTGCCGTCACCGTTTACAAGAACATCAATTGCATCCTTGAGAAGTGTTCTGCCGATGTATGCACCGATCTGGCGAAGGGTTACGGTGAAAAGGTCAAGACGCTGAAAACGGATTGCCTCATATGAAGCAACAAGGCTTCTGCCTCTCTTTTTAAGCTTTACAAGGCATTCCTTGGTGCGGATATTTGTTTCGGGAATAAACGCACCCTCCTTAACGATTTTAAGCTCCTTTTCCTCCTCTGAAGGAATTGAAGTGATTGAGCGGTAGTCAAGACCGTCGATTGAAGTTGTTGTTGCAACAATACCGGGAAGGATATCGCTCTGCTCAAGTCCCTGCTTTACGGCTCTTGAAACATATTCGGGGAAAAGCACCGCACTGTCGGAGCTCTTGAAAAACTTGTCAACGATATCACTGGAAGTTCCGCCGACCTTGATGCCGAAACGCTTGAGCTGACGCTGATATGCGTCAAGACTTTCAAGTGAAGTGCCCTTGTAATTCTCCGTGGGGTCAAGGCTTTCGAGAGCCTTTGTGAAATTGCCTGAAGCATAAAGACCCTTTTCGAGTCTGATATTATCGTAATTTGACATTATAAATTCCTCCTTACATGATAAAGGTTACGGTTGATGCGGTTTCATCAACTGCAACAACAAGATATTCTCTGCCGCTGTCCGAAGCCTTAACGCCGCTGCCGTCGGAAGCAAGCTTTGTGAAGCCGACCTCGGGAGCGGAGCCCGAATAAACCGCCGTTACCGCACCGCTGAGCTGCACGGCTGCATAGCCGTTATCGCCGTTTTCAACGAAGCCGCAGAAAGCATCGCCGTCTGCACAGGGCTCAACCTGTGCCGATTCGGTGATTTTTACCGCTGTACCCGCTTCGATATCCTCTGTGATTTTGAATGTTGCCGTGTTTCTGTTGAATCCGTCAAATGCTACTGACATAAATTTTTTCCTCCTTAAATTTTATATTCGGAATTTTCCGATTCTTCGTCTGCACCGCCGCAGTCAAGCTGTCTTACAACGGGCAGATTTTTCTGTGCACTTTTGCGGAATGCGTCACGCATTTCACGCAGCATCCCGATTGAAAGAGAGCCGCAGATTTCTTCAAGTGCCGCAGACTTCATTTCGGGAAGCACGCCTGCGGCACAGCGAAGAATTTCGCTCTGCAATTCACTCTGATATTCTCTTGCCATGTCGGCAAGCTTTTCTGTTTCGTGCATGGGATTGAAAGATTTGATAACCCCTGCATTTTTCTGTGCGGGAACAGCCACAAATGACCATTCATAGGCATCCGTAGGTTCTGAAAGCAGATAGCAGCAAAGCTTTCCGCCGTAGGTTTTACCCTTCTGATGCTCGCAGCCCTCGGTTTTGATATTTCTGCCGCAGATTGAGCAGCTGATGTCGCTCACGCAGCAGCCGACGCTGGTTTCCTTCTTGATTCCCGCATCTATTTCGGCAATAAGGTCCTTGTTTTTCTCGGTTCTGACCATATATGCCTTTGCTTTGATATAGGTGTAATCCTCGCCGTCGGCGGTTTTGCGGATGCTGTCCGTCACAACCTCGGCGGCATAGATTCTTGCCGACTGGTCCTTGCTTTTCATGTTGTGGTCAAAAATACCCGTTTTTCCCACAAAAAGCTTTGCAAGGGTGTTGAGTGCCTGAATTGTAAACTTCTCGTTATCCCTGTCGATTTCGTTATCGCAGAGGATAAGCGAAAACGTGTAAAGCTCGTCATTTTCAAGCTTTTTTCTTGCAAATTTCCCGATAAGCTCAAGCTCCTCATCGGGAAGCTGATTAATGTTTTCCTTTTCCGTAATCATTCTCCTCTCCTGATTTTTTCTGCCTGTGCCCTGTAGAGTGCGGCTCTGCTCAGCTCAACCTCGTCCTGAAGCGTAATGTTATCCCAGACGATGTTTGCCCTGCAGGTATAACCTCTGCTGCGGAGAAACGCATTGCAGATTCTGGCTATAACGGGGGTAAGAATTCTTCTGTAGGCTTCAAGCTCGCTTGTGAGGGCATCCGCCTGCTGCGACGACATTCTTTCCGTGCTCGACCACGAAAGTCCGAGCATGAAGGGCGGTATCCCCGTTTTTGACACGATTTGTTCAAGCATCTGTCTGACGGGCACGTTGCTGTCAAGAATCTGATTATCCGCACCGATAACCTTAATCTGAACATCACCCACCGCAACGAAATCTCTGATTTCCGAGCCGCTCTGCATGGCTTCGCTCCATTCCTTCGCAACCTGCAAGGCTCTGTCTTTTGCATAAGCTCTGTCAACGGCATCGTTCTTGGGATTATAAGTAACCGCGAAACGAAGATTGCCGACTCTTTCCCAGTTTGCACCGATGCTGTCGAAAATTTTGAGCAGAACAGAGCTGACAAACGGCAAGCCCTTAAGCATTGAGTTGCCCGTCAACGCCCCGGGGTCGGGATTGAGCACGCTCAAAAGGCACATATCGGGTCTTGAAACCTTGCGGAGCTTTGCACCGTCACGAACAAAAATGTCAACATCAAAGCCGTTTTTGTGACGCTTCAGCTCAATGTTTTCAAGAGGTGCATTGAAAAGTGCACGGGGATTCCCCTCGGTGTCGGTAACAATTTCGCCAACCGCCGTGCCGAAGGTCAGAAGCTGCTCAAAATAGGTTGAAACAAATTCCGAAAGTCCCATTCTGTTGCCGCCGACGGGTACGCTGCGGATAAACTCCGAAAGCTCCGCCTCGGCGGCTTTGTTTTCGCATTCAGCCGCAAATCCGCCCGTAAGACGCACGAGCTTGAATATCGCCGCATCGATAACGGGCACGGCTTCACGCAAAGCACGGTAAAGCCGAAGCTGCGGTGCACCGAGGGGCACATAGCCGTCAATCATGCCGAAGGGATGTCTGTTTTTTGTCTGCACGGCGGGTGCTGAAACTCTTGCATTATTCTTTTTCTTAAAAATTCCCATTCATTTCCTCCTTTCATCTTTTTGCCGCAACGGCGAAAAATCCGCAGTCATCGGTTTGCGTCACAACCGTTGAAACAAAATAGCGGATATCGTCCATCGCATGGTCATTCTCTTTTTTGACCGCATCCTTTGCGGAGTTTTCCTCCCACCTGTAAAGCCCGAATTCACGGATTGTGTCTTTGCATTCGGGCGAAAACATGATTTTCTGCTCTTTAAGGCAGTCGGAAACACGGCGAATGCCGTCAATAACGTCATTCCGTGCGGGAATAACCCTGAATCTGCCCTCACGCCTTATGCACTCCATAAAGCTTGCCGCCGACGGGTCGGCAACAACCGCTTCAATCCGCAGATTTCCCGCAAGCTCACAAAGAGCCTCATAATGCTCGCTGTCGGTACGCTGACGACCCTCTGCACGGGAATCAAAGTAGTATTCTCTGATTCTGTACCACCTTCCGCCGTTTTCGCCCCAAAGACCGAATGAAGACGGATTCACCGTGCCGTAGTCGCAGGAAATGTAATAGCTTTCAAAGACTTCGGGAGGGTTCACAACGTGCTTTTCCTGCGAAAACATGGGATAAACGCTGCCCTGTGCCGCAACCCATCTTCCGAGCACGAAACGTTCATAGAATGCACCCGAATAAAGCTTCTCATATCTGCGGATAATTGCAGGTGTAAGGGACGGATTATCCTTCATCGTGAAATGAAGATAAAGGCAGTTTTTCTCCTCATGCTTTTTGACCCATTCCTCGTGAAACCAGTGCATGGGATGCTCGGGATTGCAGTTAAACCAAAGCTTTGAGCCGTCAACGGAGCATCGTGCAAGAGCCTGTTCAACGAACGAGCGGGGCATGAGCGTAACCTCGTCAAGCAAAACTCCCGCAAGAGTCATGCCCTGAATAAGAGCTGCCGAGCCCTCATCCTTTCCGCCGAAAAGATAAAATCTGTTTGTGACTCCCCTGTAGGAAATTTCAACAAGATTTTTCGAATGCTTTTCCGTGCACTCAAAGCCAAGCTCACGCAAAACGGGCAGAATAACCGTAACAACGTTGCGTTTGAGAGATGCGATTGTTTTTCCGCAAAGGGCAAATGAGCAGTCCGAAAACGCTGAAAATGCCCATGTTACAAAAGAAACAGACATGCAAAGGGTTTTTCCCGACCTGACCGCACCGTCACAGATAACCGCATCGTGAAACCGCAGCGGACTTTCGGGCAGCCACCAGCAAAGAGCCTTCAGCTGTTTTTCGGAAAATGCGGTGAATTTCTGCTTTTTTGAGCTCAAACCGAATCACCCTGCGAAAGAATTTTTGCGCCCTCCGAAAGAGCCTGAATAAAGCTGCTTTGGGTGTTTTCTTCACCGCCGCCGAGCTTTTCGAGCCTTTCAAGAGCCTTGATGCGGTCAAAAAACTTGATTTCAAGTCCGCCGCCCTTTGGCCGCTTGATTTCGGAAACGTTGAAAAGGTCAAGCTTTTCAATCTCCTCCGCACTCATAGCTTCCTCGCAAAGCATAAGCTTCATCGCATCCGCAACCGAGCCGAATGCAAGACGCATGAGCCCTTTTTCAACCGCATTGACCGACTTCTTTTCTTTTTCAAGCTTTGCAATTTCGGCTTTGATTTCTTCTCTGCAAAGAAGCCTTGCCGCACTTCTTTTCGGTGCAACCGAAAAGCCCGCCCTTGCGGCACAGCCTCTTGCATCGCCGTCCTGTGCAAAATAAAAGCAGAAAAGACGTTCTTTCTCAGTCAATCCTTTTTTCATTTCACATCTCCTTTCCGAGAGGTAACGTTTCACCTTGTCCTCTCACCCTTACCGCAAACTCACGGTTTTTTAAGCACAAAAAGGCTAACATTTTTTCCGCTTCTCGATTTTTTGCATCAATTTTTCTCCCGATTTCGCCCGTTTTCAGCCATACAGGTCTGTTTTTCTCCGTTTTTCTTGAATATTTTAAAATTTCATGTTTTTTTGCATTTTTGCTTGACTTCATGCTCCGTGGGGTGTAGAATTAAGGAGTAAAAAATTTTTTGAATGTGTGGTGAAAATTTTGGGCAGTTCCGAAATACCCAACCCCCGAAGTAGATACATAAGCCAATATTGCCGCATTGACGGGCTGCCGTTAATTTTCACAGAGTGATTTAATTTTTAAATCGCTTTCATTCGGTTGCGTCGCCTTTTGCGGATATTGCGAAAGGAGATGCTTTTTTTATGGAAAATTTAGAGCTTTTGCTTGAACAGCTCAACGAATTCATTAAAAGCGGCGAAATTTCGGCAATGCGTGAAATGCTGACTGAAATGAACGTTGTTGACACCGCTCTGCTGCTTGAGGAGCTTGAGTCAAAGCCGAGGCTTCACGCCTTCAGAATTCTTCCCAAGGACGTTTCCGCCGAGGTTTTTGCCTATCTTGAACCCGACACCCAGGCCGACCTTGTGCGTATGATTAACGACACCGAGCTTGAACGCCTGCTTGACGAAATGTTTCTTGACGATACGGTTGACTTCCTTGAGGAAGTTCCCGCAAACGTTGTAACCCGTGTTCTTGCTCATTCCGACCCCGAAACTCGAAAGCTCATCAACCGCTTTCTCAAATATCCCGATGACTGTGCAGGCAGCCTTATGACAATCGAAATGGTGCATCTTCGCACCTCGCTCACCGCTGCCGAAGCAATCGAAAAAATAAGAAAAACAGGCGTAGACAAGGAAACCGTCTACACCTGCTACTGCATCGACCGTGAGCATCATCTGCTTGGCAGCATCCCCCTGCTTTCGCTGCTTCTTTGCGATGCCGATGCCCTTGTTGGCGACATCATGGAGGACGATGCACAGCTTATTTCCGTCAACACTCTCGATGACCGTGAATATGTTGCGGAAATTGTTAAAAAATACGACCTTTTGAGCGTACCCGTTGTTGACAACGAAAACCGTCTTGTGGGCATCATCACCGTTGACGATATCGTTGACGTTATCGAAGAAGAAACCACAGAGGACTTCGAAAAGATGGCATTGCTTGCTCCGTCGGATGACGAATACCTCAAAACAGGAGTTTTCAAGCTTGCCCGAAACAGAATTCTCTGGCTGCTGATTCTCATGATTTCGGGAACCTTTACGGGCAAAATCATTGAGGGCTACGAAACCCTGCTTGCTGGATTTGTTGCACTCACAGCCTCAATGCCCATGCTCATGGGCACGGGCGGTAACGCAGGCAGCCAGGTTTCAACGCTGATAATCCGCGGTCTTGCGGTTGGCGAAATCGAGATAAAAGACTATCTCAAAATCGTTTTCAAAGAGCTTCGTGTTGCATCGATTTGCGGACTTGTGCTCGGTGCGGCAAACATTCTGCGGATGTATCTTTTCTGCGAAGGAACAATTGAGGTTTTTCTTGTTGTTTCGCTTGCAATGTTTTTTGCAATCGTTGTTGCAAAGCTCATCGGCTGCTCACTTCCGATTTTTGCAAAGATTGTAAAGCTTGACCCCGCACTTATGGCAGGTCCGATGATAGCAACCCTTGTTGACATCGTAACTCTCGTAATTTACTTCGGACTTGCAAAGGCATTTTTAATATGATTCAATAGACCGCTTCGGCGGTCTTTTTTATTGACTGTTTACACAGTTCTCCTGCTTATTGACTATAAAAAATAAAAATGTTATTATATTTTCAGGAAACATTGATTTACAAGGAATGTAAACTTTGGTTTACATAAAAAATAATTAAAATGTAACCCCGAGTTGGTTGAATTTTGCCGCATTTCGGGCTACAATTCAGCCATAGCATGAAGGAGGAACATCATGAATATTTCCGATAAGATATTAAAATTGAGAAAAGAAAAAGGACTTTCACAGGAAGCTTTAGCCGAAGCACTGGGCGTTTCAAGACAGTCCGTTTCAAAATGGGAGTCGGGTGCGGCACTTCCCGATACCGATAAGATAATAGCAATGAGCGAGCTTTTCGGAGTTTCAACAGACTATATACTCAAAGATGACCCGTCAGAAACATTCATACCGACACCCGACGAGCCCGTTGAAATGCCGCCCGCAGAGGAGGTTAAACCAATGAAAAAGAAAAAAAGAAACGGCAAAGGCAAGAAAATCATAAAAATAATTGCCGCAATCCTCGCCCTTTGCATCGCCGTTACGGCGGTTGCAATTCCCATGTATTACGGCGGAATCCGTGAGGCATGGTGGGAGCTCAACGGCGGCAAAATCAAATATCCCTATGTCTTTGTCCACGGTCTCGGAGGCTGGGGCGAAAGCGAAGGAATAAACGAAACAATTCAGTATTGGGGCGGCGGTACAACCGACCTCAAATCATATCTCGTCAACGAGGGCTACGAGGTTTATATGCCGAGCGTAGGTCCGATTTCGAGTGCATGGGACAGAGCCTGCGAGCTTTATGCACAGCTTACGGGCACAACCGTTGACTACGGCGAGGCTCACTCAAAAGAGCATAACCACGCACGCTACGGCAGAACATATTCAGCTCCCCTTTTTGAGGGCTGGGGCGATAAAATCAACGGCGGTCAGAGGGTAAAAATCAACCTTATCGGTCACAGCTTCGGCGGTGCAACCGTCAGACTTCTTACCTCGCTTCTCGAATACGGCAGCGAAGCGGAACAGCTTGCAACAGGCAAGGAAACCTCACCTCTTTTCATGGGCGGCAAGGGTGACTGGGTCAACAGCGTAACCGCTCTCTGTGCACCCCATAACGGCTCATCGCTCACCGAGGTGCTCAACACCGTCGGCGGGCTTGTCGGAATAGGCGACACAACAGAGCTTCTCATAAAGCTTTGCTTCGGTGTTGCGGAAATCGGCTCGAGTTCAAGCAGCGTTTACGATTTCAAGCTTGACCACTTCGGCATAAGTCAGGTCGGCAGCGAAAACGCTGAAATAAAATCGGCAATCAGTGCGGTTACCGAATCGGGCAGCGACCATGCAGCCTATGACCTCTCACCCGACGGTGCGGCAAAGCTCAACTCAATAATAAAAACCGTTGAGGATGTTTACTATTTCTCATATTCCTATTCGGCAACCAAGGAAGGCTCATTCTTGAGAGGTCAGGTGCCCGTTGCTGGAATATTCCCCGTGCTCTATCCCTTTGCAATGGCAATGGGCTCATTCAAGGGCACAACCGCAGGCGGAATTGCAATTGACGAAACATGGCAGGAAAACGACGGACTTGTCAGCGTTGTTTCCGCAAGATATCCCTTCAACGAGCCATATTCGGAATTTACCGAATTCCCTTCGGAGGATGCTGAAATTGCAAGAGGAATCTGGCACGTTGCACCCACAAAAGAGGGCGACCACGGCACGGTAATAGGACTTAACTCACAGGCAGAGCCCACCAAAAATTTCTACACCGACCTGTTCACAATGATTGACAGTCTTGAAAGATAAGGAGTGATTTTATGGGCACATCTGTTCTTTTGGCACCGTTTATTCTTCCGTTTGCTTTCTATGTAATTATCAAAATGATGCTTAACCCCTCGGATTTCATTGGATTTTTTGATGTTTTCTTCACCGAAGAAGCATTTAAAGCATACGAAGAAACATTTAAATATTTTATCAACGGAGAATTTGCAGAAACCTTGATAAAAAATCTTTCAGAAAATTTTTCCGGTTACTATTTTTAATTTGCTGAACACTTAAGACAAGTAGGGCGGCTTGACCCAAGCCGCCGTGATTTCATCCGTAACCGTCGGCGGGAGCAAGCCCCCGCCCTACGCTCAATCTTGAAAGATAAGGAGTGTTTTTTTGCTATGGTATTTGTTGTTTTATTATTCATGCCTGCCGCTGTTTTGCTGTATTTTATGAGTGAAATTGCCATGAATGTTTTTAACTTTGACCTTATGGCAAAGCTCTATGAATACACCGATACGATAGAAATTTGGTTGGAGGATAACTACGATATAATAATGCAAACAGAAAATTTTCTTATGGAAGCACGGGAATATGTTGTTGAATTTATTGAGAAATTTTAAGGAGTGATTTTATGGGTGCGGTATTTACAATTTTTCTTCTTACACCGCTCTTTCTCCCTGTTATGTTTGTAAATTTTATAATTGAAAAATTTACGGGCATTTCTCCCGAAGAACAGTTTGAAACTCTCTCGGGATTAATAAACAACTGGGCTGCGGAAAACCCCGAAACCGTTACCGAAATCGGAGATGCTTTGAAAGGGATTTTTCATTTCATAATGGAGCTTGCCGAAAAAGCAGATTCGATATTGTAAATAAAGGAGTGTTTTTATGGGCTCGGTAACAATTATCGTAATAATTCCTCTTTTCTTTCTTATCCTTATCGGCTCATCCCTCATCGGTGCCGTAACGGGCGGTGACAGAACACAGGTCGTTCTTCCCTACGAGCCCGAAAAAGGCATTGTATGGGAATGCGACGTGCCCGATGAAACTGTTGAGCTTGTCGAAACCGAAATTGACGGCAAAACGCAGATTTTCAGCTTCAAAAGCACCAACGGCATGGAAATGGTTGCTTACTTTGCCGAATTGGCAAAAGGACTCATAACAAAGGATTATCCCGAAACCGAATATTCCTACGGCGATATATATAAAATCACATTCACCGATGCAAACGGCAACGAGCTGATATATTATGCCGAATCCGAGCTTGATTTGGAATCAATCTATATTGACACGCTGAAAATTTATTCACCCGATGAATATTTTGCTTTTGATTACACCGTAACCGCACAGCAGCCCATTGAAGGTGAATACGGCTGGTACAATCAGGATTACACCTTCCGCACGGAACACTACAAAGCCGAACATTCCCCCTCAAAAACCTTCACAATCGTTCACACCGCAGACGATATTGCGGAAGGCGAGGAATATTATTATGAGGTTGAATACGGACTTATCGATAATTACAAAGCTGAAAACGAAACCGTAAAGATTAAGTATAAAATAACCGACGGTAAGGTTGAAATTCTTGAAGAAAACCGTTACATAACCGAAAGATAGTTTTACGGCATAATCAGGGGCGTTCTTTGAACGCCCGAAAAATGAACATAATTATAAGGCGGCTTGACTCAAGCCGCCTTGTTTTTTGCCCGCTGCACCTTCAGCCTTTTTCATTGACAGCAAACCGAATGTGTGATAGTATGGTAAAGGCAACCCTGCGTGGTTGCCCGAAAAATCAAAAGGAGCAGCAACCATGAAATGCAAATTCTGCGGTGACAAAATGAGTTTTTCCGATAACCTCTGCACGGGCTGCGGAAGACCGAAATCAAGACCGCTTGAACCAAAACCCGATTATTCAGACCGTCAAAAAGGCAAGCAGCAGGATTTTTTCACCATGGGCAAAAACCTGTTTTACAGAATTATTTTTGTTCCTCTTTCACTTGCTGCGGCAATTACAGCCGCGCTTATCATTCTGCCCATACACGGCAAAACTCAGACTGCACTTATCTGCGCCGATATCATTCTTGCCCTTTTGACAATTCTCGGTTTTGTTTGTGCATCAAAATGCTACATAACCGTTTATAAAAACTGTATCGAAGGCAGAATTCCGGCAAAAATTCCGTATTTCACAAAGCATTTCACGGTTTACTATGATGACATAATAAAAATCAGAATGCACGGCGTCGGAATAAGCTCAGGAACAACCCGCCACAGCAGCGATTCCCACCCCGCTTTTGTTATCATAACCGACTTCGGGGCAATAAATATCAAGGGGCTTAACGATTCGCAGGCGGCAACGATTTTTGCTCATTACCGTGCAAACAGAGAAAAATAAGGGGAGATTGAAAATGATTTTGAACGCTGACAGCTCAATCGGCATCATCGGCGGTGCAGACGGTCCGACGGCAATCATGGTTTCGGGCAGTCCTGTTGCGGCAATTATCGCAGCTGCCGTTGCCGTTATAGCCGTAATTGCAATAATTGCGATTGTTGTTAAAAAGAGAAAAAAGAATAAATAGCACATTTCACCAAAAAAGACCGCTTTTTGCGGTCTTTTTTCTGCCCTTTTTCGGTGTGGTAAATATTGACTTTGGGGTATAATTAAGGTATGATTAAACCATAAATATTATAATGGCGGGAGTTTTGGATATGATGAAAAACACAGACAAAACCATGGAAAAAATCGTTGCCCTCTGCAAGGGCAGAGGCTTCATTTTCGCAGGCAGCGAAATCTACGGCGGTCTTGCAAACACCTGGGACTACGGCCCTCTCGGTGCAAGAATGAAAAACAACGTTAAAGACACCTGGAGAAAGCGTTTCATTCAGGAAAGAAAGAACAGCTACGAGGTTGACGCAGATATCCTCATGCACCCCAGAGTCTGGGAAGCAAGCGGCCATGTCGGCAGCTTCTCCGACCCCCTTCTTGACTGCAAGGAATGCAAAATGCGTCACAGAGCGGACAACCTCATTGATGACTTCAACCCCGATGCTCATGCAGACGGCATGACAAAGGAAGAAATGTTTGAATACATCAAGGCAAACTCAATCCCCTGCCCCCATTGCGGCAAACACAATTTCACGGACATCAGAGAATTCAACCTCATGTTCCAGACCTTCAGAGGCGTTACAAACGACAGCAAGAGCGTTATTTATCTCCGTCCCGAAAACGCACAGGGCGAATATGTTAACTACCTCAACGTTCAGAGAACAATGAGAGCAAAGCTTCCCTTCAGCATCGGTCAGATAGGCAAGGCTTTCAGAAACGAAATCACTCCCGGTAACTTCACCTTCAGAACAATCGAGTTCGAACAGATGGAGTTCCAGACCTTCTGCAAGGAAGGCACAGACGGCGAGCTTTACGATTACTTCAAGGAATACGGCATGAAGTATTATCAGGACCTCGGCATCAAGGCTGAAAACCTCCGTTTCCATGACCACGAAAAGCTTGCTCACTACGCAAAGGCAGCCTGCGACATCGAATTCCTCTTCCCCTTCGGCTGGGGCGAAGTCAACGGCACTCACAACAGAACCAACTTTGACCTTACAAGACATCAGGAATACAGCGGTCAGAAGATGGATTATCTTGACCCCGAAACAAACGAAAAATATATCCCCTTCATCATCGAATCAACCTACGGTCTTGACAGAACGGTTCTTGCCCTTCTCTGCGAAGCATATGACGAAGAGGTTATCGATGCTGAAAAGAACGACACAAGAGTTGTTCTTCACTTAAGCCCCGCCGTTGCTCCCTATAAGGCAGCCGTTCTTCCCCTTTCAAAGAAGCTTTCACCCGATGCCCTCAAGGTTTACGAAAAGCTCCAGAAGAAGTTCATGGTTGACTTTGACGAAACAGGCTCAATCGGCAAGAGATACCGCCGTGAGGACGAAATCGGCACTCCCATCTGCATCACATTTGACTTTGATTCGCTCGAAGACAACTGCGTAACAGTCCGTGACCGTGACACAATGCAGCAGGAAAGAATTTCAATCGATGCTCTCGAGGATTACATCGCAGCACGCATCGGCTTCTAATCACGTTTATAATTATTTCAATCATACAGAAAGGAACATGAGTTTTATGAAAGTTAATTTCACAGAAACCGTGCTCAGAGACGCAAACCAGTCCCTTATCGCAACAAGAATGCCCTTCTCGGATTTCAAGCCCGTTCTTGAAAAGCTTGATAAGGCAGGCTACTATTCTCTCGAGTGCTGGGGCGGAGCAACCTTTGACTCCTGCCTTCGCTACCTCAACGAAGACCCCTGGGAAAGACTCCGCAACATCAGAAAGGCTTGCCCCAACACCAAGCTCCAGATGCTCCTCAGAGGTCAGAACCTTCTCGGCTACAAGCATTATCCCGATGATGTTGTCCGTGCCTTCATCAGAAAGAGCGTTGAAAACGGCATCGACATCATCAGAATTTTCGATGCTCTCAACGACGTTCGCAACATCGAAGTAGCGGTTGACGAAACCCTCAAATGCGGTGCTCACGCATCGGGTACAATCTGCTACACAATCAGCCCCATCCACAACCTTGACAACTACGTTAAGCTTGCAAAGCAGATTGAGGCTCTCGGCGTTCAGTCAATCTGCATCAAGGATATGGCAGGCATCATGAGCCCCAAAGAGGGTTATGACCTCGTTAAGGCTCTCAAGGCTAACGTTAAAGTTCCCATCGTTGTTCACACTCACTCAACAACAGGTCTTGGCTTCATGACACTTCTCAAGTGCGTTGAAGCAGGTGCAGACGTTATTGACTCCGCAATTTCATGCTTCTCGGGCGGTACTTCACAGCCCGCAACCGAAACTCTTGTTTACACTCTCAAGCAGTACGGCTATGAGGTTGACGTTGACGAAAAGGTTTGCAAGGAAATCAACGATTTCTTCAAGCCCATCCGTGCAAAGGCACTTGACAGCGGTCTTCTCAACCCCGTTGTTATGGGCACACAGACCGACGCTCTCATATATCAGATTCCCGGCGGCATGCTTTCAAACCTTGTTGCACAGCTCACCGCACAGAATAAGCTCGACAAGCTTGACGAAGTTCTTCTTGAAACTCCCAGAGTTCGTGAAGACCTCGGCTATCCTCCCCTCGTAACTCCCATGAGCCAGATGGTTGGCGTTCAGGCAACCGCAAACGTTCTTGCAGGCGAAAGATACAAGAACATTTCAAAGGAAGTCAAGAGCTATATCAAGGGTGAATACGGACAGGCTCCAGGCAAGGTCAGCGAAGAGCTCCAGAAGCTCGTTCTCGGCGACGAAAAGCCCTTCACCGGCAGATTTGCAGACACTCTTGCTCCCGGCATGGAAGAAGCAAAGGCTTATCTCGGCGACAAGGCAACCTGCGAAGAAGACGTTCTTTCATATATTGCATTCCCCACCCAGGCAGAGGCATTCTTTGAAAAGCGTGAAGCCGACAGAAAGAACACATTCGCTTACACAATCAAGAGAATTGACTGAGGGTGACGAATATGTTTGCAGATAAAGAATTTTTAACCATGCCCGAAACATTGCTCGTTGCCGTTGCAGGTATTTTAGTTGTTATTGCCGAACTTGCTCTGATTACCGTTCTCATTCTCGGCATTTCAAAGATAATGAGATCAATCGAAAGCAAGCTTACAGACAATAATTCCGAAGAACCCGAAACCGGTTCAACTCCCGCAGCAGCAGTTGTTCCCGCTCCCGTTCCCGCCGCTGCACCCGCAGCTCCCGCTGTTTCTTACGGCACGGCAAACGGCATTCAGCTTATTGACGTTGACGAACCCACCGCCGCAGTTGTTATGGCTCTTGTAAGCAATCAGAGCGGTATTCCTCTTGAAAGACTTGCTTTCAGGTTAATCAAAGGCATAACCGAGCTCGTTGACGTTGATGAACGCACAGCGGCAACAATTATGGCAATCGTCAGCAATGAAAGCGGTATTCCGCTTAACAGGCTCAACTTCAAATCAATCAAAAAAGTGGAGGAATAATTATTATGAAATATGTTGTAAATCTTAACGGTAAAGCATACGAAGTAGAGGTTGAAGAAACCCAGGCAGTTATCATGAACGTAACAGACGCACCCGTTGCAGCAGCTCCCGTTGCACCTGTTGCAGCTCCCGCACCTGTTGCTGCACCCGCTCCTGCAGCAGCTCCTGCTCCCGAGGCTGCACCCGCAGCACCCGTTGCAGCAGCTCCCGCAGACGGAACAAAAATCGCAGCTCCCATGCCCGGCACAATCCTTTCCGTTAACACGGCAGTAGGCTCAACCGTTAACGCAGGCGACGTTCTCATCATCCTTGAAGCAATGAAGATGGAAAACGAAATCGTTGCTCCCTGTGCAGGCACAGTTAAGCAGATTCTTGTTTCAAAGGGCTCAACCGTTGAAACAGATGCAGTTCTCGCAGTTATCGGTTAAGGTGATTTTCTATGGAGTTTATCACAGAAATATTAAAAGGAATCTGGGAAAGCTCGGGTTTCGCTCTTCTCACATGGCAGAATGCGGTAATGATTCTTGTTTCCGTTGTTTTCCTTTATCTTGCCATTGTCAAGAAGTTTGAGCCCCTTCTGCTTGTTCCCATCGCATTCGGCATTCTTCTTGCAAATATGCCCGGTGCGGGTCTTATGGATGACCCCACGGGTCTTATGGACACATCAAACATCGTTGAAGGTGCTCATTGGTATGATTCGGGTGTTCTGCGACTGATTTACGCAGGCGTCAAGAGCTCAATCTTCCCCTGCCTCATCTTCCTCGGAATCGGTGCAATGACCGACTTCGGTCCCCTTCTTGCAAACCCCGTAAGCCTTCTTCTCGGTGCAGCCGCACAGCTCGGTATCTACATTGCATTTGTTATTGCAATCCTGCTCGGCTTCACTCCCCAGGAAGCAGCTTCAATTGCAATCATCGGCGGTGCAGACGGCCCCACGGCAATCCTCGTTGCCTCAAAGCTTGCAGGTCACCTTCTCGGCCCAATCGCTCTTGCGGCATATTCCTACATGGCACTCATCCCCCTCATTCAGCCTCCTCTCATGAAGCTTCTCACAACAGAGAAGGAAAGAAAGGTTGAAATGAAGCAGCTGCGTACCGTAAGCAAAACAGAGAAGATTATCTTCCCCGTTGTTGTTTTCGTTGTTGTTTCGCTTCTCATTCCCGATGCCGCTCCTCTTATCGGTATGCTCATGTTCGGCAACCTTCTCAAGGTTTGCGGAGTTACCGACAGACTCAGCGACACCGCACAGAACGCACTGACCAACATCGTAACAATCATGCTCGGCGTTACCGTAGGTGCAACCACCAACGGCACGGAGTTCCTTAAGTTTGATACAATCAAAATTGTTATTCTCGGACTTGTCGCATTTGCATTCTCAACAATCGGCGGACTTCTTTTCGGAAAGCTCCTCTATGTTGTTACAGGCGGCAAAATCAATCCCCTCATCGGTTCAGCGGGTGTTTCAGCCGTTCCCATGGCAGCCCGTGTTGCACAGGTTGAGGGTAGAAAGTATAACCCCACAAACTTCCTTCTCATGCACGCCATGGGTCCCAACGTTGCGGGCGTTATCGGTTCAGCCGTTGCAGCAGGCTTCCTGCTTATGATGTTCGGCAAATAAACAAAAAAATTATGGCTTGTATGGGCAAATTCAACCTATACAAGCCATTTTTATTGGTTTTAAGAATCAGAGGATTTTTTCAATCGCATCAAAAATCTGCGATATAACGCCGTTGCAGCCGTCAAGCACCGCCGATAAATCAGCTCCGAAAAGCTTTTCGGCAAGAGCTGCGATGTAATAGGGAATATCGCTTAAAATTGCTATAATTGCCATAATATTTTCCTCTCTGTAAATTATTTGTTCGTAAGAATAAAAATCATTCTCTCCTGAATCGAGGGTCCGCCATGGTCTGTTTCAAATCCGCCGTGGTCTGACGTAAGAATTATAAGCCAATCCTCGGATTCATATGTATCTCTGCTTTCAATTGCCTCAAGCGTTCTGTAAGCAAGGATATCATTGAGCCTGAATCCTGCACGATAGATGGGATTATTTGACGAGAATCCGAATGTATGCCCCGCATGGTCTGTGCCCTCGTAAATCGCAAAGATGAAGTCGGAACAGTCATCGCTCTTGATGTCTTTTATTGCCGTTCTTGCGGATGCGGTATCCTCAATACAATAATTAAATCTGACATTCAGACCCTTTTCCTCGCAATATGCTTTTTCAAGCTTGTATGTGGAATTATCCGTTTCAAAGTGACCGTTCCACGAGGTGATGAAGCTTGCGGAATCAATAACCTTTTCTTCTGTCAGAGATGTCATAAGGGTTTTGTATTCCATTGTTTTCGTTATGCCGTTACCCGTTACACCGTTCTTGTCTGCCCAAACGCCTGTCAAAACAGAGCACCAGCCGGGTGCGGTTGAGGTATCCTGCGTGTTTTCTGCGGGATAGTTGACACCTCCGCAATACGCAAGCTTCAGCGACGCACCGTTTCCGAGCATTTTGTTGATACCGCTGAAATTATTTTCCGTAAGAGTCAACGCATCTGCACGGCAACCGTCATAGCCGATAACAATTGCCTTCTTTTCGGTCTTTCCCTCGGGCAGAGGCGAATTGAAATGGTCATAAATCATGTCATAAAGCTCGGTCTGTGCAACGGCAGTTTCAACCGTATTTTCATACTCAACCTGTGCAATCTTTTCAAGATACGATTCATTTGTATCTTTTTTGTCGTTTATATAAATTCCGAAAAGTGCGGGAATAATCATAACAATGCTGATGATTTTTGATAAAACAGCCATAAATAATGCTCCTTTTATTTTTATTACAATTATAATTATATTCAGCAAGCACAAAAATTCAATTCGCAGAATGAACAGAAATTAAGATGCGGTTTGTAAATTATGACAGCCGAACAAGGCATATTTTGTTGACATTCCTCTGACAAAAATCTATAATTAAACCGTAAAAAGGAGGAATAAGCCATGTCGGATATAATCAGAGCAATCGTTTCATTTTTCACCGCATTTTTCATGCTTCCGTCACTTATATTTTGCGGTACGGATAATATCAACGATAATGTTTACGACAAGGTAAAGCCCGACACGTGGGTTGCGGTTGACGGACTCGGCAGAAGTCTGCCGACATATGAAGAGGTCGGCGAAACCGACAACAGAAAGTTTGTGGGTCTTTTTTACTGGACATGGCATTACAACTTCGCATCGGAATTTGAAGCCGACAACGTAACGGAAATTCTCGAAAAGAATCCCGAGGCGGTGCGTGACTTTTCGCATCCCGTATGGGAAAACACTCCGAGCGGCAAGCCCTACCATTGGAACAAACCGCTTTTCGGCTATTATCAGAATCTCGACGAATACGTTGTCAGAAAGCACGCAGAAATGATTGCCGATGCAGGCGTTGACGTTATAATTTTTGACTGCACCAACGGCACTTACACATGGCAGCCCGCCTACGAAACGCTTTTCAAGGTGTTTGACGAGGCAATAAGCGAGGATGTGAATGTTCCGCAGGTTGCGTTCATGCTCCCGTTCAGTGCTTCGGAAGATGCAAACACATCCCTGCATGACCTTTATAACAACATTTATTCAAAAGGCAGATATCAGCATCTTTGGTTTATGTGGGACAATAAACCGCTGATTATGGCACATTCGGGTGCTCTTGATAAGTCACTCCCCGAAGAAAAAGAAATTCTGGATTTCTTCACCTTCAAGGAAAACGTTCCCTCATATTTTGACGACAACTATTTCATAACAAAAAAAACCTGGGGCTGGTGCAGCGACTATCCCCAGACAAAATTCGGAACATCCCTTTTCGGAAATCCCGAGCAGATGTGCGTATCCGTTGCACAGAATGCCGCTGACGGTCAGCTTGTTGCCATGAACAACGGCGGTAACGTTCAGGGCAGAAGCTTCACCCACGGCAACTACTCCTATTCATATCAAAAGAACGGCGAAACCGTAACCGTTGATTCGTCAACCGAAAATTCAATGCTCTACGGTCTTAATTTCCAGCAGCAATGGGATTACGCAATCGAATGCGACCCCGATTTCATTTTTGTTACGGGCTGGAATGAATGGATTGCGGGCAGACACGACACATGGAGCGGCACGGAAAACGCATTCCCCGACCAATTCTGTGATGAATACAGCCGTGACATCGAGCCCTCTGCAGGAGCCATGAAGGACCATTATTACTATCAGCTTTGTGCCAACATCCGCAGATTCAAGGGTGTCACCAAGCCAGCCGAAACAAGCGGCGGCACAACAATCGATATCAGCGGTGACGACAGCCAATGGGATTCCGTCAAAAACGAATATTTCCATTATATACGCAGCACCCGCAAAAGAGATGCTGACGGCTGGGTTGGTCTGCACTACGAAAACAACACCATGCGTAACGATTTCAGAAGCGTCAAGGTCACCTATGACAGCAAAAACGTTTATTTCAGAATTCACACAGCCAACTTAATCACGCCCCACACCGACCCTGCATGGATGAGAATTCTCATCGACACGGATTTCACGGGAAATTCCCCCAACTGGGAAGGCTTTGAGTATATCATCAACAGAAATTCCGCAGACAAAACTACTCTGAAAGTTGAAAAATCCTCGGGCGGCTGGAATTTTGAGGAAACGGGCACGGCGGAATACACCGTCAGCGGCAATATCATGCAGCTTTCCGTGCCGAGAAGTGCACTCGGACTTTCCGACGGCGACGAGGTTCATTTCAATTTCAAGCTTTCCGATAATATGCAGACCGACGGCGATATTATGGATTTCTACCAAAACGGCGACGTTGCTCCCGGCGGCAGATTCATGTTTGCGTTCTGAAAACACAAAACGGAGAATGCTTCATTTTGCGAAGCATCTCCGTTTTTATTTTACAATCATTTTTTCTTTAATCTTGCCCAGTATTCCTTTGCTGCCTGCTCGTTTCGGTTGTCGCCGAATTCATAGTATTTTTTGTGCTTCAGAGCATCGGGCAGATATTGCTGGTCAACCCAATGGCCGGGAAAATCGTGGGCATATTTATAAAACTGTCCTTTGTTGGGATTGTCCTCGCCGTCATAGTGCATATTCTGCAGCTGACGGGGTACGGGTCCCGTTCTGCCTGCCGCAACATCAGCCATTGCGGAGTTGATTGCACCGTACGCCGTGTTGGATTTCGGGCTCGTTGCAACAAGTATAACCGCATCGGCAAGGGGAATTCTCGCCTCGGGAAGACCGAGCATATTCGCCGCATCGATTGCGGATTTGACAATGGGAATTATCTGCGGGTATGCAAGCCCGACATCCTCGCAGGCACAGACCATAAGCCTTCTGCAGGCAGACGGCAAATCCCCCGCTTCGAGCAGTCTTGCAAGATAATGCACCGCCGCATCGGGGTCGGAGCCCCTCATGGATTTCTGAAAAGCAGAAATTATATCATAATGCTCGTCGCCGTCTTTGTCATATCGCATTGCACTTTTCTGGGTCAGCGATTTTGCACTTTCGAGGGTGATTTTCTTTTTGCCGTCAACGGTGTTTGCCGAAAGCACGCAAAGCTCAACGCTGTTTATGGCTTTTCTGACATCCCCCGCACTTGCGGTTGCAATGTGCGAAACAACGCCGTCCTCAATCTCGTAGATTTCGTTTCTGTCGTTGCCGATGAATTCAAATCCCCTCTTCACCGCCTTTTCGGCTTCCGAAGGAGTTACGCTCTTGAATTCAAAGACGGTTGAACGGCTTAAAATTGCACTGTAAACATAGAAATAAGGATTTTCGGTTGTTGACGCAATAAGCGTAATTGCACCGTTTTCAATGTATTCAAGCAAAACCTGCTGTTGTTTCTTGTTGAAATACTGAATTTCGTCAAGGTAAAGCAAAATTCCGTTGGGTGCTATAAAAGTATCAAGCTTTGCAACAACCTCTTTGATATCGGATGTGCCCGCCGTTGTGCCGTTGAGCTTAACGAGATGACGGTCTGTTGTTTTTGCAATGATGCTTGCAAGGGTGGTTTTACCTACGCCCGGAGGTCCGTAAAAAACCATGTTGGGCAGCTCACCCGATTCGATTATGTTACGCAAAGGCTTGCCCTCACCGAGCAGATGGGGCTGACCGATAATATCGTCAATTTTTTTTGGGCGGAGTCTGTCCGCTAAAGGTGCCGACATATAAAATCCTTGCCTTTCATGAATATAAAAGTATTATACCAAACAAAAAACATTTGTTCAAGTGCCTTTGAAAATTTTACTTATCAAAATTATGTTTGCATTCATCGGCGGGAGCATAAATCAAAACCACCGCAAGCAATCCGAAAACCGCTTGCGATGGATAAGGTGTAAATCACAAATTATTATTTAACAGAGCACAAAATTCTTTAAAACTGCGAGTTAACCTCCGCCCAGACCGATACGCTGTCGGTTTGGGCTATTTTTTTACCGTCAAGGAAACCGCCGTCGGTATATTCATTATCGGAATAATCAATATTATTGCAGTATTTGTCAAAATAATTTTTACCCTGCAGATTTGTTTTATCAAAGAATTCACCCGTGTCAACGGTGTTTCCGCTGAAAACAAGACCGTTTACATTATTCACCCTCATAAGCCTTGACGGAATATCGGTGAATTTGTTTGAGGTTATTTCAACATTTGTAAAAACGGCGGTTTCGGCAGATTTGCCTGCAATATTTGTGCCGATTTCAATGACCGCTCCCCAGTCGCTGAAGTTGCATTTTTCAAAAGTGTTGCTGCGGATGATAAGATTATCAACGCCCGTGCCCTCCTGCCAGAGAGTGGGCTCAATATCCATAACAACCTTTATCGCCTGTGCCATTGTTTTATAAAATCGGTTGTTCTCTCAAAGTCCGTTTGATGACTGCAGAAGCAGACCTCTTGCTCTGTTTTAGCTTAAATTATTAAGCGTTTCAACAAGCACATCGGGCTTTTCGGGCATGGCGACAGACGGGGTAAACGCAAGAATTATCAAAGCTATAAATGAAACTGTTTTTAACAGCATTCTGTCCCTTTTTTCGGTTTAAAAAATTGTTATGGAGAACCGTTTCTTTTTCAAATCTTATAAATAAATATCCGAATAAAGTCAAATAACATTATCGCTCCGCCGCCTGTATGGTTTTCCGATTATAAACACATCACAGTCGGCACAATTAAATGAATATTTTTTGTTATATTATGTTTAAACTCCGCCTTTTACAAACCGTTAAACGGCATATGATTAGCAGCATAAAGTTGACAGCAAAAACCTCCCGTGATATGATATATCTATATGGATTTTTTTACCTCATCAGTCACTTCGTGACAGCTTCTCCTCGAGGAGAAGCCGTTATAAGCCTTCCCCTTGAGGGGGCGAAGCACCGAAACGCCGCCGGTGGCGGATAAAGTGAGGTGCTGAGGTGAAGAAACAGGGAGAATTGCCGACGCTCCAAGGAAGGCAAGGCGACCATGTTTCTGAAGGCTACATAGGACCGCTTGCGGTGGATGAGGTGTAACTCTGCAAATCCCAATATATCGAACAGATAAACAAACAAGAATTTGTAGGATAAAAGCTATGATTAACGCTAACGAATACGGTTTTTTACCTAAAAACAACGCATATAAAAACTCCGAAGCTCTTCAAAAAGCGATTGACATCGGCGGAGTAATTGAAATTACCGCTTCGGGTATTTACAAAATTTCCGAACAAATTGAAATCGGTGATAACACAAAGCTTGTGTTCCGTGAAGGAGTTATTCTTCAGCGTGAAGCGAGCGTGACAGGCATTAACGGCAATGCGTTTATCAATAAAGGTGCGATTAACGGCGAATACAACCGAAACATTGAAATTATCGGTCTGCATCTTGAATGTAACGGTGTTGAAAGCAACGACTTTGGTGTAAACAGCCGCATTGCAGGCTTGCGTGCACAGGTTGCAATGATTTATGTTGAAAACTTGAAAATTGACAAATTTGAGTGCCACGGATTGCTTGAAAAGGATTATGCAATTCAGGTCAGCGCATTCAGAAACATCGTGCTTAACGATTTATACATAACGGGAAACAAAGACGGGGTTCATCTGGGATGGGGCGACGGATTTGTTATCAGTAACGGCAAGTTCCGCACGTTCGATGACCCCATAGCACTCAACGCTTTTGATTACGCAACTTCAAATACTCATGTAGGCTGGATTGAAAACGGAATAATCGAAAACTGCGTTGATCTTGACGATAATACAACAACAGGCTTTTTCTGCAGAATTCTTGGCGGCGCATGGTGCAGATGGCAAAAAGGTATGCAGGTTCAGCACTCGGATACCGTTGCGGTTAACGGCAAAACATACCGTGTTCTGATGAATCCGAAAGACGGGAAGCTTTATACTTCCCACACTCCGCCTTGCCAAGAAAAAGGTATTGCGGAATATGACGGTATAAATTGGGTTGCTGTGCGTAATACGGAAGAATTGAACTGCGGTTGCCGCAACATAACAATACGAAATTGCTCACTTCAGAAAAAGCGTGATATTGGCATAGCGATAAGTCTTAATTATGACACCTATGCACGAAGCTGTTATCCCGGCTGCGTTTGCACGCCTCAAAGCGGAATCACACTTGATAACATCGTTCTTGAAAATGACGTGGACATTCTGCTGCATTCAACTTATCCTTCGGAGAACATAACGCTTAAAAACACAGATTTCAAAAACTCAAAGCTTTGTTTTGATACCGTATCGCAAGCTGATAAAATCATTTATCCCGAGGTTGAGATAAATACAGAAAATGTTGTTTTCGGTGAAAACACAATACAAGCCAACCCGAAGCATCCGATAAAAATATTGAAAACGCAATAAAGATATATAGATTTAATACAAAATTCCGCCCTTTCGGCATATGGTATATGTCTGTAAGGCAAGGCTGATAACACACACCGGCAACACTCAGGCATTTGATTAAAACCACAGATTCGGTTTAACCGCCGAATCTATGGTTTTGCTTGATTGTTGACAAAACATTAAAATCTTGAGATTATTCCCCAAAAAGAAAAGAACCCTTGGAACCGTTGAGTTAATAGTGATAAGGAACTATTAGAAAACCTATCAATGTTAGCTGACGGTTTCACGGTGCAAACGGAAAACGCCGTCTGATTCCTAACAGGAATACAGGCGGTATTATAATTTTAATAGTAACCAAGGAGATTATCTATATGAATTGTATTAAATCTTGTGAGTTCAACATCGATACAGCCTGCGTTGAAGTAGAATTAACCGACGGCTCTATGGTGTCAATCGACTGCGATGCAGTTGAAAACGAATACGCAAACAATATGTACGAAACAACAGAACTTGATTATCTTATCTACAACGAACCGTTAAGCTATGTTGAATTGCTGTTAAGTGGCAAGATGGAAGAATATCTGCAAAATAATACAGACTATACTCCATTATCTGATATGAGATAAAATTTCAGCCGACAACATCGTTTTAAATGGTGTTGTCGGCTATCTTTTTGTCAGTGCAAATGAAATTATACTTTTTAAATTAGCCTTTGTATGTACCTTTTACTTGGCATAGTAATACCAATGGGGAGGTACATTTTTAACGCATATAAAATGGTGGCGTTTATTACTTTATAAGTCTTATGAGTTCGTGGACCGACTCATATCGTTCTTCATTACTTTTACATCCGGTTACAACAGCGATATATTCACCACCATCAATATCAACAACAGCAATCAAACAGTTTCCTGCCTTTGCGGTTGTTCCTGTTTTTAAACCAACAGCTTGCGGTAAATAATATTTGCTGTCAGGTTGCAACAAAGCATTTGTGTTATGCCAAGTAATATTTTCACCCGAAGCAAATACAACATATTTACTTTGACGCGAAACAATATTTCGTATTTCGTCTGTCTGAATAGCATAGGCCGAAATCAATGCTAAATCATAAACCGTTGAATATTGGTTTTCAATATCCCATCCGTCGGGATTCAGAAAATTACTGTTTACTGCACCGATACTGACAGCAAAATCATTCATCAATTTTGTAAAATATGTAACCGCTTCGTAATCGCTCATATCGGTATTTCCTGAAACTTCTCTTGCCACATTTACGGCAACGGTATAAGCTGCATCGTTGCCTGAACACATAAGCATACCCGTTAATAAGTCACGAAGATTTAATCTGTGTCCCGGTTTAATCAAGCAAAGGCTTGAACCTTTTGGAACAAGCCTTTGTTCTGTTCCAACGGTAAATACCGTGTCGGGTGAAATATACTTAAGAGCCGTACAAGCAGTTACAATCTTTGTCAGACTTGCAGGGTATATCTTGTTATCAACAGAATTCTCGTAAAGACATTCCATTGTTTTGGCATTATAAAGACCCGCACAAGTTGCTGAAACCGAGTTTTGCATTGTTACGGAATTAGTTTCTGATGTTGCAGGAACCGTTGATATTTCTACCGTTATAGATAAAGCGGTCGTTTGGGTTATGCCGACTGTTGTAATAGGCTTTTGAAATATTGTTGTTGCGGAAACATTAAGCTTTGAAGTTTCAAATTCCGCAAAAACTGCTTCGGTACTTTGAACATACGATGTTTCAACAGTCATATTCTGACTGCGTATTTGGCAACCCACTACAAAACTTAACGATAAACAGCAACACACAATACACAGTATTTTAATTTTGAATTTCATAAAATATGATTTTTACTCCTGAAACATCTTTCTCATAATGTCATTATCGTTTTCAGACAAAAAGAAGTGTCCGGGAATATAACCTGTTCCGAGATTAGGCTGATAAGAAAAATCCATAACCAAACCGTTTTTCAGAACAACAGATGCTTCGACATATACTTGATTATCAATGCCGCTTTGCTTATATTTCTCTCTTGCCTCATTCAACCATTCGGGGTCGCCCGACAAAGCATTTTCTCTGATATAAGGCTTTAATGCCATAGTGATATTGAAAAAAGATTGAATATCAGATATATCCGTGATACTGCCTTCACTCTTTTTTACAATCAGCGTTCCGTCAGGCTTTTCTATTTGATAGTCAATTCTGGCAATGTCATCAGCAGAAAGAACATTGAACACCTTGTAATTATCGGAATAGCTGAATCCTTCTTCTGTGAAATTCGTAAAACGGAATAAACTGCAATGACCTTTTCCTCGAACTATAATAACTGCATCGCAGTTTACAGGTTGATAGTAAAAAACTTCACAGCCTGCAATAGCTGGTTCTTGTGAACAGGGAGTTGAAAGAACATCTTCCGAATACGGTCCAATCTCGGTGATTGAACCTATAAATTCGCCGAAATCTGATTTCTGTAAAGTTTTTTCGATTCCGTAAGATGTGTATTCACTTTCAGGGATTTGTTCATATAAACGATTCCCTTGCAAAATAACATCTACGTGTTGCAATTCATCTTCACCATAATAATCCAAATTCGGGTCTAACGCTGAAGCCTTAAACAATGAAATTTGTATTTCCTCATCATTAAGCATATTATGATTTTTTTCATCAGACAGAGTATTCTCATTTTTTATCGAAGAATCAGTAGTTTCGTTATTTACAGATGAAATAACATTTTCATTGCCGACAGAAGGTGCAATGTTTCGGCTATCTGATAATAACGGACCGGCAACTATTGCTGCCACCACTATCACAGTGAAACAAGCCGCAAGCGAAGCAGATATTTTTATTGTATTTTTTCTTTTTTTGTTTTGTTCTGAGATATATTGCTTTCTGCGTTCAAACAAGCTTTTAACCATTTCATCAGAACTCTTCATATTCAAAACCCTCCTTTTCAAGTTTTGATTTCAAAGATTTTTTTGCACGATATAAAAGATTCTTTATTTGGCGTTCGCTTTTCTTTAAAACGATTGCTGTTTCTTTGTTTGAAAATTTTTCAAAATACACAAGCCAAAGCACATTTCTGTATTCAGGCATAAGTTTATAAAGAGCTTTATGAACAACAATTTTGCGTTCTTCCTTTATATATGATTCTTCAAGGTTTTGCTCCTCTGTCAGATAATTCTCGAAATCTTCTACAGGTGCATTTAACATTTTAGAGTTATGCCTTATATAGTCTACGGCTATATTTCTGCCTATAGCATATAACCAAGATTTGAATGTGCTTTTACCTGAAAATTTCGGCTTTTTTGTTATAAGTCGAAAAAATGTATCTTCCGTCAATTCCTCGGCAATGAATATATTGTTTACATAACCGTTTAAATAAAGAATAAGACCATCCTTGTAATTATTAACGATTTCAATTATTCCGTTATCATCACCATCAAGGAAACGGCGGTAGCTACTTGCACCGTTATCCATTGATTTGCTCCTTCCTGAAAGGGAGAATTGTTGTTGTCCTTTCATCTGTTAGTCGTATAGGAACGAAAAAAGTCTCACATTTATTATAGTATTCTTTTGAGATAAGTCAAAAAAATCCCGCTAATGGAAACTGTCCATTAACGGGATTAATTATTATATCGTATAAAGATATTTCACAGCAATTTTATTTACGGTATATAAGTTGCCAATTCGTGATAAAACATATCATAAGGATTTTCAACACCATCCAAATATATGCCTGTAATATCCATTCCGAGAGAATTATCGTCAATTCCCATAGGATTAAAATATGTGTTATCAGGAGCAATAATTATTTCATAAAAAGAAGCATATACATAGACCAGTTTTTCTCCTTTGTGTTCTTCGAGATACTTGCCGTAATCGTCAAACCATTTTGCGCCAAACATAGGAGTATTATAGATTTCACCATTTTCTTTAAAGAGAGTAATTATAGCAATAAGTTTATCACTGTTGTAAACAAGATAGTCACGGTAATTCTGTCTTATTTCAAAAGATTTTCCTTCTGTTCCATCGTAATAAACATGGCTATAACCCTTTTCCGATATTTTGATGTTGTCTACAGGAGTTCCGCTTGAGGCTAAACTGCTGATAATACTGTTGCCGTTTATCTCAAAATATGCTTTTGCTTCTTTGTCGGTTATAGCTTCTCCGGTGAGCGCAATACTTCTGTCAAAGGGCAGAGCAGGTATACACCACAAGCTGCCGACACCACCGTCTGAAAATGAACCTCCAGCAGGCGGTGTTTCTGAATTATATCCTGATGTTGATTGCTCTTTTGAAGGAATAATTGCTTGAGTTACAGTTTGATCTTGAGTTGAGTTCATAATAGTTGATGATTCTTGGTAATTGTTGTGTGTAGATTCAACATTATTACCTTCTTGTGACGAAGGATTTGCTAACGAGAGAGAATTGAAATCAATCCAACCGTCTTTCCAAAATCCTATACCTAAAACACCAACGACAACAAAACAACTTACAATGGATGAAATACGAATCATTTTCTTTTTCTTTGCTATTTGCTCTTCGTCATATTTATCTCTGCGTGATAAAACATTATCAGCAATTTCCTTATAATTCTTCATATTCAAAACCCTCCTTTTTGAGTTCTGATTTCAATGAGCCTTTTGCTCTGTAAATAAGATTTTCAATCTGACGTTTATTCTTTTTCATTATTACTGCAGCATCAGTGTTGGAAAATTCCTCAAAATAAATCAAATACAAAACTTGAAAATACTCAGGTTTTAATTTACGCATTGTTTGATGAAGCAAAATTTTTTGTTCTTTAACAAGATACTCTTTTTCAACATTTGATTCTTCCGATAAATAGTCGCTGTAAGCATCAATAGAATCGAAAGAATACTTTGATGTGTGTCTTAAATAATCGAGAGCAACGTTGCGAGCAATTGTATAAAGCCAAGTTTTGAATGAACTCTGCCCAGAAAAACGAGGTCGTTTGGTTGCTAATTTAAAAAAGGTTTCTTCCATTAAATCCTCTGCGATAAAAATGTTGTTCACATAACCGTTTATGTAAAGAATCAAACCGTCTTTATATTCTTTGATTATTTCTACTATTCCTTTGTCATCACCATCAAGGAAACGGCGGTAGCTACTTGCACCATTATCCATTGATTTTGCTCCTTTCCGAAAAGCGTGTGGTTATTGCCTTTCATCTGTTAGACGGAAAAAATTATGAAAACTCTCAGTATTTTTATTTTCTACAATTATATCATACTGAAAACAATAAGGACAACTTTTTTGTTTCACCTATTGACACCGTGGAAAAACTAATATAAAATATTAACGAACATTTGTTTGTTATTAAAATTAAAATATTTTTATTTTTTCGTCAATTTTCAGGAAAAATTTTTGCATTTTTACTCCATAATAAGTGAGGGCAAATATTTTTTAATTTTTTTGAATTTGTAGGAAAAATATATCTGCTTTCATTCCATATAAAGTGAGTGGGTGTTTTCTGAAGCACTGATAATTTTTAACAAAATGTAAATTATTTAAATTTCAGGAAAAATTTATTTGGTTTCGCTCCTTTATAAGTGGGAGAATAAAAATTCTTCGTAGTGTGGTGATGCAATTATATCGGACAACCCTAATTTCAGTTATATCGTTAAACTCCAGAATCAGATAGTTACGATTCCGCAGGATAGTTATCTTGCGTGGCTTCCGTTGTTTTATGCTCTGCCCAAAGAACTTGTAATAAAACGGAAGGATTATCTTGATATTCCGAGAAATCCGTATGATGTTCTTTACACGGATAAATATAATTATCTGATTAACGATGATGTTTTTCTTCAGCTTATATGGGAATCGTATGCGTGGTCGGTGTGGCAGTTCATTCAGGTTCCCCGCCGTGACGGTTACGGTAATATCCCCGGCAAGTGGACAGATTATTCAGGTGATTTTCCTCTGTGGCGGTTGTGCTATGTAATTCAGAATTAC
>JAFUNA010000002.1 GCA_017473165.1 Clostridia bacterium | reverse complement strand
TGTCGCTGAAGATATTTGTGATAATATTCCAAGGCTTTTAAGATATGCTCTTCTTTCTGTTGCTTGGTGTAATTCTTACCGAAGAATTTATTGATACGTTCTTCAGGAATTTTTATAGCCTCCGCCTGATTAGGTTTAGGTGCAGTCAGAATTGATAACACCGTATCAGCATTAAGCTGATTCTGTTCAGAGAGCTTACGCATTTTCTGTGCCTGTGCAAGGGAGGGAGTTACTTCATCACTCTCATAGGTTTCAAAAATCATCTTTTGCTCCTCAGGAGTAAGATATGAAAGCTCAACTGCAGGTCGCATTGCGATTCTGCCTTCATCCACAAGATTAAGAAGCGATTTTTCAAGGTTAGTCAGGCGGATATACCTTTTGATTTGGGTTGCACTGTCTTCGCTGTCCTGTGAGATTTTTTCTGCAGAGCTCAACTTTGGACCCACCGGGTCCGAAGTTAAATCTGTACGTTTACCCTGCTTTTTAAGGGCATCCATTTTCATCTTGTAGGCGAAGGCTTTTTCCGAGTGTAGAATGTGCTCTCGGTGCAGATTACTGTCAACGAGGATAATATCAGCTTCCTCTTTGCTTATGTCCAACACAACAACGGGGACCTCTGTCATTTCAAGCCTTGTTGCCGCAAGGTATCTTCTGTGTCCTGAAACGATTTCAAACACATCAGCTTTATCATCCTTTCGCACCATCAGAGGCTGAATAATACCGTTTTCACGGATACTGTCTTCCAACGGCTTCATATCCTCTTCACGGCACTTGTACGGATTCCTGAAATTCGGAACAATCTTACCAACAGACATCTGCACGATTTCGGTTGTCTGAGGCTTTACAGCCTCTGTTTCTTCTGTTTTTCCAAATAACTCTTCAACAAATTTTTCTTCTTTATTCATTTAATTACCTCTCTTTTTTAATATCAATATTTTTATTGGTTTTTTCTTTTCGGACAGTTTTTAGCACATCCGATATAAATGCTTTTACTTTTTCAGGCATTGCTTTTAGTGCTTCAAGGTACGGGGCACATATTTCTTCAAGCTCATGAAGCCTTTTACTTAGTCTGTTTATACTGCTTTGCAACTCCCAGTTCCTTTTTCGGAGCCTTTCATTTTCACCCTCAAGATCAAAAATCTTACTTCTTGCCGCAACGGACTGCTTTGCCATATTACTCAGGTCATTGAAATCTTCACTTGAAATTGTCACTTTACCCATAAGTGTTTTCTTGCCCATACTGTCAATCTCAAGGAATGTTTTATGCACGGTCTGAATTTCATCATAGCGAAATTCTTCTTTTTCAACCTGACTTTTGATTTCCTCAAGGCGTTTCTTATCCTGCTGTATTTCATATTGCAGACAAGACAGATGTTCAGCCGTACTGCCTTTTTCACCACGGATGAAATCATTGAAACCGGCTCTTTGCATATGATTAAAGAAATCATCCTGCAGGATACTGTATGAGGGAATCAACACAGGCTTACCTTTTTCGTTGATTACAACGTTGCCGTTTTCGTCAACTGCCTGAGGTGATTTCCATTTTTTTGAATGGCTTATCTGATTGACGATTTCTTTCACTGTACCTACAAGTGATTTATCCTTGCACCTCTTTGTCCACAGAATCTGCTTTTCCACAACGGGCAGAGCAACAAGGTGCATATGATAGTGATACACAGGCTTTCCGTACTGTTCTGTGAGAGCTATATTCAGTTCATCGGCGTGCATAACTGCAGAGATGATATTCTGCTCACCATAGAGATTCACTGCGAAACGATAGGCTTCTGCATAAAACTCTTTTGCATATTCATAACCTCCGTGAGTTTCAAAGTAGTCTGTGTTGACATCAAATATCATTTCATCAAATACTTTGGCATCAGCTTTCAGACCTCGCATACAGACTCTCTTTTCGGAAATGAGCTTATTCAGTTGTTCGTTATAGGTCAGTTCACCGCAACTCCTGAAATGCACATTCATATCACACCGAGCCATATCAACATTCATGTTTGCGTAAGACTCATTCTTTCTTTCATTGTGCCTTTCACATTTACCGATTGTGCTTTGTGTATGAGTGACCACTCTTGCTACACTGTAGTTTTTCTTTGACATAGGTTTTACCTCCTTTCTGCATTACTGCTTTATTTGTTCCGCACTTTTTTCAAAGTACGTAACCCACTATGACACTTTCACGCCTTCACCGTGCAAAGATGTCAGTGGGCTCTGCGAGGCTCATAAACTAAAGTTTCTCGCTTATCAAGGGAGCGACAAACTTTAGTTGCGGTATATACCGCAGACGAGCTTCGCTATGTAAGGGTGGCTGTAGTATCCTTTATACCAAGATGCTTTTGTGGGGGCAGTTATTATATAAAGAAACTACCTCAAAAGTAATGGGAATAAGCCACATAAATTTGTTCCTGATTTTCAGAAATACTTTTGAGAAAACAAAAAAGCCGTCACATAGACAGCACAAATAGTGGGAGGACATTTCATCCTCTCGCACAGTTTGTACTGAAACTATGTAACGGCTTAAAAGTTAAGCTCTGATTGTCCGTATGTTACTTACCGAGTATCGGACTATACTTTTTCGGTCAGATAATATGTGTGGCATAAAGCCAATAAGTAAAAATATGTGTTTCAGTTTGTATTCAGTTGTAGGGTAAATACATTATTTACCAATTTACTATTATAAAGAACATTTGTTCTTTTGTCAATAATTTTCTACAAAATTCTTGCCGTTTCACCTGAAATAGTTCCTATCCCGGAATCTCACCGCAACGTTGCCTCGCTCATATCATCGCAAAGTCGTATCACTTTCAGACGGTCATTAAATTTTCAAGGTGCATAAAAACAAAAAAGTCCTCACCTCCGATTAACAGAGGAAAGGACTTTTAGCGGCGGTATCGCATAAGAGAAACAAAAAAACACCGAATGAAATAAGTGCAGATTACCTCTGTTCTTATCTTCATACGGTGCTTGGGTAGTCAATATAAATTGCTCCGCTTACGCGCTACAAAGTTATTAAATATCAAATTGTGCCTTAAGTATACAGAACTGATACATACTTGTCAATAGTTTTTTGCAAATTAAAGTTCGTGTTGATGGAAAATTATTTCAGGAACTATAGTATATTATCGTAATTGAAATAGCAAATAAAGTGTTTTAAAATATGCTCATACAAAAATAAGCATAAAAAGTTGGGAATTAATATTTTTTGCTTTATAATGTAACCATGTAAAGATGTGAGCGATATGGATTGAGTTACAGGAATACAGAATGTAATAGACTATGTAAAAGAGCATCTGACCAATGAATTTAATATTGGGGTTTATACTGATGGAAATATGAGCAGTTACGATTACTGAAGTGAAATATGGGTTCTTGTTATAAAGACGTAATACAACAAAAGAGACAACGAGTTTGTCTCGTCGCCTCTTTAACGAAACAGGAACAACATGTTCTTCATGCACCCCTGTTTCTGCCCATCTGAGTAGAGAGTTTGATCCTGACCCAAGATGAACAATGGTAAGAGATTCTGTCTCCACCAATAATAGTATATGTATTATATCATAAAACATTCTTTGCGTCAATACTAATTTTATATTTAAATATTATTTTACAGTGTTTTTAAAAGTTCAACGGGTTCATTCCCATTAGAAGATGCAAAGAATTGTATACAGCCATCCATAGATATTTTTACCGATAATCCGTATTTAGCCAAAGCTTTAGCAGCAGCTGTACGCCCACCGGCATCGCTGCCTCCATCAATTTTTACTATAGCACCTACACATAATATTTTTCCCGATGAATCCAATACGGTTGCGCCATCAAGACTTAATAATTCCAATCTCAATTTTCTATTCAAATCTTGAAAATAATATTTGCCTTCGTTTTTAGTGCCTGTAAAAATTAGACGCTTAGCTACGGACTTCTTTTCAAAATTTATCTCACAATCATTATCAAATGAATCTTTAGGAAAACATTGCTGCGAAACTGTATCGGCATACTTTTCATCTACTATGGCAATACATCCACCAGCGTGAGAAAAAGACGAATCTAAGACCGATAAATAAACTTCATCTGCAAATCCTTTTCGTTCTATAAACGAAACACTTTCATCATCGCTTTTATATTTGCTCATTACTGTTGAGTGTATTGTATGGTAATCTAGAAACAACCACTTGCCACTTCGCTTTACAAAAATAAGACGTTTGGATTTGAAAATTAATATATCACCATTGTTTTGCAAAACAATTCCAATTTTACTTGCTGAACACAGGTTTGTAAATTCTGTAAATTCATATGGAGTCCAAGAAATATGCTTTTTTTCTCTAGAAACATCTTTGCCTACAGAAAAATATTCTATCACATTACCATTTTTGTTAAGCTTAATTCCAGACGATACACCATCAGTAAAAACGGCACTATGGTTACTTCGTAAAAAACTTATATAATCAACCTCTCCGTTTACAGTATCTTCTGCATCAACGATAAATCCAAATGTTGTATGATTTCCTTCATAAGTTTTAAGCGACCATTCTTCTAAACGTTTAATTAAGTCATAAACACATCCATTTCCTAACCAGTTGCATAGTCCGATTTCAAACGCCACATCAAAACAGGCGTTACGATACAAATTGTTTTTATCATAAAAGTATTTTTCAATAAATTCATTCGTTCTATAATCGAATTTACTAACACTTACTATTTCTTTTAATATTTCTTCCGCAATAGCCAACTTTTGTTTATCATTATTTGTTTTGATTCTGAAATGAAATTGAGGAGTAGATAATGCAGGGAAGAAATATAAAAAAGCCCCATCTCTTTTATGAAAACACTTAATATGTTTCTTAATGTTTTTTGATTTTGTGGGCTCATATTTTATTATAATATCTCCGTCGTGTTCTAATAACGGCAAGATATAATTTGTTATAATATATTTAAATTCATTTACCGCTTGTTCTTTTCTGATTGCTGTTGTCGACAAATTATCCATTTTCTTTTCTCCAAATATAGTAAATTATTAATACGAACATTATTTTTATATGTTTTTTTGTTTTTTTCAATATTTTACGCAAAAATGCCCAATTTTTCGACAAAAACGCTTATTTTTCAAACTCCGCCACAGCCTTTTTAAACGCACTTATCTTCCTCATCGAGGTATAAACCTGATACTCATCCTCACCACATCTAAGTGTTACGGAATCCTTGGTTACCTCTTCAACATAGTGCAGGTTGACTATGTAGCTGTAGTGGGGTTGGGCGAAGGATTTTTCATCGAGGGTTTCTTTCCAATGCTCCATTGAGTAGTGGGTTTCGATTTTACCGTCCGTCAGGTACAGCACGGATTTTCTGTCCTCAATGGCAATGTATATAATTTCGTGCGGGTACACCATGCAAATATCCTTGTTACACTTGGTTACGGCTATACCGGGATAGGTACGGCAATTTTCACTGTCACTTTCAGGAATGAAAAGGCCGTTACAACCGTGATATGTTACTGGATAATGTGGTAAACCATTGCTATTCAGAATTTCCACTATTTCCTCTTTGGTTTTGATGTGTCCGGTTTCTTTTGTTTTCATAAGCATTTTCCTTAAAATATAATCTATCTTATACTTATGAAGTGCTGTATAAAGGAAAAAGTAACATCATTTTCTCAAAAAATATCGAACTTTGTCGAAATCAACAATTCATACCCTCACAACTTGTACAACTCTTCCAATAAATCACAACCGCCTTACCTGCAAACACAAGTAAGGCGGTTGTTCCATATACTCTTTTATAAACTTTTAAGGCACTCTATAATTTCATCCCGAACACCGTGATAATAAACTATATGCTCCATAGTTTCACGGACTTCTGAAATGCCCATTTCAATTTCATCTTCACCGCAATCAATACCCAAAGCTCGCTTAACATTGTATTCAAGCCACTCCAATCGGCCGTAACTGCTGTAGTAGATCGTTTCCCAATCATCAGGCAACTCGCCACCATTATCAGCATAAGATTTGATAAGTGCTTTGAAAAGTTTGAAATCAATGTTGCAGTTTTCATAACCTGACCAGCATAATGCCATTTCATACAGCTCAACAAACGGACTTGAATAGCAAAGACATTCCAAGTCAATAATGCGACAATCTTCACCGTTCCAAAGAATATTTTTACTATCCATATCATTGTGGCAAATTGTCAGTACAGGCGGCATTTTCTTTGTGGCAAGATTACCTTTTTGCTGACTTTCATAAAGAATGTCACGGTTAGTATTCAAAAGATTATATAATTCGGTATTATTTTCTGACAGCTTTTCAATTAGCAAATCCCAATCGACAATTATTTCACTGCGGTTATAGGGCTGTGCTTTCTTTTCAATGTTATGTATTTTGGCAAGAAACTCGCCGATTCTCCTACAGTGTTCAATAGTGATTTCTTCACCCTTGAGAGACTTGCCCTCATAAAAATCAAATAAATAAAAATATTGTCCGTCAATTTCTTGCATCTTCTTACCGTTGAATATTAGAGCAGGAAGCATAGGAATATCTGTTTGTTCCAATTTTGCTTCAAGCTCTTCTGCAATACGGTAATTCTCAAAAACAGTATCACGCTTCATAACATAAGGATTTAACAGCTTAATTGCATATTTACCCTTAGTCGTGCACATTGAGTACATTTTATGCATAAAGCCGCCTTTGAGCTGGGTTGGCTCTGCTGTTATTACGCCTAAATCTAACTGTAGGCAGATTTTATTAAATATATCCATAGTGTTTTACTCCGAACTTAAAATAATTTGATTAAACTTATTTTCAGAAAGCAGTTTTTCTAATGTTTTCATAGCTTTTTTATACTGATTCTCATAATGCGAGAAAGTATCAGTTTTCTGAATTTTAAAGCCGAGTTTGATATAGAGCAGGATAGCCTTATAACTCCACGGTTGTGTGTGAATATATACGGAAGTTTCACCACATTCATTGAATATATTCATCACCTTTTGGCAAAGTGCTAAACCTATATGTTTGCCTTGATGTTCCGGTGAAACAACAAGCCAATGCAGTGAAGCAACCATATCATTACCTTTTGAATCGTGCCAAGCGATACACGAGCCTACAACATCACCGTAAGCATCAACAACAAAAACACAACGGTTTTTCAGTTCATCAATTTGGTTGCAATAATTTGTTCTGAAATATGTTTCAGCTTCTTCAACGGATGAAAAATCGCCGATTTCATATTCAAGTTTTGCCCAATACTTTTCATCACCCACATCATACATCTTGAAGTTGTATCCTTCTGGTAACGAAACAGATGTTGTGCAGATTTCATTACGCTTTAATATCAAATTGTAATATGGAATACTTCTGTCTATCACTCTTTTATTCTCCGTATAATCTCATAATTTGTGGATAAAACTCTTTTTCATCTGCAAATGATGAAAGACCACCGAACTGACTTAATGTGCCGATAAGAGGTACATTTTCTAAAGTTGTGCCTTTTAATTTCTCTGCCGTTGCTTCAGCAAACTTATCTGCAAATATAACTTTAATATCTCTGCCGAAATAACTTTCGATTTTGTAGTCAACAACAGCTGTCAAACCGCTTGCGTTGTGCATATCGGCAACCATAGTCTGAGCTTTAACTATGTTGTTTTCACGTTCTATCAAACTGTTTGCTGAAAGTGCGGTCTGAATTGTTTGTTTTATACTTTCATCAATATCAAGATGGTTGAAAGCCGTTCCGAACCACTTACTATAAGGGGCATAGGTATCTTTATACAAGAAACATAATCTCATCAGGCGTTCTGCAATTCTTGCACAGACAAGCTGTGAGCCTATTTCATCGCCACATTCACCGCAACGCTTTACAAATGCCTGTTCTGACGCAATAATTTCCCAATTAGAAGCAATCATATATAATTTTACTTCTTTGGGATAGTACTTAATTTTTTCGATTTTATCTGAACAGTTAAGACCATCATCAAAGAACTTGCCTGATACCAACGATAATAGTCTGTGCTCCGAAAAAGCAAGCCATTGAAAAGGTGAAATATTATCTAAATCTGCTGTGCCGAGTTGTTCATTTAGGTACTCATCAAAAGTGTGTATAAACACCAATGGATTAACCTTACCTTCGGTTATAAATTCAGGATGCTGAACACCGCAATCATTCGGGTCAGGTTCGGTGAAATTAACACTATAACCTTTGTATGTATAGGGTAGATTTTCATATAATGCATTTATGATATCGTTCTTCATTGAAATATCAGTTTCACTCAAAAACAAATAAAAACGAGGTCCCCACATATGGTCAGTAGAAACAGCATCATCATAACCCAACACATCAGAGCCGTAGCCAATTAACCCGGCTGAGTATTTTAAATCAGGGAAGCTTTCTTCAATGATTGGTTTTGCATATTCATTGAAAAAGCCTTCACATAAGTCCATTCCTTTTATAAATTTATTCATTGCTTTTCCCTCAATGTTTTAATCTTTATCATTCTTTCGGTTTTGGTGTTCCTCTTAAGTAAAAAAACTTCCGCTGTTCTTCAACTTTCCATCCTTTAATGGGCGATTTCTTCACGAAGAAGCAAACAGCGTGTCCATGTCCACCTTCAATATATCTGTTATAACGTTCTATAGGCCAAGGAATGCCGTATGCACCTTCAATGTGATAATCTGAATCGTGTAGCTTTTCAGGATCGAAAGTATGGTTATATTCATAATCATATAAAATCGCTCTCGCATCATTAAGGACTATTTCATATTCACAATCATATAGCAAATAAACGAGTTCAATTACCGCAGGTGAATTTATACTGCTAATTTTAGCGATAGCCGGATAATTAAAAACAATTGTCATTTGTATGTTCTGTGTGTAAAAGTCTTTAAACAAAGATAAAGCAATATGAGTTTTATTTTTGCTCTTCTTGTCAACTGTGTGTCCTTTAGCTATATTTTCGTCGTAAGTCAAAAAACACAAATTATCTATGCAACAATTATAACCATTATTATCCATATGGTCGACAATATAGCCTGATGTTTTCATTTGGTCATAAACATCTTCACCATACCATTTCTTCATTATATAGATATGTAAATATACTCCTAACTTTTGACTATAAACATAATTTCCATTTTTGCTCCATGTAACAGATTGTATTTCTTCTTCATAATCTTCTCTTAACGAGGCTGTTGCAATAAAATCTCCATCGGAATGTGAAATGGTTATAGTGTCACCATCTATACTAAATACATTTTTACTGCTATTCGCCATTTATTACACCTCGTCACATAATAAATAAGGCATCTCCATAATCTGACGGAGATGCCTGTAAGTTTAGATAGATATTTACATCAATCGCAAACGGACAAAACGGCACTCCTAATCATAAAGCTAAGACTCTTCATCATTTTGTCCACCTGCCTTTCGGTAATTTTTATCAGTATAGCACCGACAGCGTGAAAAGTCAATATTTTACAGTATTATCAGGTGTAAATAAATCAAGTATGGTACATTAAAACTCTATTTTTCAGTCAAAAAGTAAGCGTTTTTGTCGAAAAATCAAGCGTTTTTGTAAATCGGATTGAAGATACATTTAAATATTAATATAGTATATTAGTATAATTATAAGCATTGATTTCTCTTTTTGGTAAAAAACAGATGTACACTCATTAAAAGGAGGTTTACTGTATGAAAATGATTAGAAGCTTTATACCGGTGGGACAAGGCGCTTTTTATTGCGAACAATTTTTAGATAAACAAACTAAAGAAATCATAAATATTGTTTATGATTGTGGTTCGCAAAGTAAAACGCTGATAAAAAAACAAATTGAAAATACTTTTAAAAGAGGCGAAACCATTCACGCGGTATTTATATCTCATTTTCATTATGACCATATTAGTGGATTAGAACACTTATTAGAATACTGCGATGTCAAAATAATATTTTTGCCTATGGTTACTGATGAAAATAAGATAGTTTTATATCTTAACAATATTCTCAATGATTCTAAAAATAGTGATTTTACCAATAGCTTTATCAATAACCCCAAGAAAGCTTTGGTTCATAAATCTGAGTCAACTGAAATATATGAAATAGAACCATACTATCTTGATAATCAGTTTGAGCAATTTGCAAACAAGGAAATTGATTATGGAGAAAGAGAAGAATATATTCGTTCAGGCAGGGATGTCAGTTCCATAATAGCACGTTATTCTCGCAATAAAATGCTTTCTGATTGGGCGTTTATTCCTTTTAATTATGAAGAAAGAAATAATATGATCTATTTAAAGCAAGCTTTGAGTGAATATGCAAATTTAAAAGGATTCGATTATAAAGAATTACCAAACAATATAACAAAAGAATCTATCAAAGATATTAAAAGAATATATTTGAATGTGTTAAAAGGTACAAAACATTTTAACACTAACTCTATGACTTTATATTCCGGAGACATACTCGGAAAAAGCTATCAAAAATATGTTGGTCAAAAATACACAAGATGTTACTGTAAAGGTTGCTATAATTTCGGAGGTTTAAAAATGTCAGGTTGTCTTTACACCGGCGATTATGATATGAGCGATGATAATAAATTTTTCACTTTAATAGAGTCATATGAAAATAGACTTAATAAAGGTTTTTCAAATAAAAGTATAGAAGATTTTGTAGGCTGCATTCAAATACCGCATCATGGTTCAAAAAACAATTACAATACTAACATATCTGTGTATAATTCGTACTATGTTATTTCCGCTGGAACCAAGAATATGTATGGTCATCCGCACTCTTTTGTGATTAAGAATTTATTATTGAATGATACCAATCCTCTTGTAGTTACAGAAGAAGCCAATAGCGCAGTTTATTTTCGAATATATAGTTAAACTGTTGCATTCATTGATGTTTTTACTACTTATGATAAACATAAATCAAAATAATTAAAAGGAGTAAGAAAAATGAAAATAATTTTTTACGATGTAGAACACGGTAGCTGTTGTCATATTATTACACCCAATAATCAACATATATTAATCGATGTCGGAAGCAAAACTAATAAAAGCATAATTGAGCATATTAAAAGAAAATACTTTATGTATAGTTACGGAACTATAGACGAACTAATAATTACACATCCACACGAAGATCACATTTATGATTTACCTAATATGGTTGATATGTTAAAACCCAGAGTTTTACATAGAGATCGAGGGGCTTTTGACATTATACCAACTCAAAATACTTATATACATAAAAAAATAGCAGAAGTTGCTAACAGTATGAATGCATCCTATAATCAACCGGTTAATGTTAATGAGTTGCCTACAGAATCTTTATCTAACGGTGGAGTCTCGTTTGAATTTATAACACCAAAATCTTCATGGACAACAAAACAAGACTTAAATACTTTTTCAAACATTATAGTCATAAATGCTTTTGGATATAAATTTGTTTTGACGGGAGATAATCCAAAAAGTATATTACAAAATATGATGAATGAAAATTATGAAAACATAAAATCAAAAGTAAAAAACGCAACCGTTTTATTAGCGCCGCATCATGGCAGAACAGGAGAATTTTGTAAAGAATTCTTTGACTGTGTTAATCCGTATCTTACCGTTGTATCAGATAAATCAATTGAGTACGGCACTCAAAATGATACAACTCGTCTGTATAAAGGCAGAGGAGTTACTCTCAAGGGACAAGACAGGTATGTGTTGACCACTCGAAATGAAGGTACAATTACATTTGATATTGGCGAAGATTATTGCTATGTAGATTGGGGAAAGGAGAATTATTAATGGAAATTAAAGTGCCGTTTTATAACATAGTTAATATGCTTTTAACAGGATTTGTGTTTTTAGGAGGTTTACTGTTTGTTTTTCCGGAAAAAGCAATTCAGCTATTGAATGGTGAATTCTATGCAAATCTAAAAACTGGGCCCGAAATTATATTTGTAATCTGCTTATTAGCGGTAGCTTATGAAATCGGACTGATAATAAACAGAGTCGGTTCTGTTGTCATTGAACCAGTATTAAAAAAGATAAAATTAATCCCTTTTAATGATGATTATGTTTTATTTAATGAAAAAAAGAAAGAATATCCTATTATGAGTACTCTTTCAAGAGAATTTGCTCTTTCGAGAACTAGTATTGCATTGTTTGTGGTTCTAGCTGTTATTGCAGCGTTTAACAAGTTTTGCCCAATGTTTGTTTCTTGCATAATGATATCTTTAGTTTTTTATCTTTCTTGTAGAAAACACGCATCAAAAATAGTTAAACTAATGGAGAGTGGCAAGGACACTTAAGACTTAAAAATAGAATGATAAAAACAAGGAGTGATATTATGTCTTTAAGTTCACCTTTAAAGTATTATTGTGATGAAAATGCTTTTAGATTTCATATATTGGATGTTGGGGAAGGTCTAATGATTTTAATCATATTTCCCGATAATAAGGTTATGTTATTTGATTGTAATGTTACCGAAGAAAATGCTGATGATATTTTAAATTATTTAGATAAAAACATTCCTTTAAATTACAACGAGGATACAGATTTAGAAGAAAAAATTATTCATTTTTTTGTCAATTCTCACCGTGATGATGACCATTGCAGAGGTTTAAAAAAAGTAAATGAAAAATTTAAAATTAAATCAATTTGGGATTCCGGTCAAACGGGTGCATCCACACAAAGTGATACATATAAATACTATATGTATTTAAGAAGAAAACTCAGAGATGAAGATGCAGATAATTTAAAAGAGCTTGTACCTACTGATTTGCCAATAGCTAATATTGGCGGTGCAAATATTTATTGTTTGTCGAGCAAAGAAGAGTATCAAGAAGGTTATGATAACTGCGTTAAAATTTTTGAGGCCTATGCCAAAATACAACATACAAATTCTATTGTTTTAAAAATCGAGTATGCTAATACATCTATGTTGCTAACAGGCGACTCTGATTGGAAATGTTGGAAAGAAAAAATAATACCAACTTATGGAAGCGATGTTGAAAGTAATATTTTAATTGCAAGCCATCATGGTTCACGCTCATTTTTTACCGACGAAGAGCAAAATGATAGCATAGACATAGTTAAAAGTCCCGATACAACATACATTGAATCTATAGATTACATTAATCCTGATGTCGTATTGATTTCTTGCGGTGATTATAAAACTCAGCATCATCCCAACAAAGAAGCATTTAAAATATATCTAGAAAATTGTGAGAATCAGCAAGTATATACCACCAAAAATTGTGGACACATTGTTGGATATATAGATAGCGAAGGAAATTACACTGTTGTTCCTTCTAGATTCTGCGAAACTAGAACGGCTTCAATTACTTATGATATGCAAATTAATTGTACTTACACTCACAACAATACAACCATACCAGTTAAAAGCGGAAGCACATTAGATGTTGGTGGTACACTTAAATTTTCATTATCTTCCAAATTAGGCTTTTTCGAACCTATAGACAGGATAAATACTTGGTGGGAAGTATCAAACGGTGGAAAAGGCGTTGATAGTTCGCATCAAGAAATATATTACAAAGGCCAAGAAGAAAACGATGGTATTTTTTCTTTTAAAAGAGACCTATCGTATGTGGGAAGACATTTGTTGCGATGCCGAGTATACAATCCTAAAAAAGGTACTATAACGAAAATCTTTTGTATAAACGGTAAATAAAACTCGAAAAGAGAAGCTCATCTTGAAAAGCTTCTCTTTTTCTTATAAAAGCGTCATAATATTAGATATATATTACTTCTTCACACACAATCTCCCTTGTCCTTGCTTCAATATTCCTCATTCTCCGCACCCACTCCATCTGGTCTTGTTCTTTCAAAACCTCTGTCACGCCAACTGCAACTTTCATTTGCTCCAAAAACTTATCATACATATCCTGTGCCTGCTTTTCGACCTCGGCACAATACTGATAGAGTTTACCTTGGGTAAGCAGTGTTGAAAATAATACTTTCTTGTGTTTGAGAAGATAATCCTTGTGCATCATTCCCCATTTGCCAAGTGTTATGGTTGTTTCTTCGGGTGGTAAAACGAGGTTCGGAATCAAATAATCACCAACCTGACGATATTGGAATTTGTTTTGGTTTGACATAAAAAGTCCTCCTTAAAATTTTATACTTACATTGTACAAATTAAAGAATGATTTGTCGAATGTGCAAATATTAATAAAAAAGAAAACCAAGAAAGATTTTACTCTCTCTTGGTTATTTCTTTTCCTTCTGCAATGCACGGTATCTAAATGACTGTTTTATGAACTGTCCTTAGCAACCCCACGCATTAAGGGAAGGCGATTCTGTCAAGAAACTTTTCATATTGATAATGACTTTTCGACAAGCAAAAACCACCCCCAACGGAGTGGTTTTCTTTCTATTCTGCAATACCTATTCCCAAGCTGACAGATAATGCCCTGTCAACTCTTATCATGTCTGTTTCGTCAAGAATTCCCATTTTTTCGCGAAGTCTTTTCTTATCAAGTGTACGTACCTGTTCAAGCAAAACGATTGAATCCTTTGCAAGTCCGCAGCCGTCCGCATTAACTCTTATATGTGTGGGAAGACTGGTTTTGAATCTCTGGCTTGTTATTGCTGCCGCAATAACCGTAGGGCTGAATTTGTTCCCTACGTCGTTCTGAACAATAAGAACAGGTCTTGTGCCGCCCTGTTCCGAGCCGATAACAGGGCTTAAGTCGGCATAATAAATTTCTCCCCGTTTAACGGTCAATATAATCACTCCTATAACCGAATTGTTACATCAATATTTTGGACAGATAACAGGCAAATTAATCGTGATTTTGAAATCGGGGAGCAAAAAATTTCAAAATTGCCTGTCCTTTATTTACATTATATTCGGATTTTTATGAAGTGTTATAAAAAAGATGATTTGAACGGAACACCGAACAAATCATCTTTGCTTTTTATTTCATTGCCGCACTATTCATAACAAAATTGAGAATATAAGCCGCATTCTGCTGGAGCTCGCCGAGGGTTATGCCGTTTTCCTGACCGAGAGTTTTGAGAAGCGTGCCGTCGGGCTTTTTCGGTCCGACTCTTCTGCCGCCGGGCATGAGCACGTTAACGCCTGCACGCACACGGTAAGCCTGGTCTTTGAGCTCGGGAAATTCGGGAGATTTTGATGAACGCATCCACCAGTCAGTCATGATGCTGCCCTCATAGCCCCATTCTCCACGGAGAATTCTCATGCAGAGCTCATAGTTATAGTGACCCCAGACGCCGTTGATTTTGTTATATGAGGTCATAATGTTCCAAGGCCTTGCTTCTTTTACAACAATTTCAAAGCCCTTGAGATAGATTTCACGCAATGCTCTTTCCGAAACTCTTGAATCGTTGTGAATTCGGTTTGTTTCCTGGTTGTTGCAGGCGAAATGCTTGGGACAAGCCGAGCAGCCCGTTTTCTGAATTCCTCTGACAACCGCAGCCGCCATTTCGCCCGTGAGCAGAGGGTCTTCGGAAAAATATTCAAAGTTTCTGCCGCAAAGGGGATTCCTGTGAATGTTCATTCCCGGAGCAAGAAGAACGTGTGAGCCGAGCTTGTTCATTTCTTCGCCGACCTTTTCGTAAAGAGCTTCGCAAAGCTCGGGATTCCATGTGCTTGCGAGTCCCGTTGCCGAGGGCAGGAGGGATGCACCTGCTCTTAACCGGATGCCCGAAGGTCCATCGGTTGTTGTAACTGCGGGAATTCCCTTTGCTCTCATGGATTCGAGCACGCCGCCGAATGTGCCTGCGTTGCCCTGTGCACCGAGAGGACTGTTCATTATGTAGTCGCCTCTGCTGATTGCTTCAAGCTCTTTGTTGTCAAGCTGTGCAACAAACTGCGTCATCGAAATCTTGCCGCTTTTGACATCTGCAAGCTTATAGCCCATGTCGCCCGTCTGCGGAATGCTTTGAGGAAGATTGTTAAGTATAATTTCTTTAAGGTCATATTTAACGGTGGGGACATTCTCATATGTCAGACCGCCGTTTGTGTATTTCATACGCTTGAACGCAGATTCCTCCGCAACAGCACATACCTGCTTACAGCGTTTGACAATCTCGTTTGTTTCCTGCTCATATTCGCAGCAGATTTGAGCGGAGCGTACGTCTGTGCCGAGATAAATTTTATAAAGTCCCTTTTCGAGAATATAGGCAAATTCGCCGACATCGTCATAGGATGCCATTTCAGCGGCGTTAAAGGTCATTGAAAGAGTTTCACATTCATCGGGCTTGAGAAGCTTTGTTTTTCTGAATGAAATCAGCTGTCTTGCAGGCTTGCCCATTTTTCCGCACGGAGCTTCAAAATAGAGCTGCAAAACCTCTTTGCCCGAATAATTGCCGATATTTTTAACATCAGCCGAAACGGTTATAAAGTCATGCTTGCAGGAGCAATCAATATTTTCAATTGCGAATTCGGAATAACCCAGACCGAAGCCGAAGGGATAGAGCACTTTTTCTTTTCCGAAGGTTTCAAGACCTCTGTAGCCAACGTAGATATCTTCGGTGTAGCAGTTTGATTTTCTGTCGCCGAAATCGGAGCTGCCGGGATAATCTTTGTATTCCTTTGCAATTGTATCGGGCAGCTTGCCGCAGGGTGAAACATCGCCGCAGAGTACATCTGCAACGGAGTTCCCGCTTTCCATGCCCGACTGCCAGACATAGAGAATTGCGGAAATTTTATCGCCGTAGCTGTCAATTGCCGACATATCCATAATTCCGCCGCAGTTGAGAAGAACAATAACCTTATCAAATGCCGCCGTAACGGAATCGAGAAGCTGTTTTTCGGTGTCTGTCAGATAGTAGCTGCCCTTTTCAAGCTTGTTTTCTCTGTCTTCGCCCGCAGCTCTGCCGATAACAACAATTGCCGTGTCGGATTGAGAAGCGGCGGTGCGAGCCATCGAAAGGTCAACGGGCATTTCGTCATAGCACATGGGCCAGTTACCCCAAAAGCCGTCATCAACGGGATTTGCTTCACCCCATTTGACATATGTTGCTGCAAGCAGCTCGTTAACGGCGATTTTGCCGCTGTTTCGGATGCCCTGCATGAGAGTTACTTTGTAGGGTGTTTTGACGTCACCGCCCGAGCCATAGCCCACACAGAAATAATCGTTCTGCACTCTGCCGAAAACGGAAACAACTCTGTCGGGAGTAAGGGGAAGAACATTGTTGTTGTTTTTGAGCATAACAATTCCTTCCGCACCCGCCTGACGGCAAAGTCTGACGAGCTCGGGGTCGGGATTGTGGACAATGGGCTCGGATTTATCGGCTGTACCTTGCGAGGTAGTTGAGGTTACATAGTTCACAACCTTACCGACATATTTAAAAACTGTCTTTTTGATATTCAAAATTCACACCTGCCTGTCAGATTTCAAACTGTTTTCTGTCTGCTTTGATTGTTCCGTTGTCAACAATCAGACGGCAGATTCTTGCGTTTCTTCTGTCGCCGTCAAGACCGTCGGCTTCGGTATTTCTTGCATGATAAATTGCGTACCATTCGTCGCCGTGCTTTATCATGGAGTGATGACCCGTGCCTTCCTCCCATTCGTTGCTTCTCAATACGGGAGCATAGGTTTTGTCATCGGGGTATTTTTCGAATTTTATCTTTGTGAGGTCGGTTTCATCGGTTTTTGCTCTTGCATAGCCGATGAAATATGTTTCGTTTTCATAGCATGAGCCGCTATACATTACATATTGCCAGTCGCCCTCTTTGAAATAGAAAGCTCCTTCAATTGTGTGCCAATGCGTTCCTTTTGCGTATCTGTCACGCTGAAAAATCTCTTCATCAATTGAAGGAACGACAACGGGAACGGGCTTTCCTTCGGGAGTTACGGGGTCGAGAAGTCTGTCAACAACAATGATTGTGCCGGGTCGCTCGACATCGAAAATGTTTGTTGAATAGAAAATAAACAGACCGTTTTCGTTTTTCACAACGTGTGAGTCAATTGAAAAGGGGTGAAGAAGCTGTTTCGGATTTTCGAAAGGACCGAGAGGGTTTTTGCTTGATGAAACGTGCATCGTCTGCCTGTGACCGCCCTTGTCGGGAGTGTCGCCGAAAAATTCAAAGGAGCAGTACATATAATATGTTCCGTCAATTTCAATAACCGAGGGGGCCCAGAAACATTCGTGACCCTCAACTGTGAAAACTCTGCCTTCAAATTTCCAGCCTTCAAGAAGTTTATCTGAAGAGTAGGCATAAATTCCGTCATTGCCCGTGGTGTAGATATAGAATTTTCCGTTGCTTTCAAGAATGAACGGGTCAGCCTGACCGATATATTTTTCTTTATTTATTTCGAGTAACTGCATATTAAATCCCCTTAAACAATATAGTCAACCGCAACGCTTGCTTCACGCACGGCGTGCATATGAGTTTTGACAACGGAGCAATGATAGGGGTCGTTCTGATAGCTTTCAAGAGCAGCTTCATCGTCAAGAAGAACCTCGAGAATGATGTCATATGAACGCTCGGAATGAAGAAAATCAATTCCGACTTTTATGTCACGAAGCTGGGGAACATTTCCCTGCATTGAAAGCAGAACTTCCTTTGCTTTTTCGCATTCGGCGGGGGAGTTGTCTTTGAGCTTGAAGCAAACGATATGTTTAATCATGTTATCTTCTCCTTACAATATTACAAATACATTCAAATTATACCATATAAGTCTATATATATCAATAAAAAAACTCCCGATTTCTCGGGAGCTGATGTTTACTGCATTTTTTCCTGTTTTACTTTATGGTCAACGATGTGACGCTTTGCAAGCTCGGCTGTAACCTCGTCAAGGCTGATGCCCATTTCAATCATCATAACGGTGATGTGATAGAGCAAATCGGCAATCTCATAAACGGTTTCAGCCTTGTCGCCGCCCTTTGCACCGATGATAACCTCTGTGCATTCTTCGCCGACTTTCTTGAGAATTTTATCGATTCCCTTCTCAAAAAGATAGGTTGTGTATGAGCCTTCTTTTTTCTCAACCTTTCTGCCTACAAGCATCTTATAAAGACCTTCATATGAGAATTCTTCGGCTTCGGGTGCAACAATATCCTCAAAGAAACAGGTTTCGCTGCCTGTGTGGCAAGCAGGACCGTTTTTGATAACGTCGATAAGAAGTGTGTCCCTGTCGCAGTCCGTGCGGATTGAAACGACCTGCTGTGTGTTGCCGGAAGTTTCGCCCTTACGCCAAAGCTCCTGACGGCTTCTGCTCCAGAAACAGGTTTTGCCTTCCTTGATAGTAATATCAAGGCTTTCTGCGTTCATATATGCAAGCATAAGAACCTTTTTGCTGTAATGATCCTGCACGATTGCGGGAATAAGTCCGTCGCTGTTATATTTAAGTTCAATCATTTTATATCCTCATCTCTATGTTGTTGTCGTTAAGATAATGCTTCAAATCCCAGATGTTGACTTCCTTAAAGTGGAATATTGATGCCGCAAGACCCGCATCCGCACAGTCTGCACGGAAAAGTTCAAGGAAATCTTCCTTTTTGCCTGCACCGCCGCTTGCGATAACGGGAATTGAAACCAAATCGCTGATTTTCTGAAGCATTTCAAGGTCAAAGCCCTGCTTTACGCCGTCGGTGTCAATGCTGTTTACAACCAACTCGCCTGCACCGCTTTCCTGACCTCTTTTTGCCCATTCAAGAGCATCAATGCCCGTGTCGATTCTTCCGCCCTTGCTGAAAATATGGAATGAGCCGTCAACACGCTTTATGTCCATTGAAAGCACAACGCACTGGTCACCGTATTTTTTAGCGGCCTTTTCAATGATAGAGGGGTCTTTGATTGCACCCGAATTCACCGAAACCTTGTCAGCACCGCATTTGAGCACTCTGTCAAAATCTTCAAGGGTGTTGATTCCGCCGCCGACGGTGAGAGGAATGAAAATCTCGCTTGCAACCTGCGTTAACGCATCGGTGAAAAGTGCTCTGCCCTCAAACGAAGCTGTTATATCATAGAAAACAAGCTCATCTGCACCGCTGTCATTATAGAAATGTGCAAGCTCAACGGGCGAGGCAACGTCCTGAATTCCTTCAAAGTTAACGCCCTTAACAACTCTGCCGTTACGCACATCAAGGCAGGGGATAATTCTTTTTGTAATCATTTTGCACCTCCTGCAGCCGCAAGGGCTTCTTTAAGGCTTAATTTTCCTTCGTAAACGGCTTTTCCGACTATTGCACCGTAGATGCCCATTTCGGAAAGGGTTTTAATTTCGTGAGCGAATGTGATTCCGCCCGATGCAACGATGTCAAGACCTTTGATTTCGGAAAGCTCTTTATAAATTTCAAGGTTTGTGCCCGAAAGCATACCGTCTTTTGAAATGTCGGTATAAATAACGGTTGAAACGCCTGTGTCACGAAGCTTTTTGCAGAATTCAACGGAATTAACGCTTGTTGTTTCCTGCCAGCCGCTGACGGCAACAAAGCCTTCCTTTGCGTCAACGCCGACAGCAACCGCATTGCCGAATTTCTTTACCGCTTCTTCAACAAAGGGATAATTTCTGACAGCAGCAGTGCCGAGGATAACTCTTTTAACGCCGAGGTTGAGATAATCCTCAATTCTCTGCATATTCCTTATTCCGCCGCCGACTTCAATAAAAAGTCCCTTGATTTTTGCGGCTTCACGGATTGCCTCAAAGTTAACGGGAGCACCGTCTTTTGCACCGTCAAGGTCAACCATATGTAAATTTGTTGCTCCGTCTTTCATGAATTCCAGAGCCATTTCGGCGGGGGAGTCTGCGTAAATCTTAACCTGATTGTAGTCGCCTTTTGTTAAACGCACAACCTTGCCGCCGAGAATATCTGTTGCGGGAAAAATCTGCATAATAATCTCCTTAAATTTCCGAGAATGCTTTTAAAAGTGCAAGACCCTTTGCACCGCTTTTTTCGGGGTGGAACTGCATTCCGTAAACACTGCCGCTCTTTACGATTGCGGGCACGGCAACACCGTATTCAGCAAACGCAAGAGTGTTTTCAACGCAGTTTCTTGCGTAGAATGAGTGAACGAAATACATATAGTCACCGGGCTCAATGTATTTGAAAATCGGGTCAGCCTTTGCAAGATTGAGTTTATTCCAGCCCATATGGGGAATTTTCAAATCTTTTGAAATCTGTCCTTCAAGAGGACCGACATAGCCCTTGATAAGACCAAGACCCATGTGTGCACCGTATTCAAAGCTTTTTTCAAAAAGCAGCTGCATTCCGAGGCAGATGCCGAGAATGGGCTTGCCTTCCGCCGCAAGAGAGCAGAGAAGCTTGTCCATGCCGCAGTCACGGAGCTTTTGTGCCGCATCGCCGAATGCACCGACACCGGGGAGAATTATTCTGTCAGCCGCTGCAATTTCGTCTTTGTCACCCGTTATTTTGCACTCGATTCCCAAGCTTTTGAGTGAAGATGAGAGCGAAAACAGATTGCCGCAGCCGTAATCGATTATAGCAAGCATTATAAAAGTCCTTTCGTTGAGGGAATTTCACCGCCGAGAGCCTCGTCAACGGTAACAGCCTGACGGAGTGCTCTTGCAACCGCCTTGAATGCACCTTCAATGATATGGTGGCTGTTTTTGCCCTCAAGCTGTTTGATGTGGAGGGTTATATCGCTGTTGCGTACAAGTGAAATGAAGAATTCCTCAACAAGCTCGGTATCCATTTCGCCGACTGTTGAGCAGGGAATGCTCAAATCATAGTTGAGATAAGCTCTGCCGCTGATATCAACGCTTGCAAGAATGAGAGTTTCGTCCATGGGAAGAATCATTGAGCCGTAGCGGGTGATTCCTCTTTTGTCGCCTACAGCCTCGGCAAAAGCCTTGCCGAGCACAATTCCGATGTCCTCAACGGTGTGGTGATAGTCAACCTGTGTGTCGCCGACACATTTAACGGTTAAATCCATTCTGCCGTGGCGTGCAAAAAGCTCGAGCATATGATTGAGAAATCCGCAGCCTGTGTCGATTTCGCATTTACCCGTGCCGTCAAGGCAGAGCGAAAGCTCAATATCTGTTTCGTTGGTTTTTCTTTTGATTGATGCCTCTCTCATAATTAAACCTCCGCAATAATTTCTTTGATTGAATCAACAAGTGTCTGCATATCCTCCGCAGAGCCTACGGTTATTCGCAGATAGTTGTCGATTTTCGGTTCGTTGAAATATCTGATAAGAATGCCCTTTTCACGAAGCTTTGCCGCAAGCACGGAAGCGGGAATTTTATCGCTTGATGCAAAAATAAAGTTGGATTTTGAGTCTGTGCAATTAAAACCGAGCTCTTTGAGCTGAACGGTTGTTTTTTCTCTTGTTTCAACGATTTTTGCGATTTTATCATCATAATATTCGTTGTCGGCAATTGCAGCAGCCGCCGCTTTGATTGAAAGAGTGTTGAGGTTATAGGGATTGAACGAATACTTAAGCTTGTTCAGATCGTCAATGATTTCCTTTGAGCCGATACCGAAGCCCACACGCAGACCGGCAAGCGAATGGCTCTTTGAGAATGTTCTTGTAACAAGCAGATTGCCGTATTTTTTGACAAGCTCCATGCAGCTTTCACCGCAGAATGCCATATAAGCCTCATCCATGATAACAATGTTATCGGGGTTTGATGAAACAATTTTCTCAACATCCTCAAAAGAGAGTGCAAGACCCGTCGGAGCATTGGGATTTGCGATAACTATGTTTTTGTTTTTGCCGATATAGTCGTTGACATCGATTGAAAAATCGTCTTTAAGGGGAATCTGCTCCAGCTCAACTCCGAAAATGTCGGCATAAACGGGGTAGAATCCGTATGAAATTTCGGGGCAGCAAAGCTTACCGCCTCGACCGCAGAAGCCCATTATTGCGAAGGCAAGAACGTCATCCGAGCCATTGCCGCAGAATACCATGTCCGAGGTTACTCCGAACTGCTCTGCAATTGCATTGCGTAGCTCCTTAAGCTCGGGGTCTGAATAAAGATTGAGTTTATCAATAACTTCTTCGCTCAAAACCGCCTTAACCTTCGGTGAAGGCGGAAAGGGGGATTCGTTTGTGTTGAGTTTTATAACCTTAACGTTAACCTGTTCGCCCGGTGTGTAGGGAACAAGGCTTTCGTAATTCTTTGAAAGAAATCTGCTCATGGGATCACCTTATTTCTCAAATCTGATTGCAGCACTCTTGCCGTGTGCCTGAAGCCCCTCACGGTTTGCGAAAAGAACGATGTTGTCTTTAACCTTGCCGAGAGCTTCTTTGGTATAATATATATACTGTGATTTCTTAACGAAATCGTCAACGGAAAGGGGAGAGCTGAATCTTGCCGTGCCCGAGGTGGGAAGAGTGTGGTTTGTTCCGGCAAGGTAATCGCCGAGAGCTTCGGGAGTGTTCTTGCCGAGGAAGATTGAACCTGCATTCTTGATTTTGTCAAGAAGCTCAAAGGGCTCGTCAACGCAGACCTCAAGATGTTCGGGAGCAATTTCGTTTGCAATTTCAATGCCCTGTTCAAGATTGTTTGCGATGATTATTTTGCCGTTTGTATCAATTGAAGCTCTTGAGATTTCTTCTCTGGGGAGAAGGGGAATCTGTCTTTCAAGCTCGTCACGGACTGCGTAAGCAAGCTCTTCGCTGTCAGTAACAAGAACAGCACTTGCAAGCTTATCGTGTTCTGCCTGTGAAAGAAGGTCAGCTGCAACATAAACGGGGTTGCATGTGCCGTCTGCAAGAACAAGAATTTCGCTGGGCCCTGCAATCATATCAATGTCAACAAGACCGTAAAGCATTCTCTTTGCGGTTGCAACAAAAACGTTGCCGGGACCTACAACCTTATCTGCCTTGGGAACGCTTTCCGTTCCGTATGCAAGGGCTGCAACAGCCTGTGCACCGCCTGTTTTGATGATTGTGTCAACTCCCGCAACCTTTGCTGCACAAAGAATTGCAGAGGGAATGTTGCCCTGCTTGTCGGGAGGGGTAACCATTATAATTTCGCTGACTCCTGCAATTTTTGCGGGAATTGCGTTCATAAGTACGGTTGAAGGATAGCTTGCCGTGCCGCCGGGCACATAAATGCCAACCTTTTCAATGGGAGTGATTTTCTGACCCGAAACCGTGCCGTCGCCGTTATTTATCTCAAAGCCCTTGCAAAGCTGCTTTTCATGGAATGCCCAGATATTGGCTTTTGCCATTTCAAGAGTTTCAATGAGCGCCTTGTCCTCGTTTTCATATGCGGCATCAATTTCTTCCTGCGTAACACGAAGGTTTTCAATGACCACTCCGTCAAATTTTGCACTGTATTCCTTAAGAGCCTTGTCACCGTTTTCTCTGACGTTTTTGATTATGTCGGAAACAATGGACTCAACGCCGCTTTCAAGCTTTATGTCACGGGTAAGAATTTCACTTTTTTCAGCGTTGTCTATGTTAATAATTTTAATCATTTTGCTAACTCCTTTTTGAGCTTTTCCATAAGAGTTTCAATGTCATCGCTTTTGAATTTATAAGAGGATTTGTTTGCGATGAGTCTTGCGCTGATGGGCATGATTTTTTCGTAAACACGAAGATTGTTTTCCTGAAGGGTTTTGCCCGATTCAACGATATCAACGATAACATCGGAAAGTCCGAGAATGGGAGCGATTTCGATTGAGCCGTTGAGCTTTATGATTTCGATTTCACGGTTGAGTGAAATGTAATAATTCTTTGCAATGTTAACAAACTTCGTTGCAACCCTCAAAGGTCTGTCAAAATCCTCAACGTAATCGTTGGGAGCGGCAACGCACATATTGCACTTGCCGAGATTGAGGTCAAGAAGCTCGTATATGTCAAAGCTGCCTTCTTCAAGGATATCCTTGCCCACAACGCCGATATCCGCAGCACCGTGAGCAATATATATTGCAACGTCGGAGGGCTTAACGAGAAGATAGCGTACGCCGTTTTCCTTGTTTTCAAAAACCAGCTTGCGGTTATCGCTGTAGATTTCGCTGCAGTCATAACCTATTGAGGCAAAAAGCTCATAAACCTTGTCGCCGAGTCTGCCCTTGGGTAAAGCTATATTCAGCATGAAGCCACCTCCCTTAATGCACCGTTTTCAAATGCGTAAACCGTTTTTGCCTTGTATCCCTCGGGGATTGAATGCTCAACACGAACGGAAAATCCCTTTTCAACAAAGCTTTCAACAAGACTGAGCAGAGAAACGCTGCTGTCTGCCGAGTCGAAAATAATGAGAATATCGCTGTCGTATTCACGCTTTTTCTTATAATAGAAATTGAGGTTATCAAGATAAACGGCAAAGCCGATTGCCTGTGTGTTTTCACGAAGCTTTCCTGCCAGCTTATCGTATCTTCCGCCCGTAAGCACGGCAACGGGAGCTTTTTCAACATAGCCCTGGAAGATTATGCCGTTATAATATTCGGTGTTGTTGAGAACGGAAAGGTCAATGAAAAGTCTGTCGCAAAGCTCGCTCTTTTTGAGTGAGGAAGCAATGAATTCAAGCTCTACGCAGGCTTTGTTCATTTCATCGTTGCAGGCAAGCTCACAAAGCTTCGGCAGAATGTCATTCATTTTTCCGTTGAGGGAAACAAGATTTACAAGAAGCTCTGTCTTTTCGGAGCTTACTCCGCATTTTTTGCATATTGCACGCAAATCATGTGTGTTTTTGCCCTTGACGCATTCGATGATTTCTTTTTTTACGTTTTCTCCGATATTGAGCTCGGCAAGAAGTGAGGGGATGAATGCCATATGTGAAATTGAAAGAATAAAATCCTTGTCAACTGTTTTAAGGCTCTTTGCGGCAAGCATAAGCATTTCCGCAACAAGATAATCGTCAACCGTGCCGAGAACCTCAACACCCGTCTGCTTGATTTCTTTATAATCCATGGAGCTGTCGCTCATTCTGAAAACGCTTTCATTATAGTAAAGCTTTGTCAATGAATCCGAAAGCTTTGCGTTTTTGACGATTGAAAGAGTTATGTCGGGCTTAAGAGCCATAAGTCGTCCGTCTGAATTGTTGAACGCAAGAATACCTTTGCCCGAAAGGAAATCACGGTTATCGCTGTAGAAGCTGTATTCCTCAAATTTTGCCATGCGGTATTCCTTGTAGCCCCATTGCTTATAGAGCATTGAAAGTTCATATGTAAGGCTGTCCTCTTTGGACAGGGTAGCAAGAAATTCGTCCATAATTTACTCCTGATAATTTAAGATGATGACAGTATATCACACTTTATTGATTTAGTCAATTAGCGATTTACCACGCTAAATTGCGAGCGATTTTTGAATAGTTTATGTAATTTGAACAAATCCGTAACAATATCAATAGCGCATGGCATAAACCATACGCTATTTGTCAGGATTTATTATTCTTAACTGCTTTGCAAAGGCATTCAAAACTTTCCTGGCTGATAACGTGTTCAATACGGCAGGCATCAATTGCAGCCTGGTCGGAGCTGACGCCTATGCCCATGAGCCATTCGGTGATTGTTTCGTGCCTGTTAAAAACGTTTTTAGCGATTTCAAGTCCGCTTTCGGTGAGGGTAATTGAGCCGTCGCCGTCGGTTACGATATATCCGTGTTCACGCAGATTACGCATTGCAACGCAAACGCTGGGTTTTGAATATCCGAGCTCTGTTGCAATGTCAACGGAGCGCACGGCGGATTTCTTTTTGCTGAGAATAAGAATTGTTTCAAGATAGTTTTCAGCTGATTCGCCCATTATCATTTAAATCACCTCTCAACCGATATTAGTTAACTAACCGTTTCAATAATATAACACATATTTTTATTATTTTCAATAGTATTATTAAAAATTCACCGCCCGAATTCGGACGGTGTTGATTGTTATATGTACTTTTTAATGAACTCCGTAACCGTATTCCAGTAAAGCTCCGGACAGAGATATACGGAAGCGGCGTGATGAGCACCGGGAACAACAAGTCTTTCCTTTTCGCAGCTTGCGTTCTGATAGAGGGGATAGTTCATCCAGAAGGGAACAAAAGCATCCTTGTCGCCGTGAATAAAGAGAGTGGGAGTCTTTGATTTTTTGACCTGCTTAAGTGCGGATGCACTCTTGATGTCAAACCCGAGTGTCATTTTGAAAATCGGATTGAGAATGTTGAGAACAATGTCAGACGGGAGATTATAAAGCTCCTTGAGCTGAACGCTGTATTCATCCCAAAGAGTTGTATATCCGCAGTCCTCGATGCAGCAAACAACGTTATCGGGAAGCTCTTCACCAGTTGTCATCATAACCGTTGCAGCACCCATCGAAACGCCGTGCAGAATGATTTTTGCCTTCGGATTAAGGTCACGGATATATTCTATCCAGTCAATGATGTCAAGTCTGTCAAGCCAGCCCATTGTGCAGTAATTATGCTCGCTTTTTCCGTGTCCTCGGAGATAAGGCAGAAGAATGTTAAAGCCCATTTCATAAAAATGCTTTATATAGGTTTTGTTTTGTGTGGGATCTCCCATAAATCCGTGGCAGGAAATAACAAAAACATCGCTTTCTTCGGGAGCATCATAGAATATTGCGTGAAGACACTTGCTGTGCTTATTAAAGGTGAAAATATCTCTGTATACCATTTTTCTGTAGAATTCCGTGCCTGCAATTGCTTCTTCACTGTTAATGAAGCATTCCATTTCTTCGGGCGAAGTGAAGCCGCCCTTTGCAGCAAGTTTCTTAATTCCCTTTTTGCTCAAAAACTGTTCTATAAACGCACTGCCTGCAGCCGCACAAGCCGCACCGGCAATTGCAGCCGTTACAGCAAATTTTTTTAACAAACCGTTTTCTTTTTTGCTCAATTTATTTTATCCTCCCTGTTTTTTATTCCTATATTTGAAATTATATCATATTCATTATTAATTTACAATAGATACAATGTAAACAAAAAACTGCACAGACCCGAAAGCCTGTGCAGAAATTTATCAGTCGGTATTCTTGTGACGCATGATTTTTGAGGTTGTTGTTTTAACAAACTCCGTACGTCTTACCTTGAAGTTGAGAATTGACTTGAAGGGGGGCAGCTTTGCGTTAACCGCATCCACAACCTCTTTGAAGATTGCGTGAAGCTCTTCGTCAGTGAAGTCCTTTTCATCCTTGCCGTAGCGTTCCTTGAGCTCTTCAAAGTTGGGGAAGATTCTCGCACCTACGATAACCTCGCCCTTCTTGTTTGTGTCGGCAAGAACAAGACATTCACCTACACGGATATCCATTCCGAGGTGATATTCAAGCTCTTCGGGATAAATGTTTTTACCGTTGCTTGTAACGATAACGTTTTTGCAGCGGCCTGTAATATAATAATGGCCTTTGCTGTTCACATAACCGAGGTCACCTGTGTGGAACCAGCCTTCTTTGTCGATAACCTTGGCGGTTTCTTCGGGATTCTGATAATAGCCGAGCATAACCATGTCGCCCTTGAGAAGAATTTCGCCAACGCCGTTTTCATCGGGGTTGAGAATTTTTGCTTCACTGCCGGGAATGATTTCGCCGACGGATTCCGCAAGGTGAAGTCTGTCGTGGTTAAGCATTGCAAGGGGAGCACATTCGGTAAGACCGTAGCCCTGAAGAATCTGAATACCGAAGGCTTCGAAGTCCTTGAGAATCTGGGGATTGATGGGTGCGGCACCGCAGATGATAAGACGCATATTTCCGCCGAATGTATCGATGATTTCCTTAAAGAATACCTTCTTGAGGTCAATACCAACCTTTGAAGCTGCCTTAACAAGAACAGAGCCTACTTTGAAGAGTGTAAGACCGTGGGGCTTGTTTGCAACAGCCTTCATAAGACGTCTGTGAACCGTTTCAAGAAGAAGAGGAACGGCAACAAAAACCGAGGGGCTGAATTCCTTCATGTTCTTGAGAACATATTTGAAGCCGTCGCAGAAAGTAACCTTTGCACCGCAATATGATGCAAAAAAAAGAATGATTGTGCTTTCATAAGTGTGGTGAAGGGGGAGAAGCGAAATTCCGCAGTCTTCGGGATAAATCTTAAGAATACCCATTGCAGCCATAACTTCGTAGCAGAAGTTTCTGTGGCAAAGCATAACGCCCTTTGACATACCTGTTGTACCCGATGTGAAAAGAAGTGAGCACATTGCATTGGGGTCGATTGTTGCATCGAGATAGCGTGTATCACCGTCTGCAAGGAGCTTTTTGCCTTTTTCAACAAGGTCGTCAATATGTAGCACGCCTTCTTCTTTCTGGGTGTGCATCATAACGATGGTAAGGTCTTTTTTGAGCTCGTCTTTTCTTTCTTCAAGCTTTCTTGCAATTTTTTTGTCGCAGAAGAAAAGCTTTACGTCGGAAACATTGAGAATCATGTTGATATCGTCAAAAAGGAGCTCTTTATCGATGGGAACAATAACGCCGACACCTGTTACGGTTGCCATGTATGAACGGCACCAGTCATAGCAGTTGTCACCGCTTACTGCGATTTTTTCACCCGAAAGACCCATGTCAACAAGAGCCGTGCCGAGTGCACGGATATCTTCGTGATACTGCTTGTAGGTAATCTGATAAAGCTCGCCGCTCTTTGTTTTTACTTCAAATGCGGGTCTGTCTGCATAAAGCTTTGCACTCTGATTGATAAGGTCTCTCAAATCTTTGATTTCTCTTACAGGATAAAACTGTTTCTTTGTTGCCAAAGAATTACACCCCCAAATTTATTTTTGCAAATTTACAAAAGCTCCATTATTCTATCATGTTAATTATTAAAAAGCAAGGGTTAAATTCTTAAGATTTCTCTAAATATTGAACAGAAGTCTTAATTTTTTGCATATTTTGTGGTCAGGAAAGATGTGGAATATAAAAAATGTGTACCGCCGAAGCGGTACACATCAGAAAATCTTATGCAACTTTTTTCTTCTTCATAAATGCCATACCGATAGCCATGATAACGGCAAAAATGATAAGATAGCCGGGGATTTCTTTAAGGTGTGCAACGAATGCAGCAACAACCATTACAAGACATCCGAGAATTGCAAGAGAGGGAACAACGAAACGCTTTACGGGTGAAAGGTTCTTGTCCTTGAACATCATTACAAAAATGGGAATGTAGAACGGATAAATGGTAACGATGGGAAGCTCTGTGGGGTCAAATGCGAACATCTTGAGTGCACCTGCAGTTGAGCTGTTGAGGTTTGCAAAATAGAAATATACAAGCCATGCAGCACAGAGAAGAAGAGCAAGAATTGATGAGTTGCCGGGCATATTTGTGTGCTTGTCGAGATAACCGAAAACATGGGGTGCGGGACCTCTGCCTCTGCTTGCGATGGAGTAAATACCTCTTGTGCAGCCGAGCATAAGACCGTTGAGTGTGCCGAGGCATGAAACGATAACGAAAACAAATATTCCGGTGCCCATTGCCTTGCCGAAAACTGTGCCGAAAGCGTTTCTTGCTGCTGCCTGACCGCCTGCCATCATGTCAGCGTTGGGGATAGCACCTGCAAGACCTACATAGTAAAGAACATAGATAGCAACGATTATGAGTGAACCGATAACAAGAGCCTTGGGAAGGTTTTTCTTGCCGTCTTTGAGCTCTGCATTGATTGATGTTGCAATAATCCAGCCTTCGTAAGCGAAAACGGTTGCACAAACAGCAGAGAAAATTGCTTCGCTTGCGGGAACTTCGTTAACAACGGTTGTGAAATTCTGAACAAGAACGCCGTTGTCGTTCGCAATGCCATAGATTGTGCCGATAACACCCATAAGAAGAAGGGGAACAAGCTTTATGAATGTTGTTGAAACCTGAAATTTACCCGAAATAATGGGTGAAAGCGTGTTAAGAGCGTAGCTGGCGACAAGATAGAAGCCTGTAAGAACAAAGCACATACCGCTTGTCGGGTCAGCATTGTCGCCCTGGAAAACAACGAGTGTGTATCTTGCCGAAAGCCATGCAAGAGCCATTGTAAGTGTGGGGTAATAGATTGTGCTTAAAAACCAGCCGATAACATAGCCGTATTTTTCGCCTATGGTTGCTTCGGCATAGTCAACAACGCCGTTGACTTTTTCATATTTTGTTGCGAGAATGGAGAAAGTATAAGCCGAGATGACCATGATGATGCCGCCGATAATCCATGCAAGGATACCTATTTTGAGGTTACCGCCGGTTTTGGTGAGAATTGCTTCTGCCTTGAAAAATACGCCGCTGCCTACAACGATACCGACAACCATACAGATAGCGGTAAGTAAGCCGTATTTTTTCTTGAGTTCGTTTGCCATTAAATCAACCCTTTCTTTCGACATTTTGTTTTATGTCTACAAAAATATTATAATTATGCAAACAAATTTGTCAATATGCAAAATTAATTTAATCGCTTGCCATATTGCCTTGAAGGTGATATAATAATCCAAAACGGAGGAATGAAAAATGACAAAAAGATTATTGAGCATTGTTACGGCGGCTGTTATTTTGCTCGGAATATCCGCCTGCAGCATAAAAAAGGACAATAACACGGGATTTGTTCAGAATACGGCGGTTGCGGAAACAACGGATAAGCCGACCTATTATCACAACAGCTTCAAGGACAGAATTCCGGAACTTGATTTCAAAGAAGAAGCCGAAGAAAAATATGTTGACGGCGACAGCTATCACTTTGTTGTAAAATGTTCGGAAAAAGAATTTGAGAAATACACAAAAAACTTGAAAAAGCACGGATTTGAAAATAATCTTGTTGAAGCAACGGGATATTTTTATGCAAAAGACGGTGAAGGCTACTATGCAGAGCTTGTTTACAAAAACGGCACTCTGACGGCAACCGTTGACAGATAAAAATTGACGCAGAGGGTGACTTATGCATCCTCTGCGATTTTTTTAAAGTATGATACAGATAAGTCCGCTGCAGCCTTCGTTGATAACTCTTTCAAGGGTTTCACGCAGCTTGAGTCTTGCATCTCCGGGCATTCTGTAAAGCTTGTTGTGAAGTCCTTCGTTGACAAGCTCGTGCAGTGACGTGCCGAAGATGTTGGATTCCCAGATCATTGCGGGATTTTCCTCAAATTCTTTGAGAAGATATTTTATAAGCTCCTCTGACTGCGATTCCGAGCCGACAATCGGAGCAACCTCGGTCTGTATATCTGCCCTCATGATGTGAAGCGAAGGTGCACTTGCACGCAGACGCACGCCGTATCTTCCGCCCTGCTTCATTATTTCGGGCTCTTCAAGTGTCAGGTCCTCAATTCCGGGCAGAACGATTCCGTAGCCCGTGGCTTCAACCTCGTCAAGTGCATTCTGAATACGCTGATAACCGCTTTGAGCGGCGGAAAGCTCCTTCATACGCTTCATAAGCTCAAGCTCGTTTTCAACCTCAACCCCTGTTTCTTCTTCAAGAATTCTGAAGAAAAGATTCGGATGGAGAGTTACGTTTATTTTAGCACTTCCCGTTGCAAGGTCCATGCTCTCAACCGACGATGAGCCTATGTGCTCACCGGCGGAAACCTTTTCCGCAAAGTCCTTGACGTCACGGACACGCTTGAGGTCATGGGCAAGAGCACTGATTTTTTCAAAGATTCCCGACCGAAGCCAATGTGATTTGTCGAGCGAAGTTATCCAGCCGGGCAAATCCACCTTGACCTCCTTAATCGGAAATTCAAACAGAACCTGCGAAAGAACTGAAACGATTTCATCCTGCGTAAGCTCAAGGCAGTTTACCGGGATAACGGGCACGCCGTAGGAATCCGTAAGCTTTGAAGCCGTTGAAACGGCAGAGGGTGAGCGGGGATTTTTGCAGTTGAGAAGAACAACAAACGGCTTGTTCAGAGCCTTCAGTTCGTTGATAACTCTTTCTTCAGCCTGTGCGTATTCTTCACGGGGAATGTCGCTGATTGAGCCGTCGGTTGTAACAACAAGTCCGATTGTCGAATGCTCGGTGATAACCTTCTGTGTTCCTATTTCGGCAGCCATGTTGAAAGGGATTTCATCGTCAAACCACGGAGTTTTGACCATTCTCGGTGCTTCGCCTTCGATGTAACCGAGTGCCGACGGAACGATATAGCCCACGCAGTCAATCATTCTGACCTTCATTTTCGAGTTTGAAGGCAGGGAGATTTCAACGGCATCCTCGGGAATGAATTTGGGCTCTGTTGTCATTATTGTTCTGCCTCCCGATGACTGCGGGAGCTCGTCATTGGCACGTTCACGGCGAAGAGAATCCCCGATGTTGGGCAGCACCATGGATTCCATGAATTTTTTGATAAACGTTGATTTGCCTGTTCTTACGGGACCGACAACGCCGATGTAGATATCTCCGCCCGTTCTGGCGGCAATGTCGCTGTAAATATTGTTTGCCATTACAATTCCTCCGAATTCGCATTGATATGGTTTCCCTAAACCTTATGCGAAAACAGGACAATGTATGACGGAATAAATAAAACTCCTGCTTTGACGGCAGGAGTTTTGATTTTTACTGATAACAAATGCTCAACGCAAAAAGTGTCTGTGCGGGGAAATAGAATATTGCAACAAAGAATGCGGTGTTTTTGAGCTTGGGCTTGCCGAAAAGCTGTGATGCAAGGAATGCGTCGGAAATCATGAACAACGCTCCCGAAAGCAAGAGCAAAATGCCGAAAGGCTTGTTGCCGTTTGATACCGAATCAATTCCTCTGACCGTTGCGAATACAAATGAAGTGATAAGGATGAACGAATAAACAAGCATAATCTTGTATTTTCCGGGGAATTTGATTTTGTCCATTTTAATGTGAGCAATTCCCGCAAGAATAACAAGAATGTAAATCACAACTATGTGAACGGTGTAGGGCTTGAGTGACGGCTCCATGGTGATGAACGAATAAACATAAATCAGATGTCCGATTGAAAAGAAAAGAACGCCGACAAAAAATGTGTTGTATTTTTTCCAATCAAGAAAGAAATCGCCCAAAAGCCCTAAAAACAACGCAGAGAGCATCAAGACGGAATAGTCGGTTTTTACTCCGTAGGCAAGAGCCGCAAAAACGCCTGTCAGAACAAAAAGCGAGGAGCAAAGAATTTTTGCTTTCAAAGAATGCTTTTTGAAAAGCGGATGAAGCTGATAAAGCAGAGTTGCAACGAGCATGAGTGCCGCCGATGTCCACATAAAAAACGGATAATTCATGTTACCATCCTTTCATAATTCAGTTTTGAAATTTAGCCGCTTCGGAGGTCGCAAGAGTGTCGCAGCGTTCGTTTTCCGGATGACCCGCATGACCCTTTACCCAGATGATTTTGTATTCGTGCTTTTGAATTTCCGATATAAGCGTTTTCCATAGCTCGGGATTGAGAACGGGCTTTCCGTCGGATTTTTTCCAGCCTTTTTTCATCCAGTTCCAAATCCAGCCCTGCAAAAACGCATCGGCAACATATTTTGAATCGGTGTAAATCGTAACCTCACATTTTTCCTTGAGTTTTTTCAGCGCTTCGATAACCGCAGTCAATTCCATACGGTTGTTTGTTGTTGAGGCTTCTCCGCCGCTTAATTCAAGCTCGTGCTTTCCGTAGCGGAGGATTGCACCCCAGCCGCCGGGGCCCGGATTTCCCGAGCAGGCACCGTCGGTAAAAATATCAACTTTTTTAAGTTCAGACATAATTTTTCTCCGTCAGTAAAATTTCTTATACAAGTATATCATTCTTTTCCGAATTTAACAATATAAATTTGGTTAAAAAAGATTGTTTCAGGCAATAATATTTCAGAGAAATCTGAAAGGAATGATTTTATGAAAGCGGTAATTATGGCGGGCGGAGAAGGAAAAAGACTGCGACCGCTGACCTGCACCGTGCCCAAACCCATGGCGAAAATTCTCGGAAAGCCTGTTATTGAGTATATTTTTGATTTGCTTTTGCTCAACGGTGTTACCGATGCGGCGGTTACGCTCGGATATATGCCGCACATAATCGAAAAAGCCTATGAATCGGGCTATAAAAATATGAAACTTAATTTTATCCGTGAGGATGAACCACTCGGCACGGCGGGCAGCGTTAAAAATGCCGCAGCGGACTTCAAAGAGCCTTTTGTTGTCATAAGCGGCGATGCACTCTGTGACTTTGACCTTGATAAAATCATGACTTATCATAAGGCGGCGGGTGCGATGATAACGGTTGTTGCCGTTGATGCGGGTGACCCCAGAGAGTATGGAATTATCAACACGGACAGAGAAAACAGAATTGTCGGTTTTGTTGAAAAACCAAGCTGGAGTCAGGCTTTGAGCAGCCTTGCAAACACGGGAGTTTATATCATAAACCCCGAGTGTCTGGAGCTTATTCCTAAAGGTAAGCCTTATGATTTTGCAAAGGATTTGTTCCCGATGATGCTTGAAAGAGATATGCCGATTTTCTGTTATCATACTTCGGATTATTGGTGTGATATCGGAAATATTGAGTCTTATCTTAAATGTAACAGAGATGCGTTTGACGGAAAATTCAAGGCTCCCGTTTCGTCTGTTGCCGACGGAATTTTTGTTAAAAAATCAATGCCAAAAGGGGATTACAGCGTTATTCCGCCCGTGTATATCGGCGAAAATGCCGAAATATCCGACGGAGCGGTTATCGGACCGTATGCCGTGGTTGATGACGGCTGCTATCTTGGCAGAAATTCTGCCGTAAGATACTCGGCGGTGCTTGAAAACAGCTGGCTTGCGGACAAAGCAAAGGTTACGGGTGCGGTTGTCTGCTCGGGAGCGGCTTTGAAAAAAGGAGCGGCAATGTATGAGGGCAGCGTTGCGGGCTCGGGCTCGGTGGTCGGTGAGTTTGCGGGTGTAAAGCCCGGTGTATTGGTATGGCCGGGAAAAATCGTTCCCTCTCAAACCGTTCTGGACACAAATCTGAAGTACGGAAGCATGAAATCCGAATATATCGGCGAAAACGGAATAACCGAAAGCGGAGGGGTTAGACTCAACGCCGAAACATGTGTCAGATTCGGTGCGGCAATGGGCAGCAATGCAGGAAAAATCGGCATTGCATCCGACGGAAAGCGTTCGTCGGAAATTATGAGATATGCGGTTATGTCGGGCATTGCGGGCTCGGGAGGATCGGTTACTGATTTCGGCGAATCCTTTAAAGCACAGCTTGATTTTCTTGTTAATTTCTGCGGACTTGATGCAGGAGTTTTCATAAAAGGCGGCGATGAAAAATCAATTGAAATCTGCGGAAAAGGCGGGCTGCCGATTACAAGGAGCTTTGAACGTTTGCTTGAAAACGCAATGTCCAAATGCGAGTTCAGAGAGGCTTCCGAAAGGGAAATAAATGAGATTGCCGAAATGCACAGCGTCAAAAATATTTATGTGCAGGAGCTTATGAAGCAGGCAAAGGGCGGACTTAACGGAGTATGTGCGTCTTTTGAATGCGAAAACGAAAGCATTAAAAGCATCATAACCGACTGTGCGGCGAGATTGGGCGTTACTCAAAGCGACAGCCTTGTTTTACGCATCAGTCCCGACGGAAGTCATGTTACCGCTTTGTCGGAAGGGGAAGGCTGCGGATATGAAACGCTTTTATCCGTCTGCTGCCTTCATGAAATGAAGAAAGGCAATGATATTTCCGTGCCGTATGATGCACCTGCGTTTCTTGATGAGCTGACAAACGGACGCTGCAGGGTGATGAGATATCTTTCAACTCCTGCCGATGATTCGGATTCGGCGGCAAGAAGCCTTGCAGAAAAACAAGTTTTTGTCAGAGACGGTTTGTTTTTATCGTTAAAGCTGCTTTCAGTTATGAAAGAGCGGGGCAAATCATTGAGTGAGCTTGCAGATGAAATTCCGAAAAAATATATTTTCAGAAAAACCGTTTCGTTAAACTTTTCTCCGTCGTTTATCTCAAAGCTTGTCGGCGAAGATGAGAAAAATTACCGCAACACAAGAGAGGGCATAAAGCTTGTGCGGCAGGAAGGCAGCCTGCTGATTATACCCGAAAAAAGCGGAAAGTCAGTCAGAATTCTTGCCGAAGCGGATACCGCAGAAACCGCAGAGGAGCTTTGCGGAAGCATTGAAGATTTGTTGAATTCTGACGGTTGTTAATTAAATTATATATAAATTATAATAGTTATCCTTGACATTTGAGGGGTAAAAGGATAATATATACAATGGGGCAGGAGCAATCCGCCCCGCCAACATAGATTAAATGCAATATCGATATAACGTAACCGAAAAATATGAATAGGAGAAAACATGCAAAAAAAGAATAATTTTAACAAAGATAACCAAAAACAAAAGCCCCAGAAGGGCAGAAAGACACAGAATAATTCACCTGCAAAGCAGTTTAAAAAGTCATCGTCACCCAAGTCAAGAAACGGCTCTGCAAAGAAATACAGAAAGAGCTTTAACGAGCTTCCCGTTAAGATTTCATTCCTCGGAGGTCTTAATGAGGTCGGAAAGAATATGACTCTTTATGAATACAAGGACGACATGTTCCTTGTTGACTGCGGACTTGCATTTCCCGACCCCGAAATGCTCGGCGTTGACCTTGTTATTCCCGACTTTACCTATGTTGAAAAGAATGCCGACAAAATCAAGGGTATTGTTATAACTCACGGTCACGAGGACCATATCGGCGGACTTGCATATCTGCTCAAAACCGCAAATATTCCCGTTTACGGAACAAAGCTCACAATCGGTCTGATTCAAGGCAAGCTTAAAGAGCACGGAATTTTGAGCAGTGCAAAGCTTCATGAAATCGCTCCCGGCGATGAAATCAAGCTTGGCGGATTTACCGTTGAAGCAATTCACGTTAACCACTCAATTCCCGATGCAATCGCTCTTGCAATCAAGTGCGAGGGCGGAACAATCGTTCAGACGGGCGATTTCAAAATCGACAGCACTCCTATCGACGGCGGAATGATTGACCTTTCAAGATTTGCACAGCTCGGTGACGAGGGTGTGCTTGCACTTCTTTCCGACTCAACGAATGCAGAAAGACCCGGTTACACCGAAAGCGAGAGAAAGGTCGGCGAATCCTTCGAGGTTCTTTTCAGAAAAGCGGGTAAGGGCAGAATTATCGTTGCAACCTTTGCTTCAAACATCCACAGAGTTCAGCAGATTATAAACGTTGCAAGCTCCCTCGGCAGAAAGGTTGCCATAATCGGCAGAAGCCTTGAGAATGTTGTCAATATCAGTGCACAGCTCGGCTATCTCAATATTCCCGAAAACGTTCTCATAAACGCAGACCTTATCAACAAATATCCTGCGGAGAATATTGTTATTATAACCACGGGCAGCCAGGGTGAACCCATGTCGGCTCTTTCAAGAATGGCATTTTCTGACCACAAGAAGGTTGAGATTTGCCCCAACGACTATGTTATCATTTCCGCAACACCCATTCCCGGCAACGAAAAAACCGTCGGAAAGGTTGTTAATGAGCTTCTGAAGCTCGGAGCACAGGTTATCTACGAAAAGATGTATGATGTCCATGTTTCGGGTCACGCCTGCCAGGAAGAGCTCAAGCTCATAATGGGTCTTGTTAAGCCGAAGTATTTTATTCCCGTTCACGGCGAGCAGAAGCACCTGCGCAAGCACGCCGCAATAGCGGAAGGAATGGGAATCCCCAAAGAAAACATCTTCATTGCCGATAACGGCTATGTTGCCGAAATGACAGGCAAATCAATCAAGAGCGGTGCTCCCGTGCCTGCGGGCAAGGTCTTTGTTGACGGCTACGGAGTGGGCGATGTCGGCAGCGTTGTTTTGAGAGACAGAAAGCATCTCGGACAGGACGGTATTATCGTTGTAACGGCATCGGTAGACTACGAAACAGGTCAGCTTATTGCGGGACCCGAGGTTGTTTCAAGAGGATTTGTTTATGTCAAGGAAGCAGAGGAGCTTATTGCACAGGCAAGAAAGGTTGCCGAAAAAGCTCTTGAAAACTGCTATTACAGCAATATCAGCGATATAAACGCAATTAAGAACAAAGTCAGAGATGCGGTTTCTCATTTTGTTTATGAAAAAACCAAGAGAAGCCCAATGATTCTTCCCATTATTATGGAGGTCTAAATGAAATTCAAAGGTTTTTGGTATGACGGCTTGCTGATAGGTCTTGCTGCGGGTGTTTCGGCGGCATTTATCGTTCTGACCGCATTGATAAAACCCGAATTGGCAATTTGCGAGGCTGCGGCTTTTGCGGTTGTGTGCCTTGTTGCTGTTTACAGAGCTTTTACCGCCCGAAAGAGATATAACCGTTTTATTGTCAGAACCTCAAAAAAGCTTGACTATACGGACAATAAGGTGCTTTCAAGTTTTCCGTTTCCCGTTGTTATCTGCGACGAGGACGGATACATAAGATGGTGCAGCGAGCGTTTCGTTAATGAAATATCGCAGGGAGAAATAACCGAAACGGAAAAAATCAAGAGCTTTACAAACGGTGTTTCTCTTGATGATATGCTTCATGAAGAAAAAACCGATGTTTGCGTAAACGGAAACTATTATTCGGTTTATAAAATTCCGTATCAGTCAAACGGCAAAAGCTATTATGCCTTTTACTATATCGATAACACAAGGCTGAAGCTCACGGAGCTTGAATATCTCAATTCAAGACCCTATGCCGTTATCATTGAGATGGATAATCTCGACGATTCACGTTCGGATTTCCGTGACAGCGAAAAAACCGAAATCAAAAGTCAGATTGAAGCTGCACTTGACAATTGGTCGGAATCCTATGACAGCGTGCTGAAAAAAATCAGCGATGACCGTTATATGATTGTTACCGAGTGCGAAAACATGAGCAGAATGGTGACCGACAGGTTTTCAATTCTTGAAACCGTGCGTTCATATGAATACAAAGAAAAGAAAACTGGCGTAACTCTTTCGGTTGGCGTTTCCGACGGCGATAACATCAAGGACTGCGAAAAGAAGGCAAAAAAGGCTCTTGAAATGGCTCTCGGCAGAGGCGGAGATCAGGTTGCGATTAAAACAAAAGACGGTTACGATTATATCGGCGGCGTTTCAAAGAGTGCCGAAAAACGCAACAAGGTCAAAAGCCGTGTCGTAGGCTCTGCACTTTCGGAGCTTATAAAATCCAGCAGCAACGTAATTGTTATGGGTCACAGCTTCACCGACCTTGACGCAATCGGAGCTGCGGCGGGCGTTGCCTGTGCCGTTCAGAGCTTTGGTAAGCCCGTTTACATTGCAACCGATAAAAAGAAATCGCTTGCAGGCTCGCTTATAAAAAAGCTCGAAAAAGAGGGTATGGGTGAGCTGATAGTCGGTCAGGAAAAGGCTCTTGAGCTTGTTAATAAGAAAACGCTTCTCATTGTTGTTGACACGCATATCGAAAGCTTTGTGGAATTTCCGAAGCTTTACGAAAAGGCTGAAACCAAAGTTATAATTGACCACCACAGACGTGCTGTTACGGATAATGAAAACGCTGTTATATTCCACCTTGACCCCGGAGCATCGTCGGCTTGCGAAATGGTGACGGAGCTTTTGCAGTATATGAATTCGGATATCGAAATTTCAAAAACCGTTGCCGAAGCTCTGCTTTCAGGAATCATGCTTGACACAAAGAATTTTGTAATCCGTGCAGGCGTAAGAACATTTGAAGCGGCTGCGTTTCTTAAGGATAAAAACGCCGACACGGTCAGCGTCAAAAAGCTTTTTGCAAATTCACTTGAGGTCAACAAGCTTCGCACAAAGGTTATCGCATCGGCGGAAAGCTTTATGGGCTGTGCGGTTTCCGTTGCGGATTTTTCGTCGCCCGATATAAGAGTTATTTCCGCACAGGCTGCGGACGAGCTTCTCAATGTCAGCGATATCAAGGCTTCATTTGTTTTGTTTGAAAACTCGGGTGCGGTCAATATTTCTGCCAGAAGTCTCGGCGATGTTAATGTTCAGGTTATAATGGAATCCCTCGGCGGCGGCGGTCATCAGACAATGGCTGCCTGTCAGCTTAAGGATTGTGACACGGCAGAGGCAAAATCAAAGCTCTTTGCCGCAATAAAAGAATTTTTTGAAAAAAACTCATAAGGAGAAACAAATATGAAAGTAGTATTGACACAGGATGTAAAAGGACTCGGTAAGAAGGGAGAGCTTGTCAACGCTTCAGACGGCTATGCAAGAAACTTCCTTTTCCCCAGAAAGCTTGCCGTTGAGGCAAATTCACAGGCAATGAGCGAGCTCAAAAACAGAGAAGCATCTGAAAAACACCGTATTGAAACCGAAATTGCTGCCGCAAAGGCAAGCGCTGCAAAAATCGAAGGCAAAACCGTTAAGCTTTCCGCAAAAGCGGGTGCAAACGGCAAGCTTTTCGGCTCCGTAACCTCAAAAGACGTTGCAGCTCTTATTTCGAAGCAGTTCGGAATTGAGCTTGACAAGCGTAAGGTTGTTGTTGAGGATATCAAATCCTTCGGAACATTCCCCGTTGAGGTTAAGCTTTATAACGGTATTACCGCATCAATGTTTGTAATGGTTGGTGAATAATTCAGATGGCAGATAACGGTTTGTTTTCACTTGATAACGTGCAGATGCCGTTCAGCCTTGAAGCTGAACAGGCTGTTCTCGGCAGCGTGCTCAAGGACCCTTCGTGCCTTTCACAGGCAACGGTATACATAAAACCCGATTCTTTTTTCCTGCCCCAGCACAAAGAGATATTTGAAACAATGATAACTCTTGACAACATGGGTCAGACATTTGATGCTCTTATCATTCTCAATGCTCTTGTTCAGAAGGGTGTTTATGAAAAGGGTGCAGGCAAAACCTATCTTTTTGAGCTTGCACAGATGGTTCCCTCAACCGAAAATATCGAAATGTACGCAAAAATTGTCCGTGAAAAGTCATATATGCGTACTCTTATCGAAATTTCGGGCAAAACAATTGAGGATGCCGTTGAGCAGAGAGATACTGCCGATGCACTTCTCGACAACGCCGAGCAGCAGATTTATAATATCCGTCAGGGCAAGACATCAAACGCTCCCTCAAAGCTCAAGGATATCATTGTTAACGATGTTTTTGAAACATTGAGAAAGATTACGGGTGAAGATAAGGACCAATATAAGGGCTACACAACGGGTTATTCCGACCTTGACAAGATTTTAACGGGTCTTAACCGTTCCGACCTTGTTCTTATCGGTGCACGTCCCGCAATGGGTAAAACCAGCTTTGCACTTAACCTTGCCCGCAACGTTGCGGCTGTCGGAAAAAGAAAAGTTCTTTTCTTCTCTCTTGAAATGACAAAGGCACAGCTTGCAATGAGAGTTCTCGGCACAGAGGCAAGAGTTTCCAGCATGAAAATGAGAAACGGAAACATTTCCCTTGACGAATGGAAGCGTCTTGGCATGGCGGCGGGTGCACTCAATGACTGCGAGCTTTATTTTGATGACACTTCAAGCATCACCGTTCCCGAAATGAAGGCAAAAACACGCCGTCTTGGCGGTGTTGACTGCGTAATCATTGACTACCTCGGACTCATCAAGGGCAGCACACGCACCGAAAACCGTGTTCAGGAGGTTTCGGAAATCACAAGAAACCTCAAGATGATGGCAAAGGATCTTAATATCCCCGTTGTATGCTGTGCACAGCTTTCGAGAGGTACAGAGGGCAGAGGAAAATCCCACAGACCCCAGCTTGCCGACCTTCGTGAATCGGGCTCAATCGAACAGGACGCTGACATTGTTATGATGCTTTACCGTCCCGATTATTATAAAGCCGAAAACGAGGACAACGATGAAGGCACGGAGCAGCAGAGAGATGTAAACATTGCGGAAGTGCTTGTAGTTAAAAACCGTCACGGTGAAACGGGCACGGTTGAGTTTGCGTGGGACGGCGAGCATACGCTGTTTATTCAGCTGGAGAAGGTTCACGATGATTGATAAAATCAGAGAAACAATCAGAAAGCATAACATGATTCCCTGCGGCTCAACGGTTGTTGCAGCCGTTTCGGGCGGAAGCGATTCAATGGTGCTTTTAAACGCCTTGGATATGCTGAAAAGCGAGTATGACATAAATCTTATTGCAGCCCATGTAAATCACGGTCTGCGAGGCGAAAGTGCTGACAGGGATGAAGCATTTGTTAAAGAAAAATGTAACGGAATGGGAATTGAAATCCGCACTCTCAAAGCCGACGTTGCCGCCCTTGCAAAGGAAAGCGGTACGGGTCTTGAGGAATGCGGAAGAAAGGTGAGATACGATTTCTTCAATTCCTTGGGAGAAAACGTTATAATCGCAACGGCACACAATTTAAGTGACAGGGTTGAAACTTTTCTTTTCAATTTCACAAGAGGAAGTGCGTTGAGAGGACTTTGCTCTGTTCCCGCCGTAAGAGATAATATTATCCGACCTCTTATCGACTGCTCAAAGGATGAAATTCTTGAATTCTGCGAAAAAAATTCAATAGAATATGTCACCGACGAAACAAATTCCGATGTGAAATATTCAAGAAACAGAATCAGGCATAATGTTATTACGGAGCTTAAAAAGATTAACCCGTCTTTTGAGGAATGTGCCGAAAGGTGTATTGAATCGGTTAACGAGGATGAAAAATTTCTGTTTTCTCTTGCTTCGGAGCTTGCGGAAAAGGCAAGGAGAAACAGCGGATATGATGCAGATGTTCTTGATGAAGCACCGATTCCTCTGAAAAAAAGAGCGGTTACGCATATCTGCGAAAAGAATGCGGGCGTTACTCCCGAACAGAAATTTGTCAATAAAATCTGTGAAATGCTGCGAAACGGCGGTCAGATACAGATTAACGGCGGAGTGACGGTAAGAGTCCGCAAGGGAATTCTTGATTTTCCTTCCGCCGGTGCCGAAAAATCAAAAGCTGAAATTGACGGTGAAACCGTTGCGTTTGCAAACAAGCTGATTCACATTCGTATAATTGACATTAACGAAACAAATAATTTACAAAATGTTTCCAAACTTGACTTGGAATATTACCTCGATTATGATAAGATAATCGGAAAGGTTTGTGTCAGAAGCCGTGAAGCAGGGGACTGCATTAATCTGAATTCACGGGGCTGCACAAAAACTCTGAAAAAGCTTTTCAATGAGCTCGAAATTCCTCCTGAACAAAGAAACAGCGTTGCCGTTTTCTGTGACGAAGCAGGAGTTGTTCTTGTTGAGGGTGCGGATATTGACAAAAGAGTTTCGGTCACAAAAGAAACACAAAATATAATGTTTATTAAAATAAAAGCAATTCCTTCAGGGGTATGAAAGGAAAAAGAAATGATTAACGATATCGAAAAAGTGTATTACAGCGAAGAAACCCTTCGTGAAATCGTTGAACGTCTGGGAAAACAGATAAGCGAAGACTACAAGGACAAAAACCTTCTTCTTGTCAGCGTGCTTAAAGGCTCCGTTATTTTTATGGCAGATCTCATGCGTGCAATAACAGTTCCCTGTGCAATCGATTTCATGTGCGTTTCAAGCTATGCAAACAAAACAGAATCCTCGGGAGTTGTCAAAATCGTAAAGGATCTTGACATAAATCTTGAGGGCTGGGATGTACTTATTGTTGAGGATATTCTTGATTCGGGAAAAACCCTCAGCTATATCAAAAAGATACTTCTTTCAAGAAATCCCAAAAGCTTAAAAATCTGTACTCTGCTTGACAAACCCGAACGCAGAGCGGTTGACGATGTTTTTGCGGATTATTCGGGTGCTGAAGTTCCCGACAAATTTGTTGTCGGCTACGGACTTGATTACGATGAAAAATACAGAAATCTTCCGTTTATCGGAGTTCTCAAAAGAGATATATATGAATAACGGCAGCGATATTGCAAACCTTAACTTAAGGAGTGATTGTTCCAATTGAATATGAAAAATAACAATTCCGGAAATATGAAAAAAAAGCTGGTATCATTTTTACCGTACATTCTTATACCTGTTATGCTGATTTTCGGTCTTACCTTTTATATAAACAATCAGTCGCAGGAAAAAACCGAATATTATGAGCTTGTTGCACTTTTTGATGAGGGCAAGGTTACGGAATATAACCTCAACTTAAGCAGCGGCGCACTCAAATACTATGTTGAAGGCGACAAGCAGGAAAAGAACTATACCGTTCCCAATGTGAGCCTGTTTATTGAGGATATTCACGAAGGCGTAATCAGACACAACCGTGAAAATCCGACTGCACAGGTTAAGGCGGATTATGTTGCAGGCTCAACGGGTCAGTGGCTTTATAACATTGTTCCGACCCTTCTTCTTCTTGCCGTTATGGGCATTCTCACATTTGTTATGTTCAAGAGAATGAATCAGACCATGACAAACGAAAACAACCGCACAATGAGCTTCGGCAAGGCAAGAATCAAGCAGGCAAAGGACGAAAAAAGAAAAACAACCTTCAAAGATGTTGCGGGTGCTGACGAAGAAAAAGAGGAGCTTGAGGAAATTGTTGAATTCCTCAAGAATCCCAACAAATTCGACACACTCGGTGCAAGAATTCCCAAGGGTGTTCTTCTTGTAGGCCCTCCGGGTACGGGTAAAACCCTTCTTGCAAGAGCTGTTGCGGGCGAAGCAGACGTGCCTTTCTTCTCAATCTCGGGTTCAGATTTCGTTGAAATGTATGTCGGTGTCGGTGCATCAAGAGTCCGTGACCTTTTTGACCAGGCAAAGAAAAATTCACCCTCAATCATTTTCATTGATGAAATCGATGCCGTAGGCCGTCACAGAGGTGCAGGCATGGGCGGCGGACATGACGAAAGAGAGCAGACTCTCAACCAGCTGCTTGTTGAAATGGACGGCTTCGGTGCAAACGAGGGAGTTATCGTTATTGCGGCAACAAACCGCCCCGATATTCTTGACCCCGCACTTCTCCGTCCCGGCAGATTTGACCGCCAGGTAACAGTTAATTATCCCGACGTCAAGGGCAGAATAGAAATCCTTAAGGTACACGCAAAGGGCAAGCCCATCGGACCCGACGTTGACCTTAAGAGCATCGCTCACGCAACAGTCGGCTTTACGGGTGCAGACCTTGAAAACCTGCTTAACGAAGCAGCTCTTCTTGCTGCAAGACAGGATAAAAAGGCGATTACAATGGAAGAAATCGACGAGGCATCCCTCAAGGTGCAGGTAGGCTCCGAAAAGAAGTCACACAAGATGACCGAAAAAGAAAAGAAGCTTACCGCTTATCACGAGGCAGGTCACGCAGTTTCAAGATTCTATCTTGAGCACGTTGACCCTGTTTATCAGATTTCCGTTATCCCCAGAGGTATGGCAGGGGGCTACACTCTTTACAGACCTGTTGAAGATAAGAATTATACAACAAAGAACGAAATGCTTGACAGTCTTGTAAGTCTTCTCGGCGGACGTGTTGCAGAGGCACTTGTGCTCGGTGATATTTCAACGGGTGCATCAAGTGATATTGAAAGAGCAACCGAAATCGCAAGAAGCATGGTAACCAAGTACGGCATGAGCGAAAAGCTCGGACCCATTTCCTTCGGCGGCGAAAACCATCAGGTTTTCCTGGGAAAAGACTACAACAATGTACGCAACTATTCTGAAAGCATTGCATCCCAGATTGACGAGGAAATCGAGGATATCATCAGAAATGCTTACGAAAGAACCGAAAAGATTCTTACCGAGCATATGGATAAGCTTCATCTTATCGCACAGAAGCTCTTTACGGACGAAAAAATGTCAGGCGAGGAATTTGCCGCATATATGTCCGAAACTGTTTCTGCTGTAACAGAAAGCGAAGTAACAGAATAAAAAAAACAAGGGTAGAGCTCAAATCTACCCTTGTTTCGTAATATGAATAATGAAAAAGAAAAACTCAAAGAATAAAAAGCATATTAAATATTTTTTCTCCCGCTATACTTTGATAGCATTTGTATCGGCAATGGTTTTATATTTGTTTACGTTTATTCATTATGACATTGTTGATATTGATAATTCGATTTCTTATGATGCTGTTATAAGCAATGTTGAATACGGTTCTGACCGAGCTGCTGCATGGGCAAAGTTTGATGCATCGGGAATGCCCGTCTACTATGTTTTTGAAAGCCGCAAGGCAGCAAAAACAGGCGGACTCGAAAAGATAGAAGAGCTTGCCGAAAACAAAACAGATGTCAGAATAACATTAACCGATTATAAATCATGGTTAAGGGCATTTGATTTTACCGGCAGAAAACAGGTTGTTGACATCAGAACCGACAATGAAGTTGTTTTTGATGTGGGTATTTATAACAACGCAGCAAAAACAAAAATTATTCTCTGGTCTGTCATTGCAACAATTTTACTCGTTTCTGCCGTCGCAAATGTTATAATACGCATTAAATTCAAAATATAGTTTTATTCATTCATAGCCCTTTTTAGGCTATAAATCGCAGAAAAATCGGATTGCAATTATTAAAAACAGCCTCTTCGGATATCACCGGAGAGGCTGCGTTTTGTTATGCGCCGAATGTGAGATGCAGGGTTTCGCCTGCCGCGATTTCGGCTTTGAGAATACCGTTTTCAATTGTGAATTGTGTATCGGCGGGCAGAACTGTGCGGTCATTGAGCTTGAGCTGTATAACACTGCTCTTTTCGGCAGCTACGGCGGCATTCAACAGCTTGCCCTGTGACCATTCAAGGTCAAATGTAAGATTGCCTCTTGCCTTGATGCCTTTGATTTTTCCGTTTTTCCAGCTGTCTGGCAGGGCGGGCAGAAGCTCGACTATACGGCTGTCGGGAGAGCCGAGGTGGCTCTGAACAAGCATTTCGGTTATGCCTGCAACACCGCCGAAATTGCCGTCAATCTGGAACGGGGGATGAATGTCAAAAAGATTGTATGCGGTGCAGTTCTTGAGAAGATATCCGAGGTGCTCTGCGGCATTGTTTCCGTCTTTGAGCCTTGCGTAGAAGCATATTGTCCACGCTCTTGACCAGCCTGTTGAACCTCCGCCGTTATCAATTCTGCGTGCAATTGTTTTCTTTGCGGCATCATAAATTTCAGGTTCGCTTTCGTTAATCATATCGCCGGGATAGAGTCCGAAAAGCTGTGAAATATGGCGGTGACCGGGATCGGTTTCTTCGTAATCCTTAATCCACTCCTGAATTGTGCCGTAACGCTCGCTGATGCGAACAGGAGGCAGCTTTTGCATAACGGTTTCAAGAGAATCCGCAAAATCGCTGTCGGTTTCAAGAGCTTTGCAGGCATATGCCGTTCGGGTGAAAAGCGTGCGGATAATCTGAAAATCGATAGCTGCACCATGGGTGAGCATACTTTCCTGCTTCTGACCGTTTGAGTCAAAATAATAAAATTCGTTTTCGGGAGAGTTTGAAGGCGAGGTTACAAGCTGACCGTCTTCGTTTTCAATCAGATAATCCTTGACGAATTCACAGGCACCCTTGAGAATGGGATAGATTTCCTCAAGATACTCCCTGCTTCCCGTATATTCGTAGTGCTCCCAGAGATTGAGGCAAAGCCAGGGACCTGCCATGGGGAAAAATCCGCAGTCAACGCTGTCATGAACACCTGTGCGTCCGAATGCATCGGTGGTGTGATTAACAACCCAGCCTTTTGCACCGAAAAGCTCTTTGGCAGTGTCTGTGCCGAATTTGCTTATCATTTTCATGAAATGAATAAACGGTTTTTCCGTTTCGGTAAGATTTGCACAGCCTGCGGGCCAGTAATTCATCTGAATGTTAATGTTTGTGTGGAAGTCGCTGCCCCATGGGGGATTGAAATCGTGACACCAGATTCCCTGAAGATTTGCGGGAAGGCGTGCATTTTTGCCCGAGCTTTCAATCAAAAGATAGCGACCGAAATTGTAGTAAAGAGTCAGAAGGTCGTTGTCGCTCATTCCGTCACGGAAATCGTCAAGACGTTCGTCAACGGAGGTTTCGGAAAGGTCATCGGAATCAAGCTCAAATTTAACCTTGTCAAACCATTTTTTGTGCTCTTTGATGTGGCGAGATTTGATATCTTCATAAGATGATTCGGCGATTTTTTCAATGCACGAAAGAAGCTTTTCTCTGTAGTTGATTGTTTCGTCAATATCAAACTTTTCTGCATTGTAGTTTGTTTCAAAAGCACCGTAGAGAATAACATATGTTGCATCGGTAACGATGATTGAATCATGCTCCGCAGAAAGCATTCCGTCTGTTTCAATTTTCAGCCTTGCGCCGAAGCTCATTCCTTCGCCGCCCTCGCCGTAATTGCGCGACTTTGTATATGTTATGCGTCCGTTCATTATAACGGTATCGCAGTCTGTGCAGGCAGAATAAGCATCCTGCTTGCGTTTTACACTTACTCGGCAGGAGAAGGTGCGTGAATCGCTTGTCAGTTTATAAGCAAGTGCATCGTATTCCTCGCTGATGAAGCATTCGCTTGCGAAATTTGTTCCGCTTTTTGACCAGGAAATCCGTGTGACAGCTTCACCGAGCTCAAGCTCCTTGCGGTAATTTGTGTAGGGGGATTTATCGAAAAAATCAATAAAAATTTCGCCGAAGCTTTCATATGAACGCACAACGGGCGGGTCTGACAAAAATGTTGCACGGGCAAGGTCAGCAGCTTCTATGAGCTTTTCTTCAAAAATAAGCTTGCGGATTTCAGCAAGAGCCTCGGGTGATGCGTGATATTTTTCCTTGATTTTTCTGCCGCACCAAAGTGATTCTTCATTAATTTCTATCTGCTCGCAATGAGGGTTGCCGTATTGCATTGCACCCAGCCTTCCGTTGCCCAGAGGCAGAGCGTGCATCCATTCGTTAACAAATTCGTTGAACCAAAGCAAAGTTGACATAAGTTTTCACAACCTGTTTTCAAATTTTCTTCATTATATCATCAGACCATTATTTTTTCAATACATTGCTGACTTTAGTTAAATTAAAAAAGTTCACAAATTCTTAACAAAAAATAATTCACAAAATTACATTTATATTTGTATCCTTAAATAGAGATTGTCGAAAAGGAGGTATTTACCGGGTTTATGCAAAAACAGAATAAAACGGAAGAAGAAATCCGAGAGCTTGTGAGTAAATACAGTTCCTTGATTTTCAGAATTTCCTACTGTATTCTTTGTAATTCCGCAGATGCGGAGGATGCGGTTCAGGAAACGTTTCTCCGATATTTGACCAAAGCCCCCGAATTCACAAGTGAAGAACACAGAAAGGCGTGGCTTATCAAGGTTTCGGCAAACGTGAGCAAAAACATGCTGATGTTCAGGTTGAGAAGAGAAACGGTAAACCTTGAGGATGTTGAAGATATCGGCATTGACGAAAGAGATTATGAAACCTTTGAGCTGATAATGAGCCTGCCCGCAAAGCATAAAATCGTTATGACACTTTATTATGTTGAGGGTTACAAAAGCAAAGAAATTGCAGAAATAATCGGAATAAGCGAGGAGGCAGTCCGAAAACGTCTGCAAAAGGGCAGAGAGCTTTTGAAAAATGAGATTGAAAAGGAGAGGTTAACGTGTTTGAACGAGAAATCAGAGAATATATAAGATTAATCAGCTCGATTTCCCTTAATCAGTCGGGAAAAGAGCGTGTTGCGGACTATCTTATCCGCAAAAGTACAGAGAAAAAAGAATTATCAGGCAAGCATTTTGCGGCGGCATCTGCCGTTGCGGTTGTGGCAGTCGGAGCGTTTCTGGTTGCCCGCGGAATGAAGCAGGATATAAATATAATGTGAGGTAAATTTAAAAATGTCAGCAAATCCTTTTTTGAAATTTGAAAACAGCAAATCACCGCTCGGTTTTGATGTTCCCGACACTTCAATGTTCGGAATGCTTAAAATGTCGGCGGAAAACCAGCCCGAATCATCGGCATATGAATATTTCGGCACGGAATGCTCATTTAAAAATCTTGTCGGAAAAATCGAAGAAATTTCGGGTGCATTTTACAAAACAGGCGTGAGTAAAGGCGATATAGTAACCATCGTTATGCCCAACACTCCCGAAGCCGTCATCAGCATTTATGCTCTTAACAGAATCGGTGCGGTTGCAAACATTCTTCATCCTCTTTCCGCACAGGAGGAAATTAAAAATCATATCAACAGAGTCGGCAGCAAGGTTTTGCTTTGCGTTGATATCTGCAGCGAAAAAATTTCGAATATAATCGACGAAACTCCGCTTGAAACGGTTATTGTTGCCTCGGCAGGGGATTCCATGCCTTTTGTTATGAAAACTCTTTACTCGCTTAAGTGCATAAAGAATTTTAAGTATGACAAAACCGACAGAAGATATATTTCTTGGAAAAGCTTTTCGGAAAGAAGGGGAGCGGTTGACGAATATAAGCCCCTCGGCGATGAAAACAACGAGGTTGCCGTTATTCTTCACAGCGGAGGAACAACGGGCACACCCAAGGATATAATGCTCTCAAACCGCAATTTCAACGCTTTCGGAATTCAGGCGGTTCTCACCTTGAGAGATGTCAGTGCAGGCGACAAGATTCTTGCAATTCTGCCGATTTTCCACGGCTTCGGTCTTGGTGTATGTGTTCACGTTTCGTTCTGCTTCGGAGCTTGCTCCGTTCTTATTCCGCAGTTCAACGCAAAGAAATTTGCAAGCATTCTCAACAAGTATAAGCCCACAATGATTTTCGGCGTGCCCACTCTTTATGATGCTCTGCTCAAAGCAAAGGGTACTGATAAAATAGATTTCTCATTCCTGAAATATGCGGTAAGCGGCGGCGATACTCTTCCCGAAAAGCTTGAAAAGAGCGTTAACGAATTCCTTGCCGCACACAATTCGAAGATAAAAATCTGTGAGGGCTACGGCATGACCGAGGGTCTTGCGGCACTCAGTCTTTCCGTTGGCGAAAATTACAAGTCAAGAACAATCGGAAAGCCTCTTGTCGGAACGGAAATGTGCATTGTTGAGCCGGGAACGGTCAATGTTCTTCCCGCAAACGAGGACGGTGAGCTTTGCGTGAGCGGACCTACCGTTATGATAGGCTACAGAAACAATCCCGAGGAAACCGAAAACATCCTTCGTGTTCATGCCGACGGTAAGGTATGGCTTCACACGGGCGATATGGCAGCGATTGATGAAGACGGCTTTGTTTATTACAAATTAAGAATAAAGAGAATGATGATAACATCGGGCTTCAATGTTTACCCCACACAGATTGAAAGTGTTATTGAAGAACTTGATTTCGTTGACAAGTGCGTAGTTGTTTCTGTTCCGCATCAGTACAAAAAAGAGGTTGCGAAGGCATATATTCTTCTCAAAAAGGGAACGGAAAAGAGCGAGAAAACCGAAAATGAAATCCGTGCTTACTGCAAAAAGAAGCTCATGCACTACAGCGTGCCCTATAAGTATGAATTTGTTGACCTTCTTCCCAAAACGGCGTATAACAAAATCGACTTTATGAAGCTTCAGAAGGAAAGTGCAAAGGAGGCTGTGGGCTGATGAACAAAAAACCGAGAACATGGGGCTACAGACTGCTTGCTCCGATTCTTCTTGCCGTATTTTCACTTTACTACAGTCCCAAGGTGTTCGGAAAAGGCAACATTCCGAAGAAAGGTGCGGTTGTTGTTTGCAGCAACCATAAGCACGTTCTTGACCAGTGCCTTGCCGCTCTTGCAACTCACAGACCCATAAACTATATGGCAAAATCCGAATATTTCAAGGGCAGGTTTGCATGGTTTTTCAAGCTTACGGGCTGCATATGCGTTAACCGCAACGGTCATGACGAGGATGCAAAAGCATCGGCAAATGCAGTTCTTTCAAACGGCGGAGCACTCGGAATTTTCCCCGAAGGAACAAGAAACAAAACCGATAATCTTATCGGAGAGTTCAAATACGGTGCGGCATCGCTTGCCTGCAAGAACGAGGCAATGATTGTTCCTGTTGCCGTTACGGGTGAATATAAATTCAGAAGCAAAACCCTCTGTTCAAGAATCGGAACTCCTTTCTCAACAAAGGGAATGACCGTTGAACAGGCAAATAACCGACTTTACAACGAAATTGTTAAGCTGATTAACGAAAACCTTGCCGAAGGCTACGGCACACCCGAGGAATTCGTAAGGGCAAAAAAAGCTTCTGAAAGTGCAACAACTGCATAAAAAATAATGACGGAAATTTAAGGCAGAGATTTGTCGGAGAGTTTCCGTCATTTTTTGTTTTTCTTGACTTATTAAAACATTTATTATATACTTTTATACAATAAGTCGCATACAAAATTTGAGGTGAATTTATGTTTGCAAAAATCTATGATTCGAAAATAAAAATCGATTATAACAACATTGACGGACTTAACCGTTATCCGCAGGACCTTATGACAGAATATGTTCAGTCCGTGGAAGAGGGTCTTGATATTGAAAGATACAAGGGACTTTTTGAGGAGATTTCAAAGCTTCAGCCGGGCGAATACAAAACACGCATGAGCGATGTTATCTATGAAATGGTTATCAATGCCGACATAAGACCCGACTATAAATATAAAGAGCCTTCATCCCTTGAAGAGATAAAAGCATTAAGAAAACCCCATGATTTTGAGAAAAACGAACCCGATGAAGAAATTCTCAAGAAAAAAATACTCGGAGCATGGACGGGCAGAGCCTGCGGATGTCTTCACGGAAAGCCCGTTGAGGGAATAAGAACAAACGAGCTTATTCCGCTTTTAAAGGAAACGGGCAATTATCCCATGAACAGGTATATTTTGAGCTCTGATATAACCGATGAAGTTTGTTCGCATTATAAATTTGGCTTGAAGAATAAACCCTATGCCGATACCGTTGACGGAATGCCTGTTGACGATGATACGAACTATGTTGTTCTTGCACAGAAAATCGTTGAAGAAAAAGGCAGAAGCTTCAAATCCGAAGACGTGGCTCTTGCCTGGATGAAATATCAGTCAATATTCTCGTATTTTACGGCAGAAAGAATCGCATTTGTAAACTTCGTTAACTGCATTGAGCCTCCCGCATCCGCAATGTATAAAAATGTCTGCCGTGAGTGGATAGGAGCACAGATAAGAGGGGATTACTTCGGTTATATCAATCCGGGTAAGCCCGAAAAGGCTGCCGATATGGCATTCAGAGATGCCTGTATTTCTCATGTCAAGAACGGTATTTACGGCGAAATGTTTGTTTCGGCAATGATAGCCTGTGCAGCCGTTACCGACAGCATCGAGGATATAATACTCGGAGGTCTTGCACAGATTCCCGAAACCTCAAGACTTTTTGAAGCTGTAATGAAAATACTTGACGGCTATAAAAACGGTGTAACCGTTGACGAATGCTTTGACGTAATCCATGCTGCATATGATGAGCACACTGACCATGGCTGGTGCCACACAATCTCAAATGCAATGATTGTCACCGCCGCATTGCTTTACGGTGAGGGCGATTTCGGAAAATCAATCTGCCAGGCTGTCGGAATGGGTTTTGATACCGACTGCAACGGTGCAACCGTAGGCTCTGTTTTGGGAATGAGAAACGGCATTGACGGCATTGACGAATACTGGAAAAAGCCGATCAACGGAAAAATTCACACATCGATTTTCGGCGTCGGTACTGTTGACATAAAACAGGCTGCAGAGCTTACGATGAAGCATATGTGAGTTTAAAGTAACCTATTGACGAGTAAAAAAATATTGTTATAATTTGTTAGTATCCTAAACAAAGGAAGTGTACTTAATGGCAAAAAGCATCCAGGATATCCTTAATATTATCAAAGAAAAAGATATTAAAATGGTTGACTTCAAGATGGTTGACATCAACGGTCAGTACCGTCACGTTACAATTCCCGCAGAGAACTTTTCAGAGGACACAATGAGAAGCGGTATCGGCTTTGACGCATCAAACTACGGCTATGCCGTTGTTGAAAAGAGCGACATGGTTTTCATTCCCGACCCCGACACAGCTGTTATTGACCCCTTCTGCGAGATTGCAACCCTTTCAATGACAGGTAACGCAATGATTATCGATTCACCCGAAAACCGTCCTCTTGCCCAGTATCCCAGAAACATTATCAAGGCTGCTGTTGAATACATGAAAAACAGCGGTGTTGCCGATGAAATGAAGATTCTTCCCGAATTTGAGTTCTATCTTTTCAACGACGTAAGATGGAAGGTTGACGGAAAATATATCGGTGCTTCCGTAGATGCAAGCCAGTCATACTGGAATTCCGATAACGACGGTCTCGGCGTTATTGTTCCCAAGCAGAAAAACTATCACATCGCAAAGCCTTTTGACACATCTTACGAATGCCGCAGCGAAATGTGTATGCACATGAAGGATGCAGGCATTGAAATCAACTATCATCATCCCGAGGTTGCAGCATCGGGTCAGTATGAAATCGAGCCCCAGCTCGGTGAAGTTGTTCACATGGCAGATGCTTCAATGATGATTAAGTACATTATTCATAACACAGCTCTCAAGTACGGCAAAACCGCAACCTTCATGCCCAAGCCCATCTACGGCGAAGCAGGCAGCGGTATGCACGTTCATATGCTCCTTTTCAAGGACGGTGAGCCCGTATTCTCCGATGACAACGGTTATTCGCATTTGAGCCGGACAGCTCATTATTTCATGGGCGGTCTTCTTAAGCATATCGGTGCACTCTGTGCAATAACAAACCCCAGCACAAACTCCTTCAAGCGTCTTATTCCCGGCTTTGAAGCTCCCGTAACAGTAGGCTATGCAACTTCAAACAGAAGTGCGGTTATCCGTATTCCCGCTTACGCAAAGAGCCCCGACAAGCGCCGCTTTGAGCTTCGTAACCCCGACGCAACCTGCAACCCCTATTTCTGCTATGCTGCAATTCTCATGGCAGGTCTTGACGGCGTTAAGAATAAGATTGACCCCCATGCAAACGGCTGGGGTCCCTACGATGTAAACCTCTATCACCTCAGCGATGAAGAAAAGGCAAAGCTTTCACATCTTCCCGCATCTCTTCCCGAGGCTCTCAATGCTCTTGAAGCGGACTACGCATTCCTTACCGAAGGCGGCGTATTCCCCGAGGAGCTTATCAAAAACTTCATCAACGCTAAGCGTGAAGAATGCCGTCAGCTTTCCGCAATTCCCCATCCTGCTGAGTTTGATAAGTACTATAACCTTTAATAAAACCGTTCACCGAGGAGAAATCTTCGGTGAATTTTTTTGTGAATTTTTATTCATAAAATTGCATTTTTGTATTGCATTTTATGTTATGCGGGTGTAAAATAATATGCAAAACCCAAAGTAAAGAAGTGTTATCCATGAGTATGATTTTTGAAAGAAAGCTGCCAATCCCCAAGGAGGTCAAGGAGCTTTATCCTCTTTCATCCGAGCTTGCAAAGGTTGTTGACACAAGAGCAAAGGAAATTGAAGATATTTTTACAGGCAAAAGCGATAAGCTCTGCCTTGTTATCGGTCCATGCTCCGCAGACAATGAGGACAGCGTTATTGACTATATCTCGCGTCTTCGCACCGTTCAGGATAAGGTCAGCGATAAAATTTATATAATTCCGAGAATTTATACAAACAAGCCCAGAACAACCGGTGACGGCTACAAGGGCATGCTTCATCAGCCCAATCCCAACGAAAAGCCTGATATGTATAAGGGCATCGTTGCAATCAGAGAGCTTCACATGAGAGCAATTGCCGAAACAGGCTTCACCTGTGCCGACGAGATGCTTTATCCCGAAAACTACAGATATCTGAGCGATATTCTCGCATATGTTGCAGTCGGTGCACGTTCCGTTGAAAATCAGCAGCACAGACTCACCGCAAGCGGAATTTCCGTTCCTGTCGGCATGAAAAACCCAACGGGCGGCGACATTTCGGTTATGATGAATTCAATCACTGCCGCACAGCATAAGCATACCTTCATCTACAGAGGCTGGGAGGTTCATTCCGAAGGCAATCCCTGTGCTCATGCAATTTTGAGGGGCTATGTCAACAAGCACGGTCAGTCGCTTCCCAACTATCATTATGAGGATCTTGTCAATCTTGCAGAAACCTATGCAAAAAGCGGACTTGTAAATCCCGGTGTAATAGTTGACACAAACCACGCAAACTCCGGCAAGAAATATCTTGAACAGATAAGAATTGCAAAGGAAGTTCTTCATTCCTGCCGCCACGATGCGGATGTCAAAAAGCTTGTCAAAGGCTTTATGATTGAAAGCTACATTGAGGACGGAGCACAGAAAATCGACGAGAGTGTTTATGGAAAATCAATCACAGACCCCTGCCTCGGATGGGAGAAAACCGAAAGACTTATTTACGACCTTGCTGATTTGCTTTAAAAATATGCGGCACTCTCCAGTTTTGAGTGCCGCTTTTATCTTATATGGAGAAAAGAAATGAACAACAGAGAATGGTTTAAAAATGCGGGCTACGGAATGATGGCACATTGGGGTCTTTATTCTCTTCTCGGTGGCGAATGGAAGGGCAGAAGGGTTAATGACTATGCAGAATGGATTCAGAGCTTTATGCCCATTCCCAACGATGAATACGCAGAGCTTGCAAAAATATTCAATCCGATATATTTCAACGCCGATGAATGGATTCGCCTTGCCCGTGACTGCGGAATGAAATATTTTGTGTTCACTTCAAAGCATCATGACGGCTTTGCAATGTTCAAATCAAAGGCAGACAAATTCAACGTTGTTGATGCAACGCCCTTCGGCAGAGATGTTGTTGCGGAATTGGGCGAAGCGTGCTACAAATACGGGCTGAAATTCGGTCTTTATTATTCGCAGGAGCTTGACTGGAAGCATTTTCACGGCGGCGGCTATGATAAATTCTGCGGCTGCTCGGGTGTATCCTGGGATAACAGCTGGGATTTCCCCGAAAGAGAGAAAAAAGATTTTTCAATATGCTTTGAAGAAAAAATCAAGCCGCAGGTAAAAGAAATCCTTACGGGCTACGGTGATTTGTGTCTTATGTGGTTTGATGTGCCCCACACAATCACAAAAGAACAAAGCTTTGAGCTCAATGCTCTTGTCAAGGAATATCAGCCCGACTGTCTTATCAACTCACGAATCGGAAACGGTGCGTATGACTATGTTTCGCTTGGTGACAATGAATATCCTTCGGAATTTGCCGTTGACGAGAGCATTGACCCCAACAGCCTTGACGGGCTGAAGTTTTCACCCTACGGACTTTATGAAACCGCAGGTACGCTCAACAGCTCATGGGGCTATAAATACTATGACCAAAGCTGGATAACTCCCGAAGAAATAGCACAGCGGAAAAAGAAGCTTAACGGAATGGGAATCAATTATCTTCTCAATGTCGGACCCGACGGATTGGGCAGAATTCCCTCTTTTTCCGTTGAAGCATTAATAAAATCATCTGCACTGAAATAAAGGAGAGTCTGAAACATGGAAAAGAAAAAGCTTTATATTTTAACCTATGACCACGGCGGATATGTTCTCTGGAAAGACGAGGTTAAACCCAGACTTAAGAATATTTATGAGTGGATGGAAAAATATCCGAAGTTGAGAATCGGTCTTGATTACGAATCTTTCACCTTTGATGAGTTTTCAAGATGCGACCCCGAGGTTGTTGAAATGATAGGGGATTTGCTCAAAAAGTATCCCGACAGAGTCGGACTCGGTGCAACAACCTACGGTCAGCCTCTTTCGCTTACGATTTCCGAGGAATCCAACGCCCGTCAGCTGACCTATGCCGTTCGCACAAACAAAAAGTATTTTGGCAAAACTCCCAATGTTTACTGCATTTCGGAGTTTGCTCTTAATAACCAGACTCCGCAGCTTTTAAAGCTTACGGGTCACGATGCAGCAATTCTCCGTTCTCACGTTATGGGCTACGGCTATCCGAGAACCTTTGATTCCGCATGGGGAAAATGGATAGGCAAGGACAAAACCGAAATTCCCGCAGTACCCACTTATGACAAGATGGGCAGGGGATTCAACTGCTGCACGGTTGATAACTGGATTCTTTCCCGCTGGCCGCAGGATACTGAAATATCCCTTGAAAAATTTGAGGAAATGTTTGAAAAATATTCTCCGCTCCTTGCTTCAAGATATGATGACCTGACCCAGCCCATTGAGGATGTTACAAAACATATCGAAACAAAAGATAACTACGAATATGTTCTTCTTGAGGATATTCCCGCTCTCTACGGCGAGGCAAAGGATGAGCTTGCAACAACCGACAACGATTTCCATGTTCAGATGCCCTGGGGCTACTGCGGAAATGAAATCTTCAACGGCGTAAGAAAAGCAGAGGTTGAAGCCGTTCAGGCTGAAAAGCTCAACGCACTTTCAGTTATGCTGGGCGGAAAGGCATACACCGAAAATCTTGACGAAGCATGGAAATACGCTCTTGCAGCACAGCACCACGACGTTACAATCTGCGGACTTCTTGACCTTGCAAGACGCTTTATTCCCGCATCGCTCAAGGAATCGGAATTTGTTAAAAATGAATCGCTCAAAAACATTTCATCACGCTTTGCTTGCGATGATGATAATTCTGTTCTTGCAATCAACGCAAATTCATTCCATGTCAGTGATTATATCAAAGTAGGCAAGGATAAATATGTTTATGCATTCCTTCCCGCATATACCGCAAAGGTTATCTCCGCAGACTCAACAAGCGGATTTGAGGATGATTTTGCTTGGTCTGCCAAAACCGGAATTCTTAAAACCGCATTTTCTGAAATTAAGCTTACAGAAAAAGGAATAGAATACATATCCTATATCTGTGACGGTGAAAAGATAATAGACAACGGTAACAATGCAATGTTTACTGCTCACATTGACGGTGTTGACTGTGAATCAATCGGTAAATGGACTGTTGAGCTTAATCCTTATTGCGGTGCGATTGCAACCTACGAAGGCAAAATCGGAAGCGTACCCTTCAGCTTTGAAATGCGTTTCGGCGGTCGTGATTTAGACAGAATTGACTGCAAAACAAAATTTGAGGTTCACGGCGAAAAGATTGGCATAATCGGCGATAAAATGGGACTTGAAAAATCACTTACTGTCAACGGTCATGTACATGACGGTAAGCTCAATTTCAATATGAATCTTTGCATGAATAAGAACAGAAAAATGTTCCGTGATCTGCCTTATTCAATCTCCGAATGGGAAGGCGATGTCAGAAAAACCGAAGATTATTGGTATGAAAAAGACCGTATTCTCATCAATGAAAAAGTAACTCCCGAAGAATCCTTTAATTCCACAACACATCTTGACGGTATATACTGGATTTGCCTGAAGGATAACAGCAAAAGCGTTGCAGTGTTCAATAAGGGCTGTATGGGCTCTGCTGTCAAGGGTAACAAGGTTTCGATTCCTCTTGTTTATGCAGAGGAATATCTTTGCGGTACAAAAATGCTTGACGGTATTTATGAGGATGAATTTGCAATCTGTACGGGATTCGATTTTATAAGCGACATTCATACAGAAGCTTTCAGATACGCTTATCCTCCCGTTGCAATGCCTCTTGAGAAAAAGAAAAAAGGCGTTAAAGAAATGGAGTTTGTTCCGACGAAAAAATACATAAACGAAGTTGTTATGACAACTGTTTATCCCGAAGAAAACTATATTCTTGCACGTTTCTGTAACTATTCTGACAAGGAAAACCGCATTAAATTCAAGCCTGCATACGGTAAAGTTACCGAAGAAACAGACCTTCTCGGCAACAAGCTTGCAGACTGCAGAAGACGTAAATATCTGAAATTCCGTCCCTGGGAAATCAAAACAGTAAAAATCGAATTATAATAACAAAACAGCTTGGCTTAAAAACCAAGCTGTTTTTCTTATACCGTGATGATATCCGAATTCTTTTTTATGATTGATTCGCTTATTCCGTCAATGTTTGTGAGCTCCTCAACGGTACGGAATCTGCCGTTCTTTTCTCTGTATTCAACAATATCCGCCGCCCGTTTTTCGCCTATGCCGAAAAGCTTTGTCAGTTCCTCAGCATCTGCGGTGTTGATGTTAACGGCAGATGTGTTTGCGGTTGATTCCGTTTCCGAGGATACGGAAACAGCGGTGCTTATTTCTTTGATATCGTTGTATTTCGGTGTGTCAAAAATCAGATACAGTACAGTAGCCGTTAAAACAATAACCGAAGCCGCAACGAGTGTTACTGCAGGCTTTATATCTTTTGTCATGACGTTTATAAATCAGACCTCGATAAGCTCATATTCCTTTGTTCCGCATCCGATAGCTGCAGCGGCATCGATTGTATGAACACCGTTTCTGCTTTCGATTCTTTCAATAAGATGGGGCTTGCCTTCGTCGGAGCAGGCATAAACCAAATCAACACAGGCTTTATCGATTGCAACGGGGTCATCGGAAACAAGAATGCCGATATCCGCAATGCACGGGTCTTCCGCAACCGCACAGCAGTCGCAGTCAACGCTCATGTTTTTCATAACATTGATATAAACAATCTTTCCGTCAAAATAATCAACAACGGATTTTGCGGCATCAGCCATGGATTCAAGGAAGGAATCATGGTCGGAATTCCAGAAATCGTCGGGATTGCCTACGCCGTGAATATAGCCCTTGCCGTATGAAGAAGCAACGCCGATTGAAAGCTGCTTCAATGCTCCGCCGTAGCCGCCCATGGGATGCCCCTTGAAGTGAGAAAGAACAAGCATCGAGTCATAGTTTGCAATGTTTTTGCCGACATAATTCTTTTTGATTTTGTTTCCGTCGGGAATGTCAAGAACAAGGTCGGGACCTTCGGCATCAAGCAAGTCAACCTTGAAATGCTCTGTCCAGCCGTGGTCGTCAAAGAGCTTCAGATGCTTTTCGGTTGTGTTTCTTTCGCCGTTATATGCGGTGTTACACTCAACAACCGTGCCGCCGACATGGTCAATGACGGGTTTCCAGAAATCGGGTTTCAGAAAATTCTGGTTGCCCTTTTCACCCGAATGAACTTTAACGGCAATGCTGCCGCAGAGCTCTTTGCCGAGCAATTTATAAAGCTCAAGTACCTTTTCAGATGTTATTTCCCTTGAAAAATAAACTTTAGCAGCCATGATTTAACCTCCGAAGTATTAATAAATATATTTTACCATACATACTTATTGTTTTCAATTAAATTATTTGCATTTATTGATGACACTTTTTTATAAAAATATTGAAAAATTCTTTGCTGCGTTGTATAATCAATTTCCGAAAGAAGTGATAAAAAATGAGAATGAGAAAGAAAAAACATCTTGAAGAACGCATTGGAAAATGCGATAACGTTATTTCACTTATAAGCGATGACAGCAATGTTCTGACCGCAATAGAAAAGAAAGAGTATATCGACACAAAAGCTCTTTTCGGTAATGATAACCCCGTTGTGCTTGAAATCGGCTGCGGAAAAGGCAGATTTGCCTGCGAGCTTGCAAAGCGTGAGCCCGATATTAATGTGCTCGCACTTGAAAAATGCGAAAACGTTCTTGTCATGGCGTGCGAAACGGCAATGAAGGAAAACATAACAAATCTGAAATTCCTTCACAGCGGAGCCGAATATCTTGAAAAATATATCAGACCCGAATCGATTGAACGGATTTATCTCAATTTTTCCTGTCCGTATCCCAAAAACAGATATGCCAATCACCGCCTTACTAATCAACGCTTTTTGAAAAGCTACGAAGTGATACTCAAAAAGGGTGCGGAAATTCATCAGAAAACCGACAATATGCACTTTTTCGAATATTCAATCGAGCAGCTGACGGGCTACGGCTTCAGCCTTAAAAATATTTCGCTTGACCTTCATAACAGCGACTTTGAGGGCAACATCGAAACGGAGTACGAGCACCGCTTTGCTTCGCAGGGTATGCCGATTTACAGACTCGAGGCATATATAAAATAAATTTGAATTTTGAATATTTTTATTATTACAACAGATAAATTTTATTCCGTATAAAGCACAACAGGACCGTACAAGCCGCCCGATACAGAGTCTTTTGAATATTCAAGCTCTGTTTCAAAATACGGAGATAATTCTTCTGTTTTCCATTTATCAAAATAATCGGTGTGTGTATACCAATTTGCCGATGTGTTGGTTACAACTATTTTCAGTTTGTTTACTTTATCAAGCAATCCGACAGGTATTTTAAGACTGTACGGAGGCATCAGAGATGTTCCTAAAAATTGTTCGTTCAGATAAACGGAAGCTGCAAAACGAACATCGCCAAGGTTGATTACGCCTTCTTTGCCTGCTTTTTCATCGGGAAGAGTGAATGTTGTTTCGTAAACACCGCTGCCTGAGTAAGCACTGCCGATTTGATATGACCAATCGCCGAATTCTATCGGAACTGTTTTGTCGGAACGGTTAACACTGTCAAATCCGTTTTCATTGCAAATAAGTTCAATTCCTTTTCGGAACATAAACTCGCCTGTGATTTCAAATGCAAATTTGAAATCTTTTTTATTTTTTGCATCATATTTTTCATCTGTCAGCAATATTACAGCCGTTTCACCTGTGGCAAGAGTAAGCTTTAAAATGCCGTTTTCGGTTTGTAAATTCTGTAATGTACCATTCATCAAATCAAGCGAATAACCGTTTGACGAAGGCAGACAAACACGGTAATTGCCGACTTTTTCCGATTCATTGAAGAAAATAAAAATATCAGCATCATCTGTTTTTCTGTGCATTGCACGCAAGCCGTTGCCGTCAGTCTTAATCACAGGCTTGAGGCGGGACAGCTCATGTGTAACTTTTCCACCGCACCCGATAAAACGGTTTAACGCTTTTTGTGTGGCATCGGGAATATAAGCACCACAGGGAATAATAATGTGTTTGTATTCTGCACTGCCGATGTGCATACAGCCGTTGTCGGTAATCTCCGCAGTCTGTATAACGTCGTCGTCAACAATGTCAAAATCAACCGTCATATCTTCAAGCTTTCTTCCGAGAGCATCGAATTCTTTTGCAGCGGGTTCAGCATTGAGCCTGCCTTGAAAATCAGAAACGGGATAATAAAGCGCGGTTTCGCATATTCGTTCTCCGAGCGAAGATATATAAGACAAGCGTTCCGTATAACGGTTGAACTGACCGAGATAGCGGTAATAGGGCTGATTTTCCGTGAAAACAGGTAATTCCTGTGCAAGAAGCTGACCTTTTCTGCCGAGAGGGAAGTTGAACGGATTGAAGATATTTATTCCTCTCACAGCCTGATAACCTACGGTATATCTCATAATATCATAAGTAAGCCCCGGCCCCGCAACGCCGAAAATTTCGCTCATTGCAAGCTTTGTACCGTTTTGTGCAGCGGCAGATGAAGCGTATCTCGGATAAAAACCGTTGTAAGCATTCATATCATCTTTTATTTTCACTTTAGTGTCGGGATAAATCTGACGCCATATTACGTCTATACCGGGAATGTCAAAGCACCGCAGAGCACGCATCAGATTAAAGTTTCCTCCGCCGTTCATGCAGCCGTGAGGACTGTGGTCTTTATCAAGATGTCCCGTAAAAGTAAAGCCGTTATCATTTGCCCATTTTTTGCAGGGGAGCAAATAATTTTCGCAGAATGCATGACTGCATAAATCATACCAACGGTGAAGAATACGGATGTTTTCTTCCGTTGGTTTTTCTTTGTTTTCAATAAGCGGAAGATACGGCAATATTGATTCGCCGTAAATCTGTTCATATTTATCGGCCAAATCTTTGTTGAACGGATTGAACGGAGCTTTAGGCTCATCTGTAAATACGGCAGTAAAATTTCGGGTTGCCGCCGCATATTTTTTGTGAGTGATATCAATAAAATATTCCGTTGCTTCTCTGTTGAGCAAATCGGGATAATTGCCGCCGGAAGCATATTCGGGATGGTATTTAACCACTTTTCCGCAGGCACTGCCCGACGGCCAACCGCCCTCATCATAAATCCAGCAATTCATTCCGAGTGAAGCACCTTTGTCAATTGCATAAGCACAAAGGTCAAAAAATTCCGTGGTAAGATATTCGGGCAAGAGGTTTGTGGGCATACTGTCAGGTCGGAATTCTTTGGGCTCGGGAAGAATATAAAACGCACGTATTCCGAGTCTTTGCATTTCCGCAAGCTGCTCATCAATTATTTTACGGGTGCAGATATCGTTCCATACCCAGACATATACGGGTGCATATGAAGCGTCGGGAGATTTGAAACTGCTCAAATTAAATTTATCATTGTTATTCATCGTTAACACCTTTGCTGTTTCAGACATTTTTATCGTATTTATCATTCTTTTTTAAATGCTTGATAAAACACTTCAATGAGATAACCATTGTCAGATAAAGAACGGCAAGCAACAGGGGATATATCTTTATTCCGAAAAATCCGCTGATAAGACTTACCATGGGAGGAGCCAGCATAACGCCGATATAAGCAAAGGCAATCTGTGAGCCCATAATTGATTGTGATACCTCTTTGCCGAAGTTGTGAGGCGTCAGGTGTATCATGTTCGGATAAATTGAGCCGTTACCCAAGCCTATAAGGAATAAACCGAAAACAGAAAATGCACCGTGCAGAGGAAGAAGCATGATTATAATTGCAGGGGCAAGAATTGCGGTGCCGATTCCGATGCGTTTCCAAGTGTTGACTTTGTCAGAAAGCAAACCTGAAATAAAACGTCCCATTGACATTCCGACGTAGTATATTGTTAGAGCAAGGGCTCCGTGCTTCACATCAAATCCTTTTTCCGAAACAAGATATGTACTTCCCCAGACTCCGCAGGCATATTCGATTGCATTTGTAACAAGCATAATGATCCATACCAAACGGACTTCTGACTTTTTTGCCATTTGCAAAAGTGTAAGGTTTATGCCTTTTTCTTCTTCCGATTCTTCAGCAGGGGAGCTCTTTTTCCACAAAGGAACGGATACAATCAGCAAGACTGTAATAGCAAGTTGAACATAAAAAGCATTGCGATAACCGCCGCGCCAGCCTATGTTGTTTAACGCCTGTGACATAAGATAAGGGCTGAGCGATACTCCGACACCGTAGAAACAGTGCAGAAAATTCATGTGGCTTGCTTTAAAATGAAGAGCAACATAATTGTTTAGCCCTGAATCTATCGCACCCGCACCGAGTCCGAGAATAACGGCAAGCGGAATCATAAACAGGAATGACGGTGCAAACGAGAAGCCGTACAATGCCGCGGCAGTCATAGCCGTACTGAATGCCGTAACTTTTGCCGTTCCCAATTTATTGAGTATTCTTGCGCTGAACATACTTGATAAAACGGTGCAACCCGAAATGAGAAATGTTATAATGCTTACCGCCTCAACGGGAATATTCATTTCGGAATGTATGGCAGGCCATGCAGAGCCGATAAGCGAATCGGGTACGCCGAGACCAATGAATGCTATATAAATAATGATAAGAAGAACGGTTGCCAAAATTAATTTCCTCCATTAAAACAGTTCAATGAGTTTTATCATATCACGGTCGTTTTTTGCTGTCAACTTTATCTTTATTTAAACTTTTTGAAATAGTGTTACGGTCTGAATCCCGTTTGTGAATGCTGAAAAGCTCATTATTGATGCGGAAAGTGCTTTTCGCTTGAGGTGTAAATCAATAATTCTTTTAATAAAGCAAAAAAGTTCGGATTTTTGTTTACAAATACAGTAAAAATGAGTAAAATAAAAAAGACAAATTTTCCGAGCAAAAAATCAGAAGGAAGGTTGAAAAATGAAGAGTGCAAAACAAAAAGTTCTTTGCGGAGCAGATGTTGTTGCCCGTGACGGGTTTGATTTTCAAGGCAAATGCGGACTTATTACTAACCACACGGGTGTTCTTCGTGATCTTTCTTCAACTGTTGATATGCTTAAAGAAAAATGCAGTCTGACTTTTCTTTTCGGACCCGAACACGGTATCAGAGGCGATTTTCAGGCAGGGAAGAATGTAACATCATACACCGATAAAAAAACAGGACTTCCCGTATACAGTTTGTTCGGCGATGATATATCGGAAAGCGAAAAAGCTCTTACATCTCTTGATACCGTGATTTTTGATATTCAGGATGTTGGTGCAAGGTTTTATACTTATGCTTACACAATGACGGATGCAATGAAGCTATGTGCGGAGTACGGTATAAAGTTTGTTGTTTTTGACCGTCCGAATCCTTTGGGCGGAATAAAAGCGGAAGGAACTTTACTTGACAGGCGTTTTTCGTCGTTTGTGGGAAGATTTCCGACTCCGACACGGTGCGGTCTTACCATAGGCGAATTTTCACTTATGATGAATGAAACGGAAAAAATCGGTTGTGACCTGACTGTTATTCCAATGGAAGGCTGGAAAAGGGATATGTATTATGATGATACCGACCTTGTTTTTATTCAGCCGTCACCCAATATTCCAACCGTCGATACTGCATTTGCATATATCGGAACCTGCATTTTTGAGGGAACAAACCTTTCCGAGGGCAGAGGTACAACAAAACCTTTTGAAATGATCGGAGCACCTTGGCTTGACAGCAGAGCGGTTATTGAATCAATCGGTCAGCAAGACGGAGTTATTCTTCGTGAATGTTCATTTACACCGACTTTTTCAGACTATATGAACAGTTTTTGCCACGGCATTCAGCTTCACGTTACCGACAGAGATATTTTTTCACCTTTTGCCGTAGGAATCAGACTGCTGGATGCAATCAGAAAAACTCATTCCGAGCTTGAATCTGAGCCGTTTATAAAAGATCTTCTCGGAACAGACGAAATTCTGAAACCCGATTTTAACCCCGACATATTTATTGCACGGGAACAGCGAAAAGTTGATGAATGGCAAACGCTCTCAAAAAACCGGTATATTTACTGATAAAAATCCCTTATGAATCTTCAAAGGTTCATAAGGGATTTATATTTATGAGGTTAGTTTATTCAACTGAACTTATCAGCTTATCCATAGCATCAAGAATTGTTCCTGCTGCATTGGGTCCGAGGGAATTTGTTTCCTCATAGTGTTCTCTGCCCGATTCTTCAACCGCATTGTTGAAATAAGGCAGCCATTCGTGCAGGTAGAAATCATTTTCGGGAATTATATATCCCAATTCATCGTTGCAAAGACCGAGAACAAAATTATGCTTGCAGCGGGACATTTCTGAAAGAGGTTTGTAATTAACTTCCGTACCGTTTGCTGATTCTTCTGCTGAAAGGAAGTTGCCGCTTTCCAGCTCGGGCGAAAGCTCGCCGGGAATCATGTAAACACCTATCTGCTTGTTGCCGAGCTCCAAATATGAAACTTCGGAAATAATCGAGATGTTATTATCTTTATCTTTTGCAACATCGTTGTTGAGCACGCCGAGAAAACGAACAAGAATCAAGGCTGTGTTATTGCATTTAATTTCAATTGCTTCTGTTTTTATATTGATTGCAGGCTCAATAAGGGTTTCGTTTTTGATGCTCATGACAACTTCGCCGACATCCTTGCCGAATTCCTTTACATATTCAAGACCAAGCTCAAAATTACGCAGAACATCATCAAGCTTTTCGCAGGTTATAAGTCCTCCGATAGCTCCGTTTATGAAAACAACGTTTGCACCGCCCGTCTGCTCAACTATTTCCTTTTCCATGTATGCGGGAAAATCTGCGCTGACAACGGTTGTTCTTGCGCCAAGACATTCGGCATGGCAGGCAAGGTTCACTATATAGGTGTCTTCGCTGCCGTCAGCAGGGTCAAAACGGATTCTTGATAATGTTGCATCGTAGTCATCGGGAGTTCTTGTGTCAATCAGAAGTCCTTCGGTTTCCGCTGTGCCGAGATAAAGATTGCCGTCTTTTCTTGCAATGTATGCGTCAACAATTGCTTTTGCCGTCAACTCTTTAAGACGGTTCATGAACTCCTCATTTTTTCCGTCGGAAAGGAAGTTTTTGCCCCAAAGACCCTGCGTATCAATAGCGGAATGGGTATGGGTTGCGCAGATGTTGATTGATTTGAGGTTAGGAATTTTACTGCTTTCGATAACAATTTTTCTGATATCGTTGATATCCTTTCGGCTTATGCCCACGCAGTCAATCGCACAAATAACAACTCCGCCTCTGCCGCTGTTATCGTCAAGATAAACCGCTTTGGCATGCATATCGTCAAGAACAGATTTTGCGGGATTATTTGTGTTGTAACCTGCAATATAATAGGTTTCTTCAGTAATATCATCGGGAGTGAGCACTTCTTTTGCAAAGCCGACAGTCCACTTTTCGCCGTTGTAAGAAAAAGTTTTATCGCCCTTGAGCATATATTCCGACGTTTCCTCAACGGTTGTATAAGTTGAATTGGGAACAAAAAGAATTATAAGAGAAAGCAAGCCGGATATTATCCCTCTGACCAATTCGGGAAGCCGCAGAAATCTCAAAACTGCCATCAGAAATTACCTCCAAGCTTTTATAAGTTTCTCAAACGCCATTGAAAATGCCGAGGCTGAATATGAGCCAGTTGAAACGGTTTCTTCATAGTGACCCTCCTCATTTGAGGCGGAATAATCGTTATCGGGCACAATATAGCCGACAGCATCGTTGCAGAGACCGAAAACAAGAATTTCGTCGCTTTCGGCAAAATAGGTGTTGAGTGCGGCATGGGGATATTCCGTGCCGTTATAGCTTTCATCTGCAGAGAAGAATCCGCCGTAAACCAGCTCGGGCAGAATTTCGCCGGGAGCTTCGATAATCTTTATGTTTTTACCGATTTCAACATAGCCGATTTCGGTTGTGAGATATATTTTGCCGTCTTCCTTAAAGGCAGTAACGTTGCAAAGACCCGCACGCTCCGCAAGCAGGAAAATGAAATTGTTGACCTCGAAATCAACCTGTGCGTGAGCCACGTTGAGAATGGGCTCAACCGCCTTGCCGCTTTCTGCAAGCTCATAAAGAACATCGGCAACGATAAGGCTGTATTCCTTCATTTTTTCAAAAGAGGTAAGCTCCTCGGGAATTCCGTTTTCAACGCCCATATTGTTGTGAATCGCACCGCCGATTGCACCCTGAACAAAGATGAAATCAGCGTTCTTTTTTGAGGTAACAGCCTGCTCGATATAATAAGGGAAGTCGCCCGAAAGTTCGGTGTTGCTCCAACCGAGATTAATGGGATGACCGCCGAAATTAGCAATATAAATTTCCTTTTTGCCGCTTGCATCGGGAACAAAACGGAAAAGGTGAATTTTTTCGTCAAGCGAATAAGGTGCTCTGCCGTCGTGGAACAATTCGGGGCAGGCTTTTGAGGAATAGTAAAGCATACCCTTCTCACGGCTGTTATAAGCTTCTCTTATCGCATCAGCGGTTTTTGAGATAATGGAATCAATGTAATCCTGATTTCTGCCGCTTTTGGGAATGTTGCCCCAAAGACCCTGTGTGTCAATTGCGGAATGGCTATGAGTTGAGCCTACGTCAATGCTTATAAGCTTGCCTTTGCCTGTTATATCGGCAAGTTTTTCACGGATTTCCTTGATATCAGCATTCATAAAGCCTACGCCGTCAATCCATGCAAACGCTGCCGCACCTCTGCCCGAATTATCGTCAAGCACAACCGCTCTTACGCATAAGTCGTCAACAACGCCTGTTGCTTCCTGTGCGGGAAATTTGAGGAAACCGCCAAGAAAATATCTTGTTTCGTCAATATCATCGGGAGTCAGAACTCTTCGTGCATAGCCTGCCGACCAGTATTCCGATTTTGCCTCATCAATAAATTCCGCATTTCCTTCAAGAAAATTTTCCGAAATTGCGGCAACGGGTCTTTCATCGTAGCCAAGTTTGGTAAGGCTCTGGAAAACCGCACCTAAAAGAGTGGGTAATCCGAGAAGCACCGCCATAATCGCTGAAATCCATCTGATAACAACTGCCATTTTAATTCTCCTTTTATTTTATTTTTTGCAGATTTTTAAGTTCTTCACGGATATTGATGTCGTTTGAAAGCTTTGCAGGCATTGCCTCGTATTTTTCAACAAGCAAAAGCAGCTCTGCAATCAGACCTTCATCATTTGATTTTAAATATTCAAATATCTTGTTCATGATATCGCACGAAACAAAATATTTTTCCGACCATTTTGAAAGCTCATTGCAAATGGGCAAATCCTGTTTTAAATATTCTCTGCAGGCATTCATTTTGCCGAGATAATCCGTTGCAAGAGCAAAGGCTGTTTCTTTTTTGCCTGATTTGAAAGCTGTTTCAATTTCATCAAAAGCCGCATACATCCGCCTTGAATTGGCATCCTTGAGGCAGGAAGTATAAAGATGGTCAGCAAATATAATAAAACTGTCTGCATTTTCTTTTCCGACAACCTGCTTTATTGCATTCTCCCAGGATTTCTGCGGGTCATAGTTTTCGCTGTCCCAAAGGTAATCCGCAATGGTTATGAGCGGAATTTTTGAGCATTCGGCATACTCCATGCAGTTTGCAATTATGCCCTCGGAATACTTATATAAATCGGGGTCACGGCCGATAATCGGTGAAATGTGCATTTCGTTGAACATCGAGCAATCGTTGACGGGATAGTTATCCCAATAAAGCGGCTTATGATATGTATTCTCAACGAATCTTACGGCTTCGGGACTTGTAAGCTCCCGTGAGCATATGTCTTTGCCCGTCCAGAAAAGCGAAACAAGCGGCGGAATGTTTTGTCCGAGCTTTGAAATATAGTATTCATTGCCCTTACCGTGGTAAAGAGTAGGACAAACGGTAAGACGGATTGAAGAATCGATTTCATGCAATGCCGAATAATAGCTGTTGATCAGCTCAATATGGGCGTTAACCGTTTCGCCGTAAAGGGCTCTGTCCTCCTCAAACTCGAGCTCCTCGTCTATGTCATCAAGCAGCAGCCCGAAATCCGTAACTCCGATTGAATAAAGCTGCTTTGTTTTTTCAAGCAAAGCTTCAAATTCGGCGTTGTCGGAATATTTCATCGAAAGACCGGGAGCAACGCACCAGTAAAAATTCATGTGGTATTTCTTTGAAGTGTCAACAAGCTCCTTAAGCCTTGCAAGCTCCTCTTCGGGATATTTTTCACGCCATTTTTCACGGTGAAAAATATCATCTTTGGGAGCATAATATATGGTGTTCATGCGGTTCTTTGCCATAAGTGCCATAACGGATTTGCGGCTTTCGTGGCTCCACGGAGTACCGTAAAAGCCCTCAATATATCCTCTCACGGCAAATGAAGGAGAGCATATATATTCGCCGTCTGCAACCGTTTTTTCGTCAATACGCTTTGCAAGGTCACAAAGTGCGTAAAATGCACTTTTTTCGCACGAGCATTCAATGCTGATATTTTTATCGGCTATGTTCAGAATGTATTTTTCGTCGGTGAGTCTGTGAGTTTTTTCGCAATAAACGGTACGCCTTGCATTCGGATATGTTATGTTTATACTGTATGGCTTCAGAGCATCTCCGAAAAGCTCATCAAATGCAGGAATATTAAGCATAAGCACCACCTCTGATTTAAATAATACACCAATTTTAACAATAATACAATAATATAGCTTCAAAAATCTATTGATTTTCACTGCCGCAAATGCTAAAATCTTAAAAAAGATAAGGAGCGGTAACATGAAAATAAGACCTTATGAGTCGAAGGACAAAGAAAATGTGCGTTTTGTATGCCTCAACAGCGAGGGACCCTGTAAAAGCTCAAAAAGAGGAATAAATTTCGGACTTGCTGTTTACTGTGACTATTACATTGAAAAAGAGCCCGAAAACTGCTTTGTTGCCGCCGATGAAAACGATAAAGCCATAGGCTATGTTATCTGTGCGGAAGATTTTGACGTGTTCAAAGAGAGATTTATAAACGAATATTACCCCAGAATTCAGAAATGGGAATTCCGCCGCAGAAAATCTGCTCTCCGCTCGATTATTCCGCACGAAAAATATAAAGATGAATATCCCGCACATCTTCATATTGACGTGCTGCCCGAATATCAGCGAATGGGTCTGGGTCACCAAATGACTGATGCTTTGCTTGAACACCTTAAAAATAAAGGCGTTAAGGGAATCATGCTCACAACATGGATAAAGAACGAAAAGGGCAGAGGCTTTTATGATAAATACGGCTTTACATTGCTTGAAGAAATGAAAAACTGTGCGGTTTACGGATTGAAACTCAAATAAAAATTACCGACAAATCTCATTTGAGAGGTTTGTCGGTTTTTGTGTTATTCAACTGCGGAGCGGATGCTCCAGCCGTTTTCTTCAAGAAGTTTTTCCGCTTTTTTAAATGAACAACCGAGAATTTCGGTAACAATTCCAATCATTCTTCTGCGGAGCTTTTTGTTGGTGGGCTTCAGATTTATCATCATATTTTCATAAACACAGCCGCATTTAACCATTGATGCAGTTGAAATCATATTAAGAATTATTTTCTGTGCTGTTCCGGCTTTCATTCGTGTTGAGCCCGTAATCACCTCGGAGCCTGTATCTGCACAGATATCTGCATCTGCCGCCCTGCCAAGTTCGGTGTCGGGATTGTTTGTAATTGAAAAGGCTTTTGCACCGATGCTTTTTGCATAATTTACTGCCGATATAACGTAAGCAGCCGAACCCGAAGCGGAGATTCCGATTAAAATATCTTTATTGCAGAAGTTACGGCTTTTTAAGTCTTCAATGCCTGCTTCGGGATTATCTTCCGCATTTTCTGCTGCTTTGAACATACATTTTTCGCCGCCTGCAATGATTCCGTTGAAAAGGTCATAGGGCACACCGAAAGTGGGCGGACATTCAGCTGCGTCGCAAACGCCGAGCCTGCCCGATGTTCCGCTGCCGATATAAAAGATTCTTCCGCCTGATTTTATGGCATCGGCAACCGCATCGCAAACAATCGTAATTTGCGGCAAAGCTGCTTCAACGGCAGTTGTCACCTTTGCGTTTTCTTCGTTGATAATTTTCAGCATTTCATATGTTGACATTTTGTCAATATCATATGTATTCTGATTTCTCATTTCGGTTTTTAACATATAAACATTCTCCCTGCGAGTGAAACTGCACCGTTAACCATAGGCTCTTCAAGAAACTCAAGAGAAAAATCTCCCTCAATATACTTTGTGAGATACGGATATAATATTTCTTTTTGTTTGCAAAGTCCGCCGCAAACAACTATTTTATTGTCGTTGTTGTTTAAGAATTTTCGTGCACCGTTGATGATTTTTGCCGCCTCAAAAGCGTTACGGTCTATGATTAGTGAAGCGGTAGCATCTCCGAGCCCGAACGCTTCAAAAACCGCAGGTGCAAACGATGCAACAAACGCTGTGCCTCCGCCGTATATTTCACCAACGGATGCTTCAAGGCTTTTTCCGAGCTTTTTCTCGACAAGCTTCAGAATCATTTCACTTCCGCCTCTGCCGTCGATAAACTCAAAAGCGGAATTGAGTGCATCAGAGCCGAAATGAAATCCGCTTCCGCCCTTGTCAATCATATAACCACGACCGCCCGCACGGTAAAGCTTTTCGCCGCAGCGTGCATATGCGACAATTCCTGTTCCCATAATAACAGCCGTGCCGTTTTCACCCTTTAATGCAACCTCAAGTGCAAGGTCAACATCACTTCCGCAGTTGTAAGATGCAAAGCCGAGCTCCGACAAAAAAGCATTGATGAGTGTTTGATTATCTCCGCTTTTTGCACCCGCAATGCCTGCGTAAACGGATATTTCCGAAGGATTTAATCCTTTACATATCTCTTTGATTCCCTCGTTAAGTATGTTATAAGTGTTTTCAATACCTGTGCTGACGGGATTCAATGCTCCGAAAAACAATCTACAGATTTCTTTTCCGTTTAAATCCGTAAGCAGAAATTCGGTTTTTGTTCCTCCGCCGTCAATACCAAGCAAATATTTAATACTGCTGTTCATTACATTTCCTCTTTTGGATATTATAAAACTTTCAGAATGGAATTTATTACATCTCAATTCAGTTTTCATTCTGCTTATTGCCAAGCTGATAAAATGCTACTGCGGAAGCGGCTGCAACGTTCAGCGAATCAACGCCGTGATACATTGGTATTTTCACGGTAAAATCGCATTCGGTTATGGTTTGCTCGGAAAGTCCGTCGCCCTCTGTTCCCATAATAACGGCGAGCTTATTTTCGTTTATCAGCACGGGGTCGTTGACGGAAAGAGAATTGTCTTTAAGTGCCATGGCAACGGTTTTAAATCCGAGAGCTTTTATTTCGTCAAGGCAGTTGTCGCCCGAAAAGGTCCATTCAATCTGAAACACTGTGCCCATGCTGACTCTTGCGGCACGTCTGTAGAGAGGGTCGGAGCATCCTGGGGTCAGAATAACGGCATCCATTCCGAGTGCTGCTGCAGAGCGGATTATTGCACCCACATTGGTCGGATTCATAACCTTGTCCAGCACAACTATTCTTTTTTTATTTTTGCAAAGCTCTCTTATATCGGGCAGAGGTTTTCGCTTCATGGCACACAGCATACCTCTTGTGAGCTTGAAGCCTGTCAGCTGCGTCAGAACATCAAATTCCGCACAAAAAACAGGAACACCTTTGATTCTGTCAAGAATTTCCTTGCCCTCACCATCGATATGCCTTTTCTCCATAAGACATGAAACCGGTTCATATCCCGCATCAAGAGCCCGCTCTATAACCTTCGGGCTTTCTGCAATAAACAAGCCTTTTTCGGGAAACTCTCTGTTTAACAGCTGAACTTCGCTTAACCGTGCATAAACATCCAGTTCGGTTGCAAGAAAATCTGTTATTTCAATAATATTATCCATAGTATTCTCCGTTATGTTGATATATCTATTGTAGCCATATAACCTGTCGGTGTCAAATGTTTCTGTTTAAATATCTCTGTAAATTAAAGTTTGTTCAATGTTAAAACTAATTAAAATACACAATTTGTCCGTTTTGTCATACTTTGTTTACGTTGACAATGAATTTTCTGTCTGTTAAAATATAATTACAGATGATACCAAAACGGAGGTATAAAGAATGAAAAAAATTATTAGCATATTTTTGAGCTTTGCTTTGATTTTTACAATGTGCGGTACGGCTGCATTTGCGGGCAATGCCGATAACATTGTTGAGCATGAAGGCAAAACATACAATCTGACCAATAAAAACCCGTGGGTGTTTGTTCACGGCATGGGCGGCTGGTCTGATTTTAACGGTGAAGCATATTGGGGCGGCTGGGCTGCTTCCGAGGGTGACGTTATTGCTCTTTATAACAGCCACGGAGTTGAGGCATATGCCGCAGTTGTAGGTCCGTTCAGCAGTGCATGGGACAGAGCGTGTGAGCTTTTTGCCCAGCTTACAGGTACGGTTGTTGATTACGGTGAGGCTCATTCAAAGGCTCATAATCACGATCGCTACGGTTATGACTACACAGATAATTACCTCATGGACAAGCCCTGGGACTGCGAGAGTGCAATTAATCTTGTCGGTCACAGCTTCGGCGGACCGACTGTCAGACTTTTCACCTCGCTTCTGGCTTACGGCGATGCTGACGAAATTGCCGCAACAGGTGAAAAAACTTCGCCTCTTTTCAAGGGCGGATATAAAGATGCCGTTCATTCGGTAGTTACTTTTTCGGGTGTTCACAACGGCTCACCTATTGCAAATCTTATCCATGATTCATTCCTTATGAATCTTGTCATAGGTGTTCTTAACTTTGCAGGTGCAGTTTTTGGTCGTAATGTTCTTATGTGGGATCTTCAGATGGGTCATCTCGGTCTTACTCCCAAGCAGGGGGAAGAAAGAGCAAAATTCAGCCTGTCAACGATAAATAATGTTGTTAAAGCTCAAGATAACTGTGGATACGATATGACACTTCGCGGCGCTGCAGAGCTTAACGAAAAAATCAAAACCGTTGACAGCGTATACTATTATTCCTATTCATGCAATTCCAGCACCAAAACCGCTCTTGGAACATATGTCCCCATCATGTCCAATTTTGTAATGTTTTTCCCCACATCTCTTTATATAGGCGCTACGGAAGGTAAGACCATTGACGGAATTTACATGGATGAAACATGGGCAAAGAACGACGGAATTGTACCTCTTGCAAGTGCACTCTATCCTTCAACGGATGCAGACACCGCAAAGAGCTATGAGGAAGCCGTGAAATCAAACGAAGAAATCAAGCCGGGCGTGTGGTATTATATGCCTATTATGGAGGGCTTTGACCACTTCGATTTCTGCGGAACAATCGATTATGTTACCAGCTTCGAGGATTTCTATTATACACTTGTTGAAACAATTAACGCAGCATAAAATAAAAGCCAAGGTGAAACTCAAATCACCTTGGCTTTTGCTTTATGATTTTTTTGTGATTTTACCGATAACCGTACAAAGGATAAAGAAAACAATGTTTGCCGCAACAATTGTTGAGCCTACGGGAGTGCTGTAAATAATCGAAACAAAAATTCCCGAAACGGCACACAAAACCGAAATTACTGCGGAGCTGATTATAACCGATAAAAAGCTTTTGAAAATCCTCATTGCCGAAAGAGCGGGGAATATAATCAAAGCGGAAATGAGAAGTGCTCCGACGAGATTCATTGCAAGAACAATTACAACCGCCGTAACAACCGCAATCAGTATGTTGTATGCCTTGGTTTTTGTGCCTGTTGCCGATGCAAAGCTTTCATCAAAGGTTACCGCAAAAATTTTGTGGTAGAAAATGACGAAAACAAGAAGAACAACAACCGCAAGTGCCGCACAGAGCCATACATCGGATTCTGAAAGAGTCAGAATTGACGTTGAGCCGAAAAGTGTTGTGCAAACGTCGCCGCTGACGTTTGATGATGCGGAGAAAATGTTAAGGAGAAGATATCCGAGTGCAAGTGCACCGACGGAAATCATTGCAATTGCCGCATCTCCCTTGATTTTTGAGTTTGAATTGATTCCGAGAAGGATAATTGCTGCAGCAATTGTTATCGGCAACGCAACCGTCATGGGAGCCATGCTGCAAACCGTTGCAATTGCCATTGCTCCGAAGGCAACGTGCGAAAGCCCGTCGCCAATCATTGAATATCTTTTCAAAACAAGGGTAACGCCGAGCAATGCGGCACAAAGTGCAATCAGAACGCCTGCAATGAGTGCGTAGCGGACAAAGGGATAATTAAAATACGAGAGCAATTCGTTCATTCTTCGTTACCTCCCTTCGATGCAAAGGAAAGATAAACGTCACTTTTTATATATTCTTCCTTTGTGCCGAAAAACAGGGGTTTGTGGCTTATGTGAAGAATGTGTGAGGCATATTCCGCAGCTGCGTTTATGTCGTGTGAAACCATTATAACCGTAATTCCTTCACGGTTGATTTCGCTTATAAGCCGATAAAGATTTTGAGTGACAATCGGGTCAAGACCTGCAACAGGCTCGTCGAGCACAAGCAGCTTTTTTGTTGCACACAACGCTCTTGCAAGAAGAACACGCTGCTGCTGACCGCCCGAAAGTTCACGGTAACAATTCTTTGCAATATCATCGATGCCGAGCTTTTTCATGTTTTCGGCAGCAAGATTTTTTTGAGTTTTTGAATAAAACGGTCTTAATCCGCAGCTGTTGATGCAGCCCGAAAGAACGATTTCCCTGACCGACGCGGGAAAATCTTTCTGTACCTCTGTTTGCTGGGGGAGATATCCGATTTCGTTCTGATGCAAACCGTATGAAAACTCGATTTTGCCTTTGATAACGTGCTTTTGACCGAGCAGGGTTTTCATCAGTGTGCTTTTACCCGAGCCGTTTTCGCCGACAATACAAAGATAATCTCCCTTTTCAACCTTAAAATCAAGGTCGGTTACAATCGGATTTCCCTCATAGCCGAGAGAAACGCCGCTGACATTTATAAGAGCCATCAGTTAAGTGCCTCCGTGAGTATTTCAAGATTGGATTTCATGATATCAAGGTAGTTGATGCCTTGATTGATGTCTGCAATCGAAACAGACTGACAGGAATTTAGCGAGAGTATTCCGGCACCGCTTTCAGCACTTACGGTTTCTGCAAGCGAGCCTTCGGAATTGTCGATAATCAGCACAACGGGCAGCGAAAGCTCTTTTGTTTTGTCAATGAGGTATGCAAGGGTTTCAAAGCTTGCTTCGCTTTCTGATGAGCAGCCCGCAAATGCGGCGTGATATGTCAGCCTGTAGTCCTCAATGAGATAACGGAAGGGGAATCTGTCTGCAAAGAGAAGCACATTTCTTTTTGCATTATCAACAACAGACTGATATTCCTTGTCAAGTGCGTTGAGCTTCGTAATGTAATTTTTGGCATTAGATTTATATTTTTCTGCGTTTTCAAAATCGATTTCACAAACGGCATCGCAGAGCTTTTGAGTTATCGCCGCAGCATTCTTTAACGAAAGCCATATGTGCTCGTCTTCGCCGCTGTGGTCGCCGCCGTGAGCTTCGTTGTGCTCATGGCTGTGGTTATGCTCCATACCCGCAACGTATTCTTCTTCATAAGTGTTAACCAAATCCATAAGAGCAATTGTTTTCAGCTCGGGATTGTTTGCGGATTTGAGTGCACCCTCAACCCATTTGTCGGAGCTTCCGCCAACATAAACAAACAAATCCGAAGAGCCGATTTTTATAATATCCTGTGCTGTCGGCTCATAGCTGTGAAGGTCTGCACCGTCATCAAGGAGCAGGGTGAGTGCGTCATCGCTTCCGAGAATGTTTTTCAGATAGTCATACTGCGGAAAGGTTGTGCAGACGATGCTTAAATCACCGCTGCCGTCTTTTTGCTTTCTGCAGGCGGAAAAGGGGATTGCAACAAAAAGTAAAATCAAAATTATTGAAACGAATTTTTTCATTTTTATTCTCCGTGATATTATTTCTTACAGGTATTGCATCTTCCAAGCAAAACCGTGTGGCTGTCAATTTCAAAGCCTGTGTTATTTTTTATGTCGTTCTGCATATGAACGGTTGTTGAGTGGTCAAGGTGATAAACCTTGCCGCAGTCCGTACACTTCATGTGAAGGTGACCCTCACATTTTTCGTTATTGATAAACTGATAAACAAAGCTTCTGCTGTTTCCTTTGACGGAGCGGTGAACAAGCCCGTCCTCAACAAGCTTTGTCATGAGTCTGTAGGCGGTGCTCTGACTGATTTCTTCGCCCATTTCGATTATGATTTCTTCAATTGTAAAGCTTCTGTTGCTGTTTGATTTAAGAAAGTCAATCAGACTTTTACGCTGATGAGTGTTATAAACTCTCATTTTCAAATCTCCTTCAAATTTGAGAATAACTCCTAAATTATTATACACATTTATAATTCAAAGTCAATATTTTGGTTGACATTAATTGTAAAATAATATAAAATAAATACATTATAATTATACGGAGGTATTGAAATGAAAAAAATTCTTTCAATCATGCTTGCACTGGTTTTGATTTTCAGTGCATTCTCAATTGCTTCATCGGCTGTTGAGATTGAAAATCCCCTTAAGTTCAAAAACGGCGAATTCAAGATTATGCACATTTGTGATTGTCAGGACGGATTCCCCGCAATTGACACAATGCTTAAGTTTATCGACGCTGCTCTCAAAGAATATCAGCCCGATATCGTTGTTCTCGGCGGTGACAACACTGTAGGTCCCGAGGACACAAAGGCAAAGGCAATTGAAGAGCTCTGCAAGGTTTTTGTTGATAACAAAACATATTTCACTCTTGTTTTCGGTAACCATGACCGTGAGCAGGGCGTTGAAAACGATCAGCTTCTTCCCATGTATCAGATTTACGGCAAGGGCTACTGCCTTGCATATGACGAAGTTCCTTCGCTTCACGGTACTGCAACCCACAACCTTCCCGTTATGAGCTCTGACGGAAAGAAGATTAAGTTTAACCTCTGGATGTTTGACAGCGGTTCACATTATATTGACGAAAACGGCAATGACCTCGGCATCTATGACTGCGTAAGAGAAGACCAGATTGAATGGTATCAGGCAAAGAGCAAGGCTCTTGAAACTCTTGCGGGCGGCAAAGTTCCCTCACTTGCATTCCAGCACATCGTTGTAGGCGAAGTTTATGAGGCACTTTTCCATGAATCACTCGTTGATCTCGATGTGGTTACTCCCAAAGCAAACGGCAAGATTTATTCATTCTTCCCCAAGACAGAAAACATTCAGGACGGCTTCCTTTTTGAATTCCCTTGCCCCAGCGAAAAGAACCACGGTCAGTTTGACGCAATGGTTAATGGCGGCGATGTTCTTGCAGTTTTCTCGGGTCATGACCACCTTAACAGCTACACAACAGAGCTTGACGGCGTTAAGATTATCAACACTCCCGGTGCAACATATAACTCCTACGGTAACGATATCGTAAGAGGTGTAAGAATGATTACCGTTAAGGAAGACAACACATGGGATTTTGAAACAGAGGTTGTAACAATCAGCCAGTTTGCACTTGATAACAAGGATTTTGCAGAAGATGCCGGAATCGATACCTTCACAGCAGGTCTTATGCTTGCTCTCGGCGATATCCTTCTTGCACTCAACAATCTCACAAAAGGTTTTTCATCAATCATCTCATTGATTTTTGCATAATCGAAAAATAAAGGGGCTGTACTATGCAGCCCCGTTTTTATTTCTGTTTGTATCCGTCAAGGAAGTCGCCTAATTTTTCTATGGCAGACTCAAGCATTATTATGTCGGGCAGGAAAACAATTCTGAAATGGTCGGGAGCTTTCCAGTTGAAGCCCGTTCCGCAGGTAACAAGAATTTTCTTTTCATGGAGCAAATCGAGAGCAAACTGTTCATCGTTTGTGATGTTGAACTTTTTGGTGTCGAGCTTCGGGAAAATATAGAATGCACCCTTGGGCTTGGTTGCCGAAATGCCGGGAATGTTGTTCAACGCCTCATAAATGTAGTTTCTCTGTTCGTAAATTCTGCCGCCGGGCTGCAAAAGCTTGTCGCCCGACTGAATTCCGCCCAATGCCGTCTGAATTATGCTTTGTGCGGGCACGTTTGAGCAAAGACGCATGGAAGAAAGCAGATTGAGACCTTCGATATATCCCTTTGCTTTCGATTTATCGCCTGCAAGACACATCCATCCGCAGCGGAATCCTGCAACCTTATGTGACTTCGAAAGTCCGTTAAAGCAGACTGTCGGCAAATCGGGAGCAAGGGATGCAAGTGCAACGTGCTCCTCTCCGTCAAGCACAAGGCGGTCATAGATTTCATCGGCAAAGAGTATAAGCTCGTTTTCACGGGCAATCTGAACAATCTGTTCAAGGATATCCTTTGAATAAAGTGCACCTGTCGGGTTGTTGGGATTAATAACAACAATACCCTTTGTGTTGGGTGTTATTTTCTTTTTGATGTCATCAATATCGGGATTCCAGTCTGCTTTTTCGTCGCAGATATAATGAACGGCTTTACCGCCCGCAAGGGTAACGGATGCAGTCCAGAGGGGATAGTCGGGCATGGGAACAAGGATTTCATCGCCCGAATCAAGCAGACCTTGCATGGACATGGTTATCAGCTCGCTGACACCGTTTCCCGTGTAGATATCGTTAACGCCCACATCGGGAATACCTTTGAGCTGGCAATACTGCATGATTGCTTTTCGTGCGGAGAAAAGACCCTTTGATTCGGAATAGCCCTCTGTTGATTTGAGGTTATAAATCATATCAACTATGATTTCGTCGGGAGCGGTTAAGCCGAAGGGGGCAGGGTTACCGATATTGAGCTTTAAAATCTCAATTCCGTTAGCCTCCATGCGGTTTGCCTCGTCCATAACAGGACCTCTTATGTCATAGCAGACGTTATCAAGCTTTTTCGATTTTTCAAAATATCTCATAATATCACCGAAATAAATATTTTATTATTTAAATTTTATCATTAATGATTTTGTTTTCTTGTTTTGATTGAGTACAATTAAAGCGATATAAATAAATGAAATGAACATTATGCAGAATGTTCGGTATCCCGATGCCCAGACGGTAGGAGAAAATCCCATAAGCATTCTTGAACCGAGTCCCAGCAGAAATGCACTTTCCGCAAAAAGTTTTTGTCCCATATCTTCAAGAAGATTCCATATGCAGAACATCAGAACAACTAATATAATTATAAAAATGATGTCAACAACAGGCTCAAAGGAATAAAAAGCCTTGGTCATTCTGAAGTGTTTCAAATCGCCTGCGATACTGCTTTCGGTGAATAATGAGGCAACGCCGAAAACAAGTGAATAAACAACAGGAACGCAAGAGAGAGCTTTTATGAGTATTGATTTTTTCTTTTTGAAACACATTACAGCCAAAAATGAAGCGAAAACTATGAATCCCGCAAACGCAAACCGTGTTTCCATTGTCATGCAATAGAAAGTTGATGAAAAACCGAGTTCGGTTTTTTCAAAGATATTCAGCTTATCAAAATCGGGAAAATATCTGCCCGATTCTCTTACGAACCGTGAATTATCACCCGTGAAATTAAGTGAAAGGGAAGATAATGTACCCAAAAGGGTGATTGCAAACTGAAGAATGAGATACGGTTTGAAAGTTTTCTTGGCTATAAAATAAATGTTTGCGAAAAGAAATACGGCAAGCAAAACAGCACACATCTGCTGCATATTTGTTGAATATATAAGCAAAGGAATAAGCAAAGCAAGAATAACCATGTTGTTTTTTCTGCCATAGTATGAGTTAACCAAGGGCAGAAGATTGAGTAAACCGAAGGTTACTGCCCAGAGATAGTTTACCGTTGTTGCAACAAATCCTGCATCAACCATAATCATTGTCGGGAAGGTGATTGAAGCACAAACTAAAATGATGCTTTTTTTATCGGGCATAATAGGTGCGGTTTTGATTATTGACAAGGACAGAAACGTAAGAATAAGCGGATTTAAAATACGCCAAAGCCATTGGTTTTTGATTAATATATATGTCATGCCGTCGGTAAAAGGTCTTGCACTGCCGTTTAAAAAGGATAGAATATCTGCTTCGGCAACCTTTTTCATAAAAACGGCATCATCCGCCCAGCTCAAAGGTAAAAACATATGTATAAACAAGGCAATTATAAAGAAAACAATGTATATTTTATATTGATTAGTCAACGTATATAATTTTTCTTTCATAAAACCCCTCCGTTATTATCTGTTTAATTATAACACAAGAATATAAAATATCAAGAAAAAAGGAACGGCAAAAACCGTTCCTGATTTTTTATAATTTTGAGGCAAGATATGCTGCGCCGAGTTTGTTGGCGTCGTTGCCCATTTGTGCCTTGACAACTTTGACGTTTCTGAAGCTGTTCATCAGAGTTTTTTGTAGTCTGACGTTGATTTCATCGGTTATATATGCCTCGTTCATTATTCCGCCGCCCGCAACAATGAGCTTGGGGTTGAAAATATAAACAAGGCTCTTAAGACCGATAACGATTTCATCAATCCAATTGTTAATCAGCTTTTTGATTTCGGGATTGCCGAAGTTTTCAAAAACCTCTCTGCCGTTGACGGGTCTGCCGAGAAATTCGCTGACGGATTTAACGAGTGCTGTTGATGATGCATATGCTTCGTAGCATCCGCTTCCGCCGCAGGTGCAGCTTTTGCCGTCTGCATGGGTTATCATGTGACCGAATTCGCCTGCAGAGAATGAGCTGCCCGTGAAAAGCTTGCCGCCAAGGAAAATTGCACCGCCGATGCCCGTGCCGTATGTGAGGCATATAAAGTCGGAGCAGCCCTTTGCCGCACCGAAAACCGCTTCACCGATTGCAGCGGAATTAACATCGTTTTCAACCGCCGTCGGAATGCCTGTTTCTGCCTCAATAATTTCCTTGATTTTTGTTCCCGTGTAGCCGGGAATACTGTCGGTTGCAAAAATAATTTCGCCCTTAACGCTGTCAACCTGTCCTGCGGTTGAAATCCCGATTCTGTCAACGCCCTCGCAGCTTTTGATAATCTCAACAACTCGCTCGATTATCCTTTTGCCGCCTTCGTGTGCGTTTGTGGGAACGGATTTACTTTCGGAAAGATTGAAGTTTTCATCACAAAAGGCATATTTTATTTCTGTTCCGCCGATGTCAAAGGCAAGGATTTTCATTTGCTTTCCTCCGGTAACCGCCGATTGAATCGGAGTGTGATTATCGGCGAGATGATTTTTTGTCAGAAACGTCATGAAACGCAGGCAATACTTTGTGTATTAACGAGTATTTATGGCGTTTATGACGGAAAATGAACCGCTGAGAATTATGCTTACGATTCAATCGGCGGTTGCTATAGCCTTAACAAAACGCTTTGTGATGTCCATGGGTCTTGTGATTGCCGTGCCTACAACAGCTGCATGAGCACCGTTTCTGAATGCTTCAACAAGCTGTTCGGGAACCCAGATTCCGCCCTCTGCAATAACCGTTGCACCGAGTTCTTCCTTATATCTTCTCATAAGGTTAAAATCGGGCAGGGGAGTGCCTTTGGTATAAGGCGTATAGCCGCTCATGGTTGTGCCGAGAAGGTCAAAACCAAGCTCAAGAGCAAGCTTGCCCTCTTCAAAGCAGCTTGTATCTGCCATAAAGAGCTGGTCAGGATATTTTGCCCTTACTTCTTTGAAGAATTCCTCAAAAGTAACTCCGCCGGGTCTTACTCTGTTTGTTGCATCGAGTGCAATGATTTCGCAGCCGATTTCAACAAGAGCATCAACTTCCTTCATGGTGGGCGTGATGTAAACATCGCTGTCGGGGTATTCTTCTTTGATGATGCCGATAATCGGCAGGTCAACTCTTTCCCTGATAGCCAGAATGTCAACAACAGTATTTGCTCTTATTCCCACGGCACCGCCGAGGAGTGCGGCATAAGCCATTTTGCTCATTATGTAGCTGTCATATAATGGCTCTGTTGACAAGGCTTGACAGGAAACTATGAGTCCGCCTTTGATTTGTTCAAGAATTTGTGTGTTGGTTAATTTTTTCATGCTTGAAATTATATCACAAAAAGTGACGGTTTTCAATACTTTGGCACTTGTTTATTTTGTTTTTATATGTTAAAATTAACCGAACATGAAGATATTTGGAGGAAAAACCGATGGAAGAGCCCAAAGCATATCTGAAACACAGAGGTACTCTTTGTTTTTTGTTTAATTTTTTATTTAAGCCAACAATAATAGGCAACGAAAAGATTCCCGAAGAAGGAAGAGTTGTTATTGCAGGCAACCACACTCATTTTATGGACTGCATAACCGTTGCCGCTTCAACTGAAAGAGTTGTTCATTTTCTTGCAAAGAGCGAGCTTGCCGAGCCGCCTTTGAGAAGATTTTTTGTTCCGTTCGGAATTATACCCGTTCACAGGGAACGTAAGGATAAGGAAGCACTTGAAAGTGCAATTGAAGTTCTTGAGGACGACAAGGTTATCGGTCTTTTCCCCGAGGGAAAGGTCAACAATGCAAGAGGAACGCTTCTTCCGTTTAAATTCGGAGCGGTAAAAATGGCACACGAAACAAATTCGAGAATTGTTCCGTTTGTCATAACGGGAAGATATAAATTTTTCAGAAAGAGCATTACAATTCAGTTTTTTGACCCCGTAACCGTTTCCGATAATCTTGAAGAAACCAATAATGAAATCTGGAATATCATTAATGACGGACTTCAGAAAGCAAAGACAACCAAATAAAAAGTTACCCGATGTTCTGCAAACGCAAAACATCGGGATTTTTTATTGCCAGGTCTGATTTATATACTGTATTTCACTTTATAGCTCTTATATTTTTCTCTGAATTCGGGATTGTCCGTTGTTTTATAATCATTAAGATACTGGTGAATGTCAAACATTGAGTCGGAAATTCTGATAACACAAACCGCAATGTTTGAGCAATGGTCGGAAACTCTTTCGTAATTTGTAATCAAATCCGAAAGAATGAAGCCGAGCTCAATTGTGCAGTTGCCGTCGGTAAGACGTGAAATGTGTCTTGACTTGATTTTCTTGAGCAAGCCGTCAATAACCTGCTCAAGAGGCTCAACCTCAAGAGCAATTTCGGGCTTGTTTTCAGAAAAGGCAATGCGGGTTATTTCAAGAATTTCTCTGATTGCATTTTCTGCAACGGCAAGCTCTTTTTTTGCTTCATCGGAAAAGCTGATGCCCTTTTCGTTGATTTCCTTTGCTGTTTTCATGATGTTGACTGCATGGTCACCGATTCTTTCAAAATCGCCGATGGCATGGAGCAGTGTTGAAACTGTGTTGCTGTCCTCGTTTGTGAGTTCCTGTGCTGAAACCTTAACAAGGAATGTTCCGAGTTTGTCCTCATAGTTATCGAGAATACCTTCATTTTCAACAACCGATTCAGCAAGCTTTGGGTCGAATTCAGACACAAGCGAAACGGAATCAAGCAGGGTTTCGATTGCCTTTTTGCCCATTTCAACCGTATAGTTGCGGCACTCCGAAACTGCAAGAGCGGGTGTGCCGAGCAGTCTGTCGTCGATGAAGGTTTCCTTTGTTTTTTCGTTTTTGTCTTTAACGGTTTTGACCGCAAGCTTTTCAAGCTGCTTTGAGAAGGGGAAAAGAATAACCGTTGTTACGATGTTGAAAATGCTGTGAACAACCGCAATTCCTGCGGGGTCAATCGAGGAATCCGCAAAGGCGAAATCAAAGACAGCGTTTGCACCGTAAAACGCAGAGAGCAGGATTGCCGTACCAATCAGATTGAAATAAACGTGAACAACCGAAACACGCTTTGCGTTTTTGCTTACACCGATGCTCGAAATAACCGCAGTAATACACGTTCCGATATTCTGACCCATGATTATGGGAATCGCCATGTTATATGAAAGTGCTCCCGTGAGCGAAAGAGCCTGCAAAATACCGACGGTTGCAGAGGAACTCTGAATGATTGCGGTCATGATTACTCCCACGGCAAGACCGAGCAGGGGATTGTTGAACATAACCATAAGATTGCGGAATTCTTCCATTTCGGCAAGCGGTGACATGGAGTCGCTCATGAATTCCATGCCGAACATCAGAACCGCAAAGCCCATGCATATGCTGCCGATATCCTTGAGCTTCTGCTTTTTGGCAACCATGATGAGCAGAATTCCGATAAATGCAACAATCGGTGAAAATGATGAAGGCTTGAGAAGGCTGACAAATATGTTGTCGCTTTCAATTCCCGCAAGGCTCAAAAGCCATGCCGTTACGGTTGTACCGATGTTTGAACCCATAATAACGCCGATTGCCTGACCGAGCTGCATTATGCCCGAGTTGACAAGACCGACAAGCATAACCGTTACGGCGGAGGATGACTGAATCGTTGCCGTTATTCCTGCACCGAGTATCAATGCTTTTATGGGCTTGTCCGTCATTTTGCGAAGAATTTTTTCAAGCTTTCCGCCCGCAGTTTTTTCAAGTCCGTTTGACATGGTACTCATTCCGAAAAGGAACAGGGCAAGTCCTCCGAGAAGAGTGAATATATTAAGAATGCTCATGTTATAACCTCCGATTATTCCGTAATTTTACTATAATTTATTCTTCACATAAAATCAACAGAAAAATATAATTTTTATGTGAACTATTCTAAAACAATTCCTTCGGGAATATGATGTACCGAAAGAGAGTGTATATTATGGTAATAAAATATAAGAAAGCGGCTGCATGGATTGCATTCGGTGCGGTGTGTGTATTGCTGCTTTTTTCTGCAAGCGTCAGCTTTATTGAAGCATCAAGCCGTGTTGAGGGAGTGCGTCTGCCTGTTGTGATGTATCATCAGCTTACAAAATCCGATTCAAAAGCGGGCAAATATGTTCTGACTCTTGAACAGTTTGAAAAGGATTTGAGGTATCTGAAAAACAACGGATATGAAACCGTAACAATTAAGCAGCTTGTTGATTTTTCGGAAGGCAGAACAGATTTACCCGAAAATGCAATTCTTATAACCTTCGATGACGGCAACGAAACTCTATATGAATATGCAAAGCCGCTTCTGGAGCAATACGAATTTACAGCGGTCGGGTTTGCGGTCGGTGCTCTTGCGGACAGATATACGGAGCTTGATGACCATAACCTTAATTATTCTAACCTGAACTGGCGGGAAATAAAAGAGCTTTGCGAGGGAAATATAATCGAAATCCAAAGCCACTCATATGATTTGCACAAGAATACTGCGGAGCGTTCGGGAGTTAAAAAGAAAAAAAGCGAATCTATTGAGCATTACCGTGAATTTTTGAGTGCAGATGCGGCAAAAATGAAAATGAAGATGCGTGAGCACACGGGAACGGAGCCTGTTGCTTTTGCTTATCCCTTCGGCAGCTTCAGCTCCGAAAGCGGGGATATTCTGAAATCCTGCGGAATAAAAGCAACCTTTACCTGTGAGGAACGAATAAACATAATAAAAAAAGCCGAACCCGAATGTCTTTTCGGGCTCGGCAGATATAACAGACCAAGCGGTATAAGCTCCGAGAGCTTCTTTGAAAAAATGGGAATTTAACCGAGAATCTTTTCAATTGCGGCAATTTCGACGCAAAGGCAAAGAATCTCAACCGCCTTGCAGAGTTCGTCCCTTGACGGGAAGGTGGGGGCAATGCGGATATTTTTGTCTTCGGGGTCTTTGCCGTAGGGATAGGTTGCGCCTGCACCCGTAAGAGTTACGCCGGCTTCCTTGCAGAGAGCAACCGTTCTTTTTGCACAGCCTTCATAAACATCAAGGCTGATAAAGTAGCCGCCGTTGGGATTGGTCCACTCGGCAATGCCCTTGCCTGCAAGGTTGTTTTCGAAAGCTGAAAGCACTGCATCAAACTTGGGCTTAAGAATTTCCGCATGGCGGAGCATATGCTTTTTGATTCCGTCAAGATTCTTAAAATAATTTGCATGGCGGAGCATATTGATTTTATCGTAGCCGATAGTCTGGATTGTCATTCTCTTTTTTATTGCGGCAATGTTTGCATCGGATGCGGCAAGAGCCGAAACGCCTGCACCGGGGAATGAAATCTTTGATGTTGAAGTAACCTCAATGAATATATCCTCCGAACCGAATTCCTTTGCGGCTTCAAAAATATTAACAAGCTTATCGTGGTTATCGGTAACGTGATGCACGCAGTAGGCGTTATCCCAGATAACTCTGAAATCCTTTGCGGCGGGCTTAAGAGCGGCAAAGCGGCGTACTGTTTCGTCTGAATAGGTAATTCCTGTGGGATTTGAATACATGGGAACACAAATAATGCCCTTAACCTTTTCATCCTTGATAAGCTCGTCAATCATATCCATATCGGGGCCGTTTGAATCGGTGGGAACGTTAATCATTTCGATGCCGAAATGTTCAAGAATTCCGAAATGTCTGTCGTAGCCGGGAACGGGGCAAAGGAATTTAATTCCGCTCTGTGCAGCCCAGGGCTCTGCACCTGCACCGAAAATCATGCACTGTGCAATGTAATCGTACATAATAGTGAGGCTTGCATTACCGAAAACTATAACGTTATCTTCGTTTACACCGAAAATCTCGGCAAAAAGGCTTTTGCATTCGGGAATACCGTCAAGAATTCCGTAGTTGCGAACGTCAAAGCCATTGGATGCTTTATAATTTCCGAGAAGGGCGGGGTCAAGCATACCGTTTGTGATTTCAAGCTGGTCTGTGCCGGGCTTGCCTCTGGACATATCAAGCTTGAGTCCGAGAGCTTTGTAGGAGTTATATTTTTCCGTAAGAGCTGCAAGTCTTTCGCAAAGCTGCTCACGGGATAAATTCTGAATGTTCATTTTTGCAAACCTCCGAAATTTAATGCTAAATCCTGTATATTCTATAATATATGAACAAATTTTGCAAGTGTTATTTTACAATCTTGCAAAAATTCGTAGTTTTGCACTATTAAACATAGGTTTTTCTGCATTTTTGTGATATATTTATATGCAAAATTCTTGAATTTTTATAAAAAATAAATTAATATAATTTTAGACCGAATTTTATGACAAAGCATCTTATAAGTGAAAGTGATAAAAGGAAGGAAGAAAAATTATATGAAATTCAGAATGAATATAGGTTTAAAATATCATGAGGAAGCCGGTTTTTTGCCTTATGTAATAAAATCAAACAAAAAGTACGGTATTATTATGATTGAGTTTGAGGAAAAGGATGCTTTGGAAATAAGAAGAATCTGTCTCAACTCAATAAAAGATGAATATAAATCTTCACTTAAGGATGATAAAGTCGGTGTTGCGGGTAAAGACAAGCAGTTTTATATAATTGATGCAAACGGCATAAAAAAGGCAGACTTTACCGCATCAACAAGCTTCAGTCTGATTAATAAAATGTTCAGAAACTATTGCAAAGCGGAAAAATACAGCCTTAAAGTGCACAAACGTGTTGAAAAGGCCCGCAAGAAAAATTCCGATATAAAACTGATTGAGGATTTTACGTTATCAAACTTCAAAAAATACACTTATATATATGGCATACATAATATTTCCTGCCGAATAAAATGGGCAAAGAAAGATAATCAGCCGATTATATATTATTTTCATGGCGGAGGAAACGGCGGCAACGATAATAGAAAAGCACTCTATGAATTCGGTCTTGCAAGGATAAGATTGAGAAAAAAAGACTGCACTGTGATTGTGCCTCAGGCTCCGAACAGTTTCACAGAGGAAAAAGAATATATTTGTTCCGCAAAAGAGATTATTGATTTTTTAGCGGAAAAGGCAAAGTCGGATAAAAACAGAATTTATGTTTTCGGCGGCTCTGCAGGAGGAAGAAGTACATGGTCATTTGCCTGGAATTTTCCCGATTATATTGCCTGTGCAATGCCTCTTGAGGGAGAAAATCTTTACGCTTCAGAAATGAACGGTGAGGACTTCAGCAGGATAAAAGATGTACCGCTTTGGGTTGTTCACGCATCAAACGATAAAGCGGTAGATGTTAAGCTTGATGATTACTGTGTTGAACAGTTAAGAAAAATCGGTGGTAATGTAAGATATACACGTTGGGATAAATACGGACATTCAATTTACCGACCGTTTTACAGAAAAGAAAAATGGGTTGATTGGATGTTTGATCAGTCACTTGAAAAAAGATAAGTGAGGTTATGCGGCTTGCATCGAAATTTTTTCAATGCAGGTCGCTTTCATTTTGTTAAAAAATAATTAATATTTTTTGCTTTTACACTTGAATTATTTTAAATATAATGATAAAATAAATCCGATTTGCGTTTAAGAAAGGAAGGGTTTTCAAAATGGATATTTTAACAGACATTTTTGGAAATTTAGCTAACATTGACCCTAAACAGGTCATCATGTGGATTATCGGCGGAGTGCTGATTTTCCTTGCTATCAAAAAGGAAATGGAACCCACACTTCTTCTTCCCATGGGCTTCGGTGCAATCCTTGTTAACCTGCCCATTCCCGACCCTGCAGTAACAGGCGAAGTTTCGGGTGTCAGAGCAGTTATTGATTTCTTGTTTGAAATCGGTATTGACAGTCACGAGCTTTTCCCGCTCATTCTGTTTATCGGTATCGGTGCCATGATTGACTTTGAACCGGTGCTCACTAACCCCAAGCTCATGATTTTCGGTGCTGCGGCACAGTTCGGTATTTTCTTCACCCTTTGTCTTTCATCAATGTTCGGCTTTGAGCTTAAGGATGCCGCCTCAATCGCTATTATCGGTGCTGCTGACGGCCCCACATCAATCTTTGTTGCAAATATGCTTAACTCCAACTACACGGCGGCTATCATGGTTGCAGCTTATTCATACATGGCTCTCGTTCCCATTGTTCAGCCTCCCATCATCAAGCTTTGCACAACAAAGAAGGAACGCCTTATCCGTATGAATTATACAGGTAAAAAGGTTTCAAAGCTCACAAAGATTCTCTTCCCCATTGTTGTAACAATCATCGTCGGTATGGTTGCTCCCGATGCAACTGCTCTTATCGGTTTCCTTATGTTCGGTAACCTTATCAGAGAATGCGGCGTTCTTAATTCACTTTCCGAAACTGCACAGAACGTTCTTGCAAACCTTATCACAATCTTCCTCGGCTTCACAATTGCTTCAAAAATGGTTGCAGAGGATTTCCTCAAGCTCGAAACACTTCTCATTATGGGTCTCGGTCTTGTTGCATTCGTTGTTGACACCTTCGGCGGCATCATGATTGCAAAGATTATGAACCTCTTCACAAAGAATAAGATTAACCCCATGATCGGTGCTGCAGGTATTTCTGCATTCCCCATGTCTGCAAGAGTTGTTCATAAGATGGGTCTTGCAGAGGATAACCAGAACTTCCTTCTCATGCATTCAATCGGCGTTAACGTTTCGGGTCAGGTTGCTTCGGTTATCGCCGGCGGTCTTATCCTTACACTTGTAGGCAACGCACTTATTAAGTAACAGGAGGGAATAATAATGGATACAATTACAACAACAATCGCAGAGGCAACAAGCGCTGCAGCCGGTATTGGCTTTACTCCTAATAACCTTGCAGAAACCGTTCCCATTATGGGCAAGGGTATGCTCGGCATATTCATCGTTATGGGTATTATCATTCTCTGCGTTTCAGGTCTTAACCGTTTGGGAACAAAGCCCAAAAAAGATAAGAAATAATTATTGATATGCAGCAAGCCCCGAAATTCTGAAATGAATTTCGGGGCTTGTTATATATGTTTTTATCAGATAAGTGAATTATAGAGAGCGGTGATTTCTTCAACGCTTGTATCTCTGGGATTGCCGGGACGGCAGGCATCGTCAAATGCAGACTGTGCAAGGAAGGGGATATCCTCTGCCTTAACGATTTCCTTGAGGTCAGCAGGAATGCCGACATCGATTGAAAGCTGCTTAACTGCGTCGATAGCAGCCTTTCTTGCATCCTCAATGCTCATTGCGTCTGTGCCTTCAACGCCCATAGCCTTTGCGATATCTCTGTACTTGTCGCCTGTTGCAGGTGCGTTGTATTCCATAACGGTGGGAAGGATGATAGCGTTTGCAACGCCGTGAGGTGTGTCATAAAGAGCACCGAGAGGATGAGCCATTGAGTGAACGATACCAAGACCAACGTTTGAGAAGCCCATGCCTGCAACATACTGACCGAGAGCCATGCCTTCTCTGCCTTCGTCTGTGTTTGCAACAGCGCCGCGAAGGCTCTTTGCAATTATTTCAATAGCCTTGATGTGGAACATATCGCTCAGTTCCCAAGCACCCTTGGTGATGTAGCCTTCGATTGCGTGTGTAAGAGCATCCATGCCTGTTGCAGCGGTAAGACCTGCGGGCATTGTTGACATCATGTCGGGGTCAACAACCGCAACAACAGGAATGTCATGAACGTCAACGCAAACCATTTTTCTGTTGTTCTGTGCGTCTGTGATAACGTAGTTGATTGTAACTTCAGCAGCTGTGCCTGCGGTTGTGGGAACAGCGATGATGGGAACGCACTTGTTCTTTGTGGGAGCAACGCCCTCAAGTGAACGTACGTCTGCAAATTCGGGGTTAGCAATGATGATACCTACAGCCTTTGCGGTGTCCATTGATGAGCCGCCGCCTATAGCGATGATGCAGTCAGCACCGCTTGCCTTGAAAGCTTCAACGCCTGCCTGAACGTTTTCGATTGTGGGATTAGCCTGAATTGTGCTGAATACGTCGTAAGCGATGTCAGCACCCTTAAGAACGTTGAAAACCTTGTCTGCAACACCGAATTTGATGAGATCGGGGTCACAGCAAACAAGAGCCTTTGTGAAGCTTCTTGCCTTGAATTCATTGGCAATTTCTGCAATTGCGCCCTTGCCGTGGTATGATGTTTCGTTAAGTACAAATCTGTTAGCCATTATAAAATCCTCCAATATTAAAGATTAAGGAAATCTCTTCTGTAAACGTCTTCAAGCTTGAATGCTTTAACGATTTCAACAAGGTCGGGGTCTGTGATTGTGTTAACTCTGGGAAGGTGAGCAGTCATCATGTAAAGCTGTGCAGCCTTTTCAACTGTTTCGATAAGACCGAAGGCTTCGTCAAGGTCCTTGCCGCAGCCGTAGATGCCGTGCTGACCCCAAATTACAAGGCGGAATTCCTTCATCTTTTCTGCGGTTGCGATACCGATTTCGTTGGTGCCGCAAACCATCCAGGGAAGAACGCCGATGCCGTCGGGGAAAACAACCATGCACTCGGTGCACATTTCCCAAAGCGAATGTGTGAACTTCTTTTCGGAAAGCTCATGAACATAGGTCATTGCAAGAGTGTTTGTGGGATGGCTGTGCATGATAACTCTGTTTTCGGGATTTTTTGAGAGTCTTGAAATGTGGCTCATAAGGTGAGCGGGAAGCTCTGATGTGGGTCTGCCGCCGTCGCTGTAGCCCCAGAGAACCTCTGCGGTTGTGCCGTCAGCAGCGATTTTGATGATGCCGAGGTTGTTTTCGGGGTCGTCCTCAACGTTCTTGAAGTATTTGCCTGTGCCTGTAACGATGAAAATTTTGCCTGCAAGAACGCTTGCATCAAAGCCCATGTCGAATGATCTGATGGGGGAGTTGATGTCAAGATATTCCGCAACTTCGTCATTTTCAAGCATAACGCTGATGTTGCCGCCGTTTCTTTCGTCCCAGCCCATGCGATACATGTTCGCTGTTGCCTTGCACATTCCTACTACAAAGGGTGCTTCTAAAATGTTTTTCATTTTCTGTTCACCAATACCTTTTCTTCATATTCTTTAATGCTGTTTAAATAGCAGCTTTCAATGCCTTGTCTGTTAAGAAATTCCGCCCAGATATCACCCATGGGCATGGTTTTCATTTCTTCGCCGAGAATCATAAGCTCGGTGAAATTTGCTTTGTCCTGCAATTCCTGCATTTTCTTTGAAGGCTGAAGCAGAGCGAAAAGCAGAGCCTTTTGAACGTTTCTGACGCCTGTTACCCAAGCACTGATGCGGTTGATTGAAGCATCAAAATAGTCTGTAGCAATGAAAACTCTGTCAAGAGCATCGTTTCTTACGATTTCCTTTGCGATTTCCTTTGTTTCGTCGTCAAGAAGAACAACGTGGTCGCTGTCCCAGCGAACGCCTCTTGTTATGTGGAGAGCGATTTTGTCGCTGAATGCGAGCATTGAGGGGATTTTATCGGAAACAAGCTCTGTGGGATGATAATGACCGTTATCCATGAGGGGAACAATTCCCTTCTGAACGGAGTAGCTCAAGCAGAATTCAGCCGAGCCGACAGTATAGCTTTCAAGACCGATTCCGAATACTTTTGACTCAAGAGTTATGTAAACATTGTTCTTGTCATAGGGAGTTTCGAGAATTTCGTCAAGCGATTTTTTGAAACGGAGTCTGGGAGAAAGACGGTCAGCGGGAATATCCTTGTAGCCGTCGGGAATCCAGATATTCATAACACAGGGATAGCCTGTTTCTTTTGCGAAATAATCGGAAAGCTCAACGCAGCGTTTGCCGTGTTCAACCCAGAATTTGCGGACATTTTCATCGGGCGATGAAAGGGTAAGACCGTCTTTTACCATGGGATGCGAGAAGAATGTGGGATTGAAGTCAATGCCGATATTTCTTGCCTTTGCAAATTCTACCCATTTTGTGAAATGTTCGGGTTTAAGGGCATCTCTGTCTGCTCTGTTACCGTCAAAAATCGCATAGCTTGCGTGAAGATTGAGCTTCTTTTTGCCGGGGATGAGGCTGAATGCCTTGTCGATATCCGCCATAAGCTCTTCGGGATTTCTTGCCTTGCCGGGATAGTTGCCGGTTGTCTGAATTCCGCCGGAGAGTGCATCGTCGCTGTCAAATCCGCCAACGTCGTCGCCCTGCCAGCAATGGATTGAAACCGTTATATCGCCAAGCTTTTTGAGTGCATCCTCGGTGTCGATGCCGAATTTTGCATAAAGCTCTTTTGCACTTTCGTATCTTTCCATATTTTACCTCCGTGTTTTGAATATTTTACACGCATATATATAGTATATAATAGTCAAAAATAAATGTCAACCAAAAACAAGCCCGTTCAACAATTAATTTACTATTGATTTTTTTGTCGGTACATTGTAATATATAAGGTAGAATATCAGTAAAGGATTTGCGAGAATGTCGAATTTTAAATACAAGGTGTCTGTAGTTATACCTGTTTATAACTGTGAAGAATATCTTGAAGGCTGTGTTAAAAGCCTTTTTGAACAAACAATGTCACAGGATGAATTTCAGATTGTTTTCGTTAATGACGGCTCATCCGACAACGGCGGAATGATTTGCGAAAAGGCTGCAAAAGAGCATTCAAACATTACTTATTTCGACAAAGAAAACGGCGGTGTATCTTCCGCAAGAAATAAGGGAATGGAGCTTTCGCAGGGAAAATATATTCTTTTCCTTGATGCAGACGATACTCTTTCAAACGATACTCTTGAAACAATTTATGCGTTTTTTGAAGAGCATTATGACGAAACCGACCTTGTAACATATAAAATCGTTCCTCACCGTGACGGAAAAAGGCTCAATCTTCATTACAGATACCGAATTCTTACCGAAACGGGCATCTATGATTTGAACGAAGGCAAAAACTGCTATATTGCCCAGTCAACGATGAATATCTGCGTCAAAAACAGGGGAAAGGACAATATTCTTTTTGACACAAGCCTTAAATTCCACGAGGACCAGAAATTTATTTTCACAACCCTCAAGGAAAAAATGACAATCGGCTATTGTGACGGTCCCGAATATCTTTATCTTCGCCGTTCCGACAGTGCAACGGGCTCGATAAGCAACGCATATTATATCTTTGAAGATACGATGAATATGTGGGAAAGCTTTTTTAACCTTTACCCCGAAAACGAAGTTCCCGCATATCTTCAGGCGTTTTATCTCCATGACCTCACATGGAAAAGCACGGCAGATGTTCTTCTTCCTTATCACTACGAAAAAGAAAAATTCGATAAATCCGTTGAAAGACTTCTCGCACTCATCAGAAGAATTGATGACAGCGTAATCATCAACCGCCCTGCAATGGATGTTTACCATAAGCATTATCTTCTGAATCTCAAAGGCAGCAAGGGAGTTTCTCTTGAATTTGACGATGATGAGATTCAGCTGATGTTTGACGGCGAAAAAATTCATTCCGCAAAAAAAATCACTGCGGTTGTCAATAAGCTCAAGGTCAAAAACGATGTTCTTCATATTGATGCTTTTCTCAAATCACCCGTTTTCATGTATTGCGACAAGCCTGTGCTTTATCTTACAAAAGACGGTAAAAGAGAAAAAATTGAGCTTACTCATTCCGACCACGAACGCTATCATGCAGGAATAAAAACCTCTGTATTCTGGAGATTTACGGTTGATATTGATGCCTCCGAAACAAAGAGTTTTGAGTTTGAGGTTGAGATAAACGGTCATACATACAAGCTTTCTTATTATTACGGAAACAACTGTCCGTTGCAGAGAGGCAAGAAACGCAGAGTATTCTTCAACGGCGGCAGATGCTACCGTGAGGATAACGGTGTATTCAACATTTATTCCGACAAATGGCATGACAGCCTGACCTACAGATTTTATACCTTCCTGATAAACTTTGTATATTACTTCAAGGTCAATCCGAGAATAGTTTACCACAGGCTTTGTGCGGATAAAGAAAAACGCAAAAACGAACGTATCTGGATTTATCTTGACCGCTACGGAGTTTTTGATAACGCATATGACCAGTTCAAGCACGATATAAAAATCAAAGACGGCATCAAACGTTACTATATTCTCAATGAGTGCGATTGGGACAGGCTTGAAGAAAAATTTGAGCCCGATGAAAGAGATTTTGTTGTAAAATTCCAGTCAAAAAAGCATAAAATGCTTTATTTTACCTGCGAGAAGATGATAACCTCTTTCTCCAATCTTTCAAACATCTGCCCCTTCGGTGCGGCTGCAATGCGTTGGTATGCCGACCTTGCACAGTTTGAGCTTATTTATCTTCAGCACGGAATTCTTCATGCAAGCCTTAAAAATATGTATGCAAAGGAACGCTGCGTGGTTGACAGAGTTGTTGTTTCAAGCAATTTTGAGGTTGAGAATTTCAAGGAGAATTACGGCTATGATGACAGGGATCTCATAAAGAGCTGTATGCCACGCTATGACTTCATCGAAGCGGAGGGCATAAAGAAAAACAGGATTGTTTTCTCACCCTCATGGCGAAGCAATCTGATAGGGCCTCTTGTCAACAACAGCCGCAAGGAAATGCCCGAAGCATTTATGGCATCGGATTTCTATAAGCAGGTTAATGCAGTCCTCAATTCCGACAGACTTCATAAAATGCTTGAGGAAAACGACCTTTATCTCGATTTCAAAAATCATCCCATTTTCAAGTGCTATAACAATCTTTTTGAGGTTAAGAGCAACAGAATCTGCCTTGACGGATTTGACACGAACATGGATGAATACAGGCTTATGATAACCGATTATTCCTCAATTGTTTTTGATTCGGTTTATATGAATTGCCCCGTAATCTATTTTGTGCCCGACTATGACAAATTCCTTGCGGGCGTTTCACACGGCTACAGAAGGCTTGATTTGCCGATGGAAGAAGGCTTCGGACCTTTCACGCAAACCGCTGACGAGCTGCTTGACAGGCTTGAGGAATATATCAGAAACGGCTTTAAGCCCCAGCCGCCCTACAGCGACAGAATGAACGGCTTTTTCCTTTATAAGGATAACAATTGCCGTGACAGACTTTACGAAGATATTAAATAAGATTAAATCCCTCGGTGAAAATCGGGGGATAATTTTTTACAAAAATCGATTTTGATTTGCGCATAAAAACCGACACATTGTAAGAATATGCGGTTTTTGCTGCAAAATTCTTGACTTTAAAATATCAATTATATATACTTTATTCTGTTATGGCAAAGGTATCTGTGCCACGGTATTTTTGCTTTTTTTCATGAACAGGAGAGTAGATTATGAAAAGCGTTCCCGATTATTTCAGCTGTATGGTTTTTGATGACAAAGCCATGAGGTCAAGACTGCCCAAGGATACATATAAGGCGATGAAAAAGACTATTCAGGACGGTAAGCGTCTTGATATAGCCATTGCCAATGTTGTTGCCAATGCAATGAAGGATTGGGCAATCGAAAACGGTGCAACGCACTATACCCATTGGTTTCAGCCCATGACAGGCATAACCGCCGAAAAGCACGACAGCTTTATTTCACCCTGTCAGGACGGTTCGGTTATCATGGAATTCTCGGGCAAGGAGCTTGTTAAGGGTGAATCCGACGCATCAAGCTTTCCCTCGGGCGGACTTCGTGCAACCTTTGAAGCAAGAGGCTATACCGCATGGGACCCTACCTCATATGCGTTCATCAAAGAGGGCGTGCTCTGCATTCCCACCGCTTTCTGCTCCTACGGCGGCGAAGCTCTTGACATGAAAACACCTCTCCTTCGTTCAATGGAAGCAATCAGCAAGCAGGCTGTAAGAATTCTTAAGCTTTTCGGACAGGATGACCTCAAAAGCGTCAAAACAACCGTTGGTGCGGAGCAGGAATATTTCCTCGTTGACAAAGAGCTTTACAATAAAAGAAAAGATCTTATTTTTACGGGCAGAACACTTTTCGGTGCAAGACCTCCCAAGGGGCAGGAGCTTGACGACCACTATTTCGGCTCAATCAAGCCCCGTGTTGCGGCTTATATGAAGGACCTTAACGAGGAGCTCTGGAAGCTCGGTGTGCTTGCCAAAACAGAGCATAACGAAGCCGCTCCCGCACAGCATGAGCTTGCTCCGATTTTCTCAACAACAAATATCGCTACCGACCATAATCAGCTCATAATGGAAATTATGCAGAAGGTTGCAAAGAAGCACGACATGGTTTGCCTTCTTCACGAAAAACCCTTCAAGGGTGTCAGCGGCAGCGGTAAGCACAATAACTGGTCAATCTCTACAAAAGACGGAATGAATCTCCTTGAGCCCGGCGAAACACCCTATGACAACGCACAGTTTCTTCTTTTCCTTTGTGCGGTTATCAAGGCAGTTGACAACTATCAGGATTTGCTTCGCATTTCCGTTGCAAGTGCGGGCAATGACCACCGTCTGGGTGCTGCGGAAGCTCCTCCTGCAATTGTTTCAATGTTCCTCGGTGATGAACTGAACGCAATTCTCGAGTCAATCGAAAATGAAACGGCATATGAAGCCAACGAAACCGTACAGATGAAGGTCGGTGTTCACGTTCTTCCCAGATTCCCCAAGGACACAACAGACAGAAACAGAACTTCTCCCTTTGCTTTTACAGGTAACAAGTTTGAATTCAGAATGCTTGGCTCTGCAAGCTCTATTTCAAGCTCAAACATCGTTCTCAACACAGCCGTTGCGGAGTCGCTCAAATCCTACGCTGACAGACTTGAAAACGTTGATAACTTTGAGGATGCACTTCATAACCTTATCCGCAAGACAATAAAAGACCACAAGAGAATCATCTTCAACGGAAACGGCTACGGTGACGAATGGACAAAAGAGGCGGAGAGAAGGGGACTTTCAAATCTCAAAACAACACCCGATGCTCTTGCACATATGACAGACGAAAAGAATGTCAGACTTTTTGAAGAGCACAAGGTTTTCACCAAAGCAGAGCTTGAAGCACGTCAGGAAATTTACCTTGAAAACTACTGCAAGACTCTCAATATTGAGGCCCGCACGATGATTGACATGGTAAATAAGGATATCCTTCCTGCAATCAGCAGCTATTCGGGCGAAATCTGCACAAATGCGGCGGCAAAGAAATCAGTTTTTGCGTCCGCTGACTGCACCTATGAAGAAAAAACAACCAAAAAACTTTCAGCACTTTCTGTTTCGATTTATGAAAAGGTTAACGAACTTGAAAAGAAGATAAAATCCCTTAAAAAAGAAAACGCTGCCGTTCAGGCAGACGAATTCAAAACCGATATAATTCCAGTAATGGAAAGCCTGCGTGCAGATGTTGATGCGGCGGAAAAAATTACTTCCGCAGACTTCTGGCCTTATCCCTCATATGGTGAGCTCCTTTTCGGAATATAAAAAATCAGCCATGCTGTTGCAGCACCTTTCTTATGAAAGGTGCTGCAGTTATATTCGCCGTTTGGCGAGTGATACTGTAGGGAAAATATAACCGTAACCAACATTTTCGGATATTGAAAGTGTTTTTTAAAAGTGAAAAACGGAAGCGACTTCTTTATTTGAAGTGCCTCCGTTTTTTTCTTTTTATTTATTATCCGCTTGTCTGATTGCAACTCGTCTTACCTTGCCGCTGAAGGTTTTGGGCAGCTCGTCAACGAATTCAACAATTCTGGGATATTTATAGGGTGCAGTGTTGGTCTTAACATAGTTCTGAAGCTCTTTAACAAGTTCATCAGAGCCTTCATAGCCGGGGCGGAGAACAACCGTTGCCTTAACAACAAAGCCTCTTACGGGGTCGGGAACGCCTGTTACCGCAACCTCAAGAACGGCAGGATGCTCAAGCATAACGCTTTCAATTTCAAAGGGTCCGATTCTGTAGCCCGATGATTTGATAACGTCATCGTTTCTGCCGAAATAAACAAATCTACCCTGTTCATCACGGTAGGCAAGGTCGCCTGTGTGGAAGAATCCGCCTCTGTAGGCTTCAGCAGTTTCTTCCTTGCTGAAGTTATAGCCTGAAAGAACGCCGCAGGGATGTTCTTCGGGTGAGGGAGATTTAATGCAGATTTCGCCGATTGTACCTCTTTGGCAGTGATTGCCGTTCTCGTCAAGAATATGAACATCAAGACCGGGAGCTGGGAATCCGATTGCACCCGGAATGGGCTTTGTCCAGGGGTAAATAGTGCAGATGCTTACCGGAGTTTCACTCATGCCGAAGCCTTCGTGAATTTCAAGACCCGTTGCTTCCTTCCACTTATTGAAGATATCCGCATTGAGTGCTTCGCCTGCGGTGCAGCAATGGGTGATTGACGAAAGGTCATATTTGCTTACATCGTTCTGAAGCATAAGGCGGTACATGGTGGGAGGAACGCAGAAGGTTGTGATTCTGTACTTTTCAAGCTTTGAAAGTATGTCAGCACCGTCAAATTTATCGAAATCGTAAACAAAGTTTGCAGTTTCGCCCATCCATTGACCGTAATACTTACCCCAGAGTGATTTTGCCCAGCCTGAGTCGGAAACAGTGAAATGAATTCCGCCGTCAACAACGTGGTGCCAGAAAACTCCGGTCATAATGTGACCGAGGGGATATCTGAAATCGTGGGTAATGATTTTGGGATAGCCTGTTGTGCCCGATGAGAAGTTGATAATCATTGTGTCATCAACGGTTGTGGCTGCATCGCCTGTGGGTCTTGTCCATTCTTCACTTGCTTTTTCAAAGCCTTCTTCAAAGTCAATCCAGCCTTTGACGGGCTTATGCTTTGTTACAAAACGCTTTTCAATTGTTTCGTACTGGTCAAAAACGGAGTCAAAATCCTCTGTGCATTCATCGTCGCCTGTAATAACCGCATACTTGATTTTTGCTTTGTTGCAGCGGTAAACATAGTCTTTACCCTTAAGCATATTTGATGCGGGAACCATGATTGCACCGATTTTGTTGAGTGCAAGTGTGATTATCCAGAAAAGATAGCTTCTCTTAAGAATGAGAAGAACTGGATCGCCCTTCTTGACACCTTCTGAAACAAAGTAGTTAGCCGCTTTGTCTGAAAGACGTTTCATGTCACCGAAGGTAAATCTTTTTTCTTCACCGATGTTTGAAACATAGAGAAGAGCAAGCTTATCGGGTTTTTCTGTTCCGAGAACGTCAATAACATCATAAGCGAAGTTAAAGTCGTTTTCGTAAGTAATTTTAAAGTTTTCACGGCAGTCTTTGAGAGAAATGAACGATTCTCTGCTTCTGCCTATGAATTTTTCGTAAATAGCCATTATTTCGACTCCTGAATTTTATTTTAACACAAGTGCGATGAACTGCGCCTGGGTATCGCCCACGTTTTTGTGTGCGTGGGGGATTGTGGAATCAAAATATGCACTGTCGCCTTCATTTAATTCATAGCAGATATCACCGATATAAAGATGGAGCTTGCCGGAAAGAACATAGTCGAATTCCTGTCCTTCGTGTTCGTCCATTACAGGGGGATTTCCCGTAGGGTCGATTGTAACAAGGAAGGGTTCGGCTTTTTTGTTTCTGAAAGTATATGCAAGGTGTGAGAAAACATATCCGGGGTTTCTGTTAACAACAAAGCCCTTGCCGTTTTTAACAACCGTGCAGTTGGAAAGGCGGGGGGATTCGCCGCTGATTATGTCAAGAATATCAACGCCGAGAATGAGAGCAATGTTGTTGAGTGTGCTGATTGCGAAATCGTATTCGCCGTGCTCAAATAATATGTAGTTTTCTTCTGAAATTTCAAGTTTTTCAGCCATTTCTGCAGAACTGATGCCGCAGGTTTCGCGAAGGGAAGCAACTCGCAGGCCTATTTCTTTTAATTCAAGCATGTGGGTTCCTCCTGAAAATAATTAATAGTTATATCCAAGCTCAACAGCCTTGATGTTGAGTTCGATAAGGTTCTGCTTCTTTGCAGGAACAAGCTTTTTCATTGTTGTTTCAACGTTTTCGTAGGGCATAACGCCTGCCTTTGCGATAACGTGACCAATCATGATCATGTTTGCAAGTCCGGGAAGGTTTTCGTCGGATGCAAGCTTTGTTGCGGGAATATAATAAACCTCAACATCATCTCTTTCAACCTTGCGGTCGATGAGTGAGCTGTCAACAAAGATTTTTGCACCGGGAACAGCCGATTTCTCAAACTTATCAAGTGAGGGCAGGTTCATTGCAACAAGAACGTTGGGGTTTGAAACGATGGGTGAACCGATTTTTGTGTCGCTGAGGATAATTGAGCAGTTGCAGGTGCCGCCTCTCATTTCGGGACCGTAGGAGGGGAGCCAGCTTACTTCTCTGTCTTCAAGAAGACCGTCATATGCAAGGAATTTACCCGAGAAAAGGATTCCCTGACCGCCGAAACCGGCAAGAAGAATTTCATGTGTCATAATTATTCTGCCTCCTTTTCAGCTGTCTTGTCCTTGTATACGCCAAGGGGATAATAAGGAATCATGTTTTCCTCAAGCCATTCAAGAGCCTTGTCGGGCTTAAGACCCCAGTTTGTGGGGCAGGTGGAAAGAACTTCAACAAGAGAGAAGCCTTTGCCTTCAAGCTGATTCTGGAAAGCTTTTTTGATAGCCTTCTTTGCATTTTTAACGTTTTTAACGTTGTTAACGGCAACTCTTTCAAGGTATGTTGCACCGTCAACGTTTGAAAGAAGCTCGCAAACCTTAACGGGAAGACCAACCTGCTCGGGGTTTCTGCCGTAGGGTGAAGTCTGTGTAACCTGACCGGGGAGAGTGGTGGGAGCCATCTGACCGCCTGTCATGCCGTAGATTGCGTTATTAACGAAAATAATTGTGATATTTTCGCCTCTTGCAGCGGAGTGAACGGTTTCTGCGGTACCGATAGCGGCAAGGTCGCCGTCACCCTGATATGTGAAAACAATGTTTTCGGGATATGAACGCTTAACGCCTGTTGCAACTGCGGGAGCTCTGCCGTGAGCAGCCTCAATCATGTCGCAGTTAAAATAATTGTATGCGAAAACGGAGCAGCCAACGGGTGCAACGCCAACGGTTTTGCCTTCGATGCCGAGTTCGTCAATAACTTCGGCAACAAGACGGTGAATGATACCGTGTGTGCAGCCGGGGCAATAATGAAGAGGTACATCGGCAAGTGCCTTGGGTTTTTCAAAAACTATCATTATTTGTCACCTCCGACGGAATTTGCTTTATCGATAGAATTAAGAACGTCTTCTGTTGTGGGAATCATACCGCCAACACGGTTGCAGAGAAGAACGGGTTTCTTGCAACGGGTTGCAAGCTCGATGTCCTCAATCATCTGACCCATTGAAAGCTCAACGCTGATGAATGCCTTAACCTTGTCGGCAGCAGCATTGAGAACAGCCTTGGGGAAGGGCCAGAGGGTGATGGGACGAATCATGCCGACCTTGATGCCCTTTTCGCGAGCCTTATCGATTGCATTCTGCGAAACTCTTGCAGCAACGCCGTAGGCAACAATGCAGATTTCAGCATCGTCCATGCGGTATTCGTCATACATAACTTCTGTTTCTTCAATTTTTGCATAACGCTCATAGCGTTCGATGTTGTATTTTTCAAGCTCTTCGGGATCGATGAAGAGTGAGTTTACAACGTTGTGAGGACGCTCGCAGTTTGTGCCGCAGGCAGCCCAGCCCGACTTGTCATATTCGGTGATTTCGCCCATGTCAAGTGAAACAGGCTCCATCATCTGACCCATTGTGCCGTCCGAAAGAAGCATTGCGGGCATTCTGTATTTTTCAGCAAGGTCAAAGCCTTTGAATGTGAGGTTAACCATTTCCTGTACGGAAGCGGGAGCAAGAACGATAAGATGGAAGTCACCGTGACCTGCACTCTTTGTTGCCTGGAAATAGTCTGACTGTGAGGGCTGAATACCGCCGAGACCGGGGCCGCCTCTCTGTACGTTGATGATAAGAGCGGGAAGGTCGGAGCCTGCAAGGTAAGAAATACCTTCGCTCTTGAGTGCGATTCCGGGGCTTGAGCTTGAAGTCATTGCTCTTTTGCCTGTTGCGGCAGCACCGTAAATCATGTTGATTGCGGCAATTTCGCTTTCAGCCTGTAAAAATGTTCCGCCGATAAGAGGCATTCTTTTTGCCATATATGCAGCGATTTCTGTTTGAGGTGTAATGGGATAACCGAAGTAATGGCGGCAGCCTGCCATGATGGCAGCTTCTGCAAGAGCTTCGTTACCCTTCATCAAAACTTTTTCAGCCATGTTCTTTCTCCTTATTTCTCAACAGTAATTACACAGTCGGGGCACATGGTTGCACAGAATGCACAGCCGATGCAAGCTGACTGGTCGGTGATGCCTGCGGGATGATAGCCCTTGGCATTGATTTGATCCTTGAGGAGTGCCACAATCTTTTTGGGGCAAGCTCCCACGCAAAGACCGCAGCCTTTGCAGCGGTCAATATTAAAGGTTACTTTTGCCATAAATCTTCCTCCTGTTTTGCCCACGATTGTTTAACGTAAAGTTTAATCGGGGTGCAGTTGTTAACTTTATCTTTAAGTTTATCGTAAAGTTCTTCTTTGACGGTTGTCATTCTTATCGGCAGACCCGTTGCCGATGAAATTTCGTTTGCGTAGTCAACGGAAGCAAGAACGGTTTCTTCGTCTGTTTCATCTCCGAGGTTGGAGTTGTTGACAATGCCTGTAAATTTCATTCCGCAGGCGGTTTCGATTTCTCTCATAACCTCAAGCGTTGCGGCACAGTTTGGAGTAAGAGGTCTGTATTTATTGACAACAAGCAGAAATTCGTAATCGTTCTGCTCAAGAATGGCGGGAACGTATCTTCCGAGAGCAAGAGCACCTCTGTCATCACCGCCGACGTCAATAACCGCTCTCAGTGACAAATCGTCGATTATTGCATAGGCTTCTGCAGGTATTGCGGGAACATCAACGTTTGAATTTGCATATTCCGAAGAAATAAGATGAATTCCTTTTTCTTCAAGATATTTTTCGCTGTCCTTTGAGCGGAAGTAGGGGTTAACAATGTCGAGGTCGGCAATGTTAACCTTGTCAAACTTCTCACGCAGCTTCAAAGCGTAGTTAACGGCAATGTTTGTTTTGCCGCTGCCGTAGTGACCTGCAAAAACCGTGATTCTTTTGCTTTCCATAGATTAAAGAACTGTTACCCAGCCGAATTTGTCTTCGCAGGTGCCGCCCTGAATACCTGTAACGGTGTCATAGAGCTTCTGGCTGATTTCGCCGATTTCGCCGCCGTTGATTGTCATAACGTCGTCTTTATAGCGAAGCTTGCCTACGGGTGAGATAACGGCTGCAGTGCCTGTGCCGAAGCATTCTTCAAGAGCACCGCTCTTCTGTGCTTCAATAAGCTCGTCAACGGAAATCTTTCTTTCCTCAACGGGAAGACCCCAGCTCTTGCAAAGCTCGATTACGGAGTTTCTTGTAATACCGGGAAGAATGCTGCCGTTAAGCATGGGAGTAACGATTGTTCCGTTAATTTTGAAGAAGATGTTCATTGCACCGACTTCTTCAATGTATTTTCTCTCAACGCCGTCAAGCCAGAGTACCTGTGAATAGCCGTCATCGTGAGCCTTAACCTGTGCTGCAAGGCTTGCTGCGTAGTTGCCGCCTGTTTTTGCAAAGCCCATGCCGCCCTTAACAGCTCTGACATAATCGTCTTCAATCCAGATGCCTACGGGAGCAAGACCGCTTGAATAGTAAGCACCCGAGGGGGAGAGGATAACGATAAAGAGATATGTTTTTGAAGGAGCAACGCCAAGGAAATCATCGGTTGCAATGATAAAGGGGCGGATGTAGAGAGATGTGCCGGGAGCGGAGGGAATCCAATCTCTGTCAACTCTTACAACTTCGCTTACAGCCTGAACAAAATCCTCAACGGGAAGCTCGGGAATGCAAAGACGCTTGTTTGTGTCGTTCGTTCTCTTTGCGTTCATTTCGGGACGGAAAAGACGAACTTCGCCGTCAGCTCCCTTATAAGCCTTAAGACCTTCGAACATTTCCTGGCCATAGTGGAAAACCATGCAAGCGGGGGAGAGGGAAAGATTGCCGTAAGGAACTATACGGGGATCATGCCAGCCCTGACCTTCGGTGTAATTCATGATAAACATGTGGTCGGTGAAAATTTTGCCGAAGCCGAGATTGCTTTCATCAGGCTTCTGTTTGGGAGCAGTTGTTCTCTCAATTTTGATATTTAACATTTAAAACACCCTTTCGGTAATATAGTCATTATTTTTCAAGTCCGTATTTTTTAGTGGCTTCTTCTCTCATTTTGTATTTGAGAATCTTGCCAGCAGCGTTTTTGGGGAAATCGCTTACAAATTCGATATAGCGGGGAACTTTGTGACGAGCCATGTGCGACATGATGTAGTCGCTCATTTCTTTTTCTGTCATCGATTCGCCCTCTTTAAGGATTATGCAAGCCATGATTTCTTCGCCGTAACGCTTATCGGGAACACCGATAACCTGAACGTCCTGAACTTTTTCATGAGTGAAGATGAATTCTTCAATTTCACGGGGATAGATGTTTTCGCCGCCGCGGATAATCATGTCTTTAAGTCGACCTGTTATGAGATAATAGCCGTCAGGTCTTCTGCAGGCAATGTCACCGCTGTGAAGCCAGCCGTCTTTGTCGATTGCGGCTTCGGTGGCTTTGGGCATTTTGTAATAGCCCTTCATTATATTGTAGCCCCTTGCAACGAATTCGCCGTTCTCGCCGTCGGGCAAATCTTCGCCGGTTTCGGGGTCAATAATCTTACATTCGATGTGGGGGAATGCGCTGCCGACTGTTTCTGTTCTGTCCTCGAGCGATTCGTTAACCTCGCCCATAGTGCAGCCGGGAGAAGCTTCCGTCTGACCGTAAACGCTGATGATTTCTCTCATGTTCATTTCGGCGGCGGCACGCTTCATCAGTTCGGGCGGACAATTCGCACCCGCCATGATGCCTGTTCTCATATATGAGAAATCTGTCTTTGCAAAGTCCTCATGCTGGAACATTGCAATGAACATGGTGGGAACACCGTTGAAGCAGGTGATATGCTCCTGATTAACGCAGGCAAGCGATGATTTAGCCGAGAAATAGGGGAGCGGTGACATTGTTCCGCCGTGGGTCATCATGGATGTCATGGAAAGCACCATGCCGAAGCAATGGAACATGGGCACCTGAATCATCATTCTGTCGGCTGTGGATAAATCCATTCTGTCGCCGATGATTTTGCCGTTGTTAACGATATTGTAGTGGGTGAGCATAACGCCCTTGGGGAAGCCTGTTGTTCCCGAGGTGTACTGCATATTTGCTACATCGTGGCAGTCAACTGCGGCTGCTCTGCGGTAAACTTCTTCAATGGGAACTCTGACCGCCATATCCATTGCCTCTTCCCAGGTAAGGCAGCCCTTCTGGCGGTAGCCTACGGTTATAACGTTGCGAAGGAAGGGAAGTCTGCGGCAGTGGAGAGGCTTGCCGGGAACGGCAACCTCAAGCTCGGGGCAGAGCGTTGCGATTGACTCTGCATAGTTTGAGTCAAGGCAGGATTCAATTGTGATAAGTGTGTGAGTATCGGACTGACGGAGAAGATACTCAATCTCGTGGATTTTATACGCCGTGTTGACGGTAACGAGAACCGCGCCGATTTTTGTTGCAGCCCAGAAGGTGATAAACCACTGGGGAAGGTTTGTGAGCCAGACCGCAACCTTGTCGCCGGGCTTTACGCCCAGAGCAATGAGTGCTCTGGCACAGTTGTCAACGTCATCTCTGAACTGTGAATATGTTCTTGTGTAGTCGAGAGTTGTGTACTTATATGCAATCTGGTCGGGGAACTTTTCAACCATTGTGTCAAGAACCTGCGAGAAGGTTTTATTGACAAGCTTGTATTTTTCCCAAACGAATTTGCCGCTTCCGTCACGGTTTGTGTAGAGAAGCTCTTCGCTTTTCTTTGCCGTGTCATAATTGCTGATAGCATTGACGAAATGGGGGAAAACAATTTCCGCAATGCCGAAATCCTCGATTGTTTCGGGCTGACATTCATATGAAAGGAAGCCGTCATAGTTGACCGATTCAAGAGCTCTTATCATCGTTCCGAGCGGAAGGTCGCCTTCGCCGATGAGTCTGTATTTTACCTTGCTGTCTTCAATAACCGAGTCCTTGACGTGAACGTGCTTGATATAAGCACCGAGGTTTGTGATTGTTGTGTCGGGCTCTTCACCAAAATCTCTGTAGGGATGGTTGATATCCCAGAGAGCTGCGAGTGCGTCGCAGGCGAAAACATTGAGCAAGTCACGGAGTCTTGATGTGTCGGCATAAATACCGACGGTTTCAACAAGGAGTGTAACGTTGTCCTGCTCCGCCTTGTCAATGAGTCTGCCGATAAGAGAAATTACGGTTGAATCTTCAGCCTTCTTTTCTGCACCCGTTGCATAAGCATGAATTCTGACATAGGGGCATCTTATTCTTGATGCAATTTCGATAGCGGTTGCGATTTCTTCAAATCCTTCGTCTGCAATTTTTTCGTCTGCAACATTGCAGAAGGTATCGATGCAGGGGATTGAAAGTGAATTTTCAAGCAGCTTGTGTACCGTTGCTGCGGAATTGTTTTTATTGAAGGGGGCATCCGAGCCTGTGAATCTGGAATCTGTTATGTTGTGGATTTCAATACCGCTGAAGCCGAGGTCGTTTGCGGTGTTTACAAATTCAGCCCATGAAAGCTCCTGCCACCCGTTTGTTGAAAATGACAGTTTCATTCAGCTTTCTCCTCATAAACGATTTTGTTAAGTGCGTTAACATAAGCAATGATGCTTGCACCGATGATATCGGTTGAAATTCCTTTGCCTGAATAAAGCTTGCCGTTTGAGCGGAGCTTTACAAGAGCCTCGCCCATTGCCTCATGACCTTCGGTAACGGACTGAATCTGGAAATCGTCAAGCTCATAGTGGTGACCGATGATATGCTCAACCGTTCTGAATGCGGCATCAATCGGACCGTCGCCCATGCAGACATCCTTGAGGGTTCTGCTGCCTTTTTCAAGAACAATGTTTGCGGTTGAGGAAATAAGATTTCCGGAATTTATAACGTAGCTCTGAAGTCTGTAGGTGGGAGGAACCTGATGGGCAACGTTTGCAATGATTGCATCAAGCTCTTTTGCACCGACCTGCTTTTTGCCTGCAATTTCTTTGAAAGCATCAAACACCTTTGCGGTATCGTCTTCTGAAAGCTCATAGCCGAGCGAAACGATTGCCTTGCTGACCTTTGCAATGTCAGCTGTGTTGTCAAGCAGAACGCCGCTTGCGGATGCTGCGGCGGAATTGCCGAAAGAAGCAGCACCCTTGTGGCTGTCGCTTGTCATTCCGAGAATAAGATTTGCGGAATGGTTGATTGCCATTGAGTTAACGCCGTATGTAACGTCAAGAGTGTGACCTTTGACCTGAAGAGCCTTCATAACGTGCTCAAGGTCGGGAAGTGCTTCGCTGCCGATGCAGGTTTTTATCTGTGCCGCACCTGCTGAAATGCAGGAAAATACACAGGCGTTTGCCATGTCGAGAGCATCGCTGCATTCAGCACTCAAAACAACGTTCTTTGCAGCGGGAACGGCTTCGTAAAGTTCATTGATAAGAGCGGTGAATTCATCGGGAAGAAGTGCACCTGCGGTGTCGCAGAGCGTCACGGTTTTTGCACCGTTTTCTATGGCGATTTTAACAGCCTCAAAAAGATATGCCTTGTCAGCTCTTGTTGCATCAACCGCAGCAAACTCAACGTCATTGCAGAGCGTTGCACAGTGAGCGGTAAGGCTCTGAATGAGCTCAAGCATCTTTGCGGGCTTTTTGTGATAAAAATATTCCATCTGAACTGCCGACACGGGAAGTGAAACAAGAAGACGGGGCTTTTTTGCACCTGCAATGGAATTCATTGCTCTGTTTGCTTCTTCAACCGAGATGCCGACGGGGCAGGATAGGATGCTGTTCTTTAGGAGGGGACTTATAGTGCGTAAAACAAGGGTATCGATTTTTTCGTCGGTAATGGGAGCCGCCTCGATAACGTCGATATTGAGCTTGTCGAGGAGCTTTGCAATCTCAAGCTTTTCTTTGAAGCTGAGGGCAATGTCACCCCTGCGTGCGCACTCTCTGAGGGTTGCGTCTGTGATTGTGATTTTTTTCATGCTAATCTCTCCTTTTTGAACAGCATTTCCTGACGGAATATGCAAGTTTTGCAAATGAATAAATACTTATGCACTATAAGTTTCCTTATATTATATTAAAAAGCTTGTCCGATGTCAACCGAAAAAACGCAATATAAATATGTATGTTATAAAATTGTCTAAAACTACAAAATGCACATATTAATGTGGATAAAAGTGTTAAAAATGCACAACGGCGAAAGCGGAAAAATCTTTAAAAATTACGGTTGACAATTGCATGAAAATAATATAAATTATGAATATAATTAATTGAAATTCGGGTGAAAATTATGGTACAGGTTGTTGCTGCTCTTATCCGTGACGGAGAAAAATTCATGATTTTTCAGCGTCCCGCATCAAAAACAAGAGCATATCAATGGGAGTTTGTCGGCGGAAAGGTTGAGAACGGAGAAACGCTTGAAGAAGCGTTGATTCGTGAGTGCCGCGAGGAAATCGGCGTAACCGTTAAAGTCGGCGATGTTTTCATGGAGGTTGACCATGAATATCCCGACATAAATATACATCTCACGCTTTTTAATGCCGAAATTGCAGACGGAACACCTCAAAAGCTTGAGCATAATGACATAAAATCCATAACTCCCGATGAAATTCCGCAATATAATTTCTGCCCTGCAGATGATGAAATTTTAAAGAAAATCAAGGAGGAATTCTGATGCTTCTGTTTGTTGAATATCCGAAATGCACTACCTGCCAAAAGGCGAAAAAATGGCTTGACGATAACGGAATCGAATATGTTGACCGCCACATAAAAGAACAAAATCCCACCTATGATGAGCTCAAAGAATGGTATGAAAAAAGCGGACTTGAACTCAAAAAATTCTTTAATACAAGCGGTCTGCTTTATAAATCCATGGAGCTGAAAGATAAGCTTCCGTCAATGAGCGAGGATGAGCAGCTGAAGCTTCTTTCAACCGACGGAATGCTCGTGAAAAGACCGATTATCGTTAGCGAAAACACTGTTTTTGTCGGTTTTAAGCCGCAGGAATGGGAAAAGCTGAAATAAAACCGCCGTGATTTCATTGAAATCATGGCGGTTGATTTTTTATTCATTAAAAATGTATTCCCGATATTCTGCTAAAATTCTTTTCAGATAATGCGGTTTTTTTGTTGTAATATTATCGGGTTTGAGATTTAAAACTTTAATCATATCCTGCATATTGTTGACTGTCCAGAGTGAAACAAGAAGTCCGTTTTTTCTCATTGTTTCAACAAACAGTTCTGTTGCCGGAGTATAGTTTGAATTTATGCCTATTGCACCGAGTTTTTTCGCTTTATCCGCAACTGTTTGTGCAAAGGAAATATCCGTAGCTTCCTGATTTGTAATTGAATGGTTGAGATAATAGGGGATTGATGAGCTTGACTTAACCTTTTCAACCCAATCGTCAAAAACACCGGTGTAAAATACTCTTTCCGTAAGTCCGTGTTGCTTAACAAGCTCATCGACCGCACCGAGGTTTGCGGTTGACTTTATGTCAAGATTTATCATGCAGGTTTTGCTTTGTGCAACGGCTTCAAGTGCATTTTCAAGCAATACACCTTGATTGATTTCAGGGGCGGAATCGTGAATTATAACCGGAGTTCCGTCGGGTCTGAAGCTTACGTCAATCTCAACAATTTTTGCTCCGTGAGCAATTGCGGCATCGATTGATTTTACCGTGTTCGGCTTTGTGTTCAATGCACCGGAATGGTAAGTTACCGTAAACCCCTCGGGTAATGTTGATTTATCCTTGATTATTTTTTTGAATGACTTTTTGTTCAGATTAAAAACCAAATCGGCATAAATATCGTAGATTTTATTACGAAACTTACTCATAAAATCAACCTCCTGCAGAAGAATTTAACCATATTTTTGCAACAAAGTCAAATAGAATATGCAAAAAAAATTAACAAAAGTTATAAAACTTGTTGAATTTCCCATAAATTTATGTTATAATCTTACAAGAATTCAAAAAAGGGGGCGCTTTGGTGGCAGAAAATACTAATTTGGCATATGAAGAAGAAAACCATGGTATAGTCATAGACTATGAAAAAGGTGTCAAAAATCCGCTTTTGAACAACAGACGCTACGTCGGTCAGAAAGAACGTATAGGTTATCTTCTAAACGATGTTTCGGGCAGCTTCAATATCGACAAATATAAAGAAAGATTTATTTATGATATTGTTAAGCTTGATTTCGATTTCCTTGCGGTTTTCGGCTTGTTTGCCGGCTTATGGGATACAATAAACGATACATTTATCGGTGTTATCGTTGACCGCACAAGAACAAGATGGGGAAAGTTCAAGCCATACATTCTGCTCGGTAAAATTCCCTTGATGCTTATCGGTCTTTGGTATTGGTTTATGCCGTTGGTATTTGCCGATACAAGTGCAACCTATGCACCGAAACTGCTGTTCTATGCAATTTTTTCAATTATTTGCGAAACTGCGGGAACATTTACTGCAATTGCAAGCACCGGCTTTATGTCAACCATAACGCCTGACCCGCTTGAACGAACGGGTCTTATAACAATGGCAAACCTTATTTCGGGTCTTGTCGGCGAAAAGCTTCCCGAGCTTCTTTTCGGTGTTCTTCTTGACCTTGTTAACAATCAGGTTGTAACCTGGAACAGAACATCTCTTTTCATCAGCTTCGGCGTCGGAACAGCAATTCTCGGCTGTGCACTTTCTTTCTATTTTATTTGCGTAACAAAAGAAAGAGTTTCCCAGACGATTGAAAAACCGAGCATCATTCAAGGTCTTAAGGCTATTGTTAACAACAGACCGATTCTGCTTTATACACTTTCAGAGTTCCTTGCGGGCTTTGCAGTTGGTAAGAGCAGAATAAACTACTATATTGACGTTCTCGGTTCTGCAACATATCAGACCATCGTCGGCATTCCCGCTTCACCCGTTTCAACATTAAGCTATGCTTTCATTGCACCGCTTCGAAAGAAGCTCTCAACAAAGGCAATCTGGATTCTCGAGGATATCTGGACCGATGTCTGCTGGCTTGTTGTTTTCGGTGTCGGTTCAATCGGCGGAGCTGAAAAGGGTCTTTATAAGAACAAATGGGTAATGCTTCCGCTGATGGCGGTTGAAGAAGTTTTTGAAATGTGTGTTTACGGTATAAGACACGTTATTCCCACAGAAATCCTTAACGAAGCAATGGACTACTGCGAATGGAAAAACGGCTACAGAGCAGAGGCTATGACAGGTGTTGCAAGAGGACTTGTAACAAAGCTTCAGGGCATGGTAATGGGTTCGATTCAGAACTTTATCATGAAGAGAATCGGCTATGTTCAGGGTCTTACCATCGGCACACAGGCGGACTCCACAAAATGGTGGATTTTCGCAATGGGAACGGGCGTTCCCGTAATCACGGGTGCTCTCGGAATTATCCCCAAATTCTTCCATGACCTTAACGGTGAAAAGCGTGACAGAATGTACCGTGAACTTTTTGCAAGACGTGAGGCAACAAGAAAGGCTGTTGAGCTTGCAAAGAGCGCCGAAGAAGTGGACAGAATCGCCAAAGCACAGATGAACGCAGAATATATACAGGAAAACTGATATAAATAAAAATAAGGTGTCGCAGGTGACACCTTATTTTTTATATATTTTTAACTGCTTTTTCAAGAGCATCAAGGTTTTTGTCGGTTGTTGCCCAGCTTGAACAAAAACGTACTGCGGTTTCATTTTCATTAACCGAACACCATTTTTCAAAAGAAAACTCTTCTGAAAGCTTTGCTATTTCTTCGTTTTTCATAATGGGAAACTGCTGGTTTGTTTCGGAATCCGCAAGGAATCTGCAGCCGTGGTTTTCAAAGATTTGGCGAAGTCTTTTCGCGGCTTTGATTGCATGAGCGGAAATTTCAAAATAAAGTCCGTTTTCAAAAAGAACTTCAAACTGAATTCCGAGAAGCCTGCCCTTTGCAAGAAGTCCGCCCTTTTGCTTTATAAGGTAACGGAAATCTTTTTTCAGATTTTCGTTGTTGATTATAAGTGCCTCTCCGAAAAGTGCACCGACCTTTGTGCCGCCTATATAAAACGCATCGCAGCTTGCAGCAACATCGGCAAGAGTCATGTCGCAGACGTTGGATGCAAGAGCATAGCCGAGTCTTGCACCGTCAATGTAAAGAAGTAGTCCGCATTTTTTGCAGACGGTGAATATTTCTTCAAGCTCGGCTTTTGAATAAAGCGTGCCTTTTTCGGTAGGCTGTGAAATATAAACCATGCCGGGCTGAACAATGTGCTCGTGTGCCTCGTCATTCCAATGAGCTTCAAAGCAATTTTTAACGGCATCTGCGGATATTTTTCCGTCATCGGAGGGGAGAGCGATCACCTTGTGCCCCGTTGATTCAATTGCACCGCTTTCGTGAACGTTGATGTGTCCCGAATCGGCACTTATAACCCCCTGATGCGGACGAAGTGCGGCACAGATAACCGTTGTGTTGGTCTGCGTTCCGCCGACAAGAAAATGTACGTCGCAATCGTCTTTGTTACAGGCTTTTTTTATGAGTTTTGCAGCGTTTTCGCAATGAGGGTCACAGCCGTAGCCGATTGTCTGTTCAAAATTTGTTTCCGAAAGCCTTTGTAATATCAAAGGATGTGCTCCTTCAAGATAATCGCAGTCAAAACGAAACATTTTTATTTCTCCTTCATTTTTCTTTCCGAAATTATACCCGCAAGGCAGATAACTGCGGCAACAACACACACTGCCAGCATAATAATAAAAACGGCATTCCAGCCCCTTGCCTGCGAAACCGCACCGAGGGTATAAGATGTTACCGTGCTGCCGATATAGCAGAAGGTGTTGAGCAGTCCTGCCGCAAAGCCTGCGTTGAGCAAGCGGCGGTAATCGAGGGCAAACATACTTGTTATAACATTGTTAATCATTGACATTCCGCATGCAACGCAGATGAAGCAAATCATAATTGCAACAATGCTGTGAAGCTTGAGCGAAAGCAGAATTCCGCCGCAGAGAAGTGCAGAAAAAATGTAGAAAATAAAGTTCATGGCGGCGTGCGAGGGGATTTTTTCGTGAACCTTCTTTGCGATTGCCGCACCTAGCGTTGAAACCATGGGCAGAAGAAGTGTCAGAAGAATCGAGAAGGATTGCGAAATGCCGAATTCTTCATAAAGTACGGAAGGCACCCATGTGTTGATGCCGTCTTTGATAAATCCGTTCGCAATTCCTGCAAAAGCAGTAATGAAAAGAGCAAGCAGAACAACCCTGCCCATTTTAACCTTTTCGCTTTTTTGTTCTTCGATTTCGATAACCTTTTTCGGATTGATTCCGAAAAGCGTAAACCATATTATCGCACTGACAACAAGCACAATGCTCGCGACATAAAAAACAATTTTCCACGTGCCAAAGCGAACGGATAAGGAAGAAATTCCGTATGCAACGAGAGTGCCGATTGCAACGGTTGTGCTCATTGCAAGAATGGCTTTCGGCAGCTTTTTGTTCGAAACAAAATCCGAAAGAGTTTTTATGAGCGTGCTCCACAAAACCGACTGAACAATGCCGTTTCCCATCCAGATGAATTTCATCAGCGAAATATCACCGCAGATTGGCATAAGTACATTCATAACCGCCGAAATGATAAGCGAAAGGAAAATCATGATTTTGGCGTTGTATTTCTTTGAAAGAATGCCGTTTATGAGCTGACCAGCACCGTATGCAAAAAAGAAAAACGAGCTGACCAATCCCGCATCCGCTTTTGTTACGCCCAGATCCGAAATAATTGCAACGATTGATGCGTTGAAATTCAGTCTGCCCACATATGCGGCTGTATAAGCCAGCCAGCAGATAAAAATTATTTTGTTTTCTTTGCGGCTGTCAATTTTTGAAACAGTTTCCATTTTATCATCTCCAAACCGATAGTTTATCACTTTGCGGCGATAAGGTCAACCGAATTTAATCAAAATAATTGACATAAGAGCTAAAATTGATTATAATATTTATATCCTGACACGAGGACGGGCTTATGCTATCCGAAGGAAAGGTGCATAATGTGATATCTATGGCATAACTGCACCTTTTTTGTGGGTGCAGTTTTTTGTTTGGAGTGATAAATATGGAAAAGAGAATTGCCGTAATCGGCGTGATTGTCGAAAATCCCGAATCCGTTGAAAAGCTTAACTCATTGCTTCATGCTTTCAGCGATATTATTATCGGAAGAATGGGCTTGCCTTACAGAGAAAGAAATCTGAGCATTGTCAGCCTTGCGGTTGATGCTCCGCAGAACGTAATTTCAGAGCTTACGGGGAAAATCGGCAAGCTTGACGGAATAAGCGTCAAAACGGCTTACTCAAACAAGATTTTTGATGATTGAATTAATAGATAAACTCGAAAAAGAGCATAGCCTGACTCTTGAGGAATACAAAACTCTTATATCAGAACGCACTCCCGAATATGCAGAAATTCTTTCAGAGAAAGCGACTGAAGCAAGGAGAAAAATATACGGAAACTCCGTTTATATCAGAGGTCTTATCGAAATCAGCAATATCTGTAAAAACGATTGTTATTATTGCGGAATCCGCAAAGGAAACAAAAAATGCGAGCGTTACAGACTGACCGCAGAACAGATTTTATCCTGCTGTGAAGAAGGGTATGAGCTCGGCTACAGAACCTTCGTGCTTCAGGGCGGCGAGGACGCTTATTTCGGCGATGAAGTTATCTGCGGAATTGTTTCGGAAATCAAAAATAGATATACCGACTGTGCCGTAACGCTTTCGCTCGGTGAAAGAAGCTTTGAAAGCTATAAAAGGCTTTATGATGCGGGTGCAGACAGATATCTGCTTCGCCATGAAACGGCGGATAAAGAGCATTATGAGAAACTTCACCCTGCGGAGCTTTCTTTCGATAACCGCATGGAATGCCTTGAAAACCTTAAGAAAATCGGCTTTCAGGTAGGCTGCGGATTTATGGTAGGTTCACCGTTTCAGACCGATGAAACAATCGCAAAGGACCTTAAATTTATTGAGCAATTCAAGCCTCATATGTGCGGAATAGGTCCCTTTGTGCCGCACAGAGAAACGGTTTTCAAGGATATGCCCCAAGGCACGGTTGAGCTGACCTGTTATCTTCTTTCGATTATCCGATTAATTTCTCCGTCTGTTTTACTGCCCGCAACAACTGCACTCGGAACAATCGACCCCGAGGGCAGAGAAAAAGGAATTCTTTCGGGTGCGAATGTTGTTATGCCGAATCTTTCACCGTCGGAAGCAAAGAAAAAATATGAGCTCTATAACAATAAGCTGACGGGCGGTGCGGAATCGGCGCTGAATAAAAAGATGCTTGAAGAAAGGATGAAAACCATCGGTTATGAAATTGTCACCGACAGAGGCGACTTCAAAACAGTTTAAAATTATCTGAAGGGGAAGATTTTCTGACCCGAAGAAAGGAAATAAAAATGGCAAATTATAATCCCAAATCATTAAAAGCAGAGGAATTCATCAATAATGAAGAAATCCTTGCAACGCTCGAATATGCCGAGCAAAACAAGAACAATGTTGAATTGATTGACAGCATTCTCGAAAAGGCACATCCCCGAAAGACTGCTGACGGAACTGTTTGCAGCGGACTTACTCACCGTGAAGCTGCAGTTTTGCTTGCCTGTGAAATCCCCGAAAAGGTTGAGGAAATGTTTAAGCTTGCAGAAGAAATCAAGCTTGCATTCTACGGCAACAGAATTGTTATGTTTGCACCTCTTTATCTCTCAAACTATTGCGTTAACGGCTGTGTTTACTGCCCATATCACCTCAAAAACAAGCACATTGCACGCAAGAAGCTGACGCAGGAAGAAATTGCAAGGGAAGTTATCGCTTTGCAGGATATGGGTCACAAGCGTCTTGCAATCGAAGCAGGCGAGGACCCCGTAAACAATCCCATTGAATATATTCTTGAATCAATAAAGACAATCTACAGCATAAATCACAAAAACGGTGCAATCCGCCGTGTTAATGTCAATATTGCCGCAACAACGGTTGATAATTACCGTAAGCTCAAGGATGCGGGCATAGGCACATATATTCTTTTCCAGGAAACATATCATAAGGAAAGCTACCTCAAGCTTCACCCAACCGGACCCAAGCATGACTATGATTATCACACCGAAGCCATGGACAGAGCAATGGAGGGCGGAATTGACGATGTCGGACTCGGAGTTCTTTTCGGACTTGAGCTTTATAAATATGAGTTTGTCGGACTTCTCATGCACGCAGAGCATCTTGAAGCCGTGCACGGTGTAGGACCCCACACAATCAGCGTGCCCAGACTGAAAAGAGCTGATGATATTGACCCCGATACATTCGATAACGGCATTTCAGACGAGCTTTTTGAAAAGCTTATTGCCTGCATAAGAATTTCCGTTCCTTACACAGGCATGATTATTTCAACAAGAGAATCCGAAGCCGTAAGAGGAAGAGCTCTTAATATGGGTATTTCCCAGATAAGCGGTGCTTCAAGAACATCCGTAGGCGGTTATACCGAGGAAGAAAGACCTCACGATTCCGAGCAGTTTGACGTTTCTGACCAGAGAACGCTCGACGAGGTTGTGCGCTGGCTTATGGAGCTGAAGCATATTCCCTCATTCTGCACCGCCTGCTACCGTGAAGGCAGAACGGGCGACAGATTTATGCAGCTTTGCAAAAACGGACAGATACTCAATTGCTGCCATCCCAATGCACTTATGACTCTTACCGAATATCTTGTTGACTACGCAAGTGAAGAAACAAAGAAAATCGGTTTTGAGCTTATCGAAAACGAGCTTAAGAAAATTCCCGGCGAAAAGGTCAGAGCGATAGCAAAGAAGAATATTGAGGATATAAAAGCCTCAAACCGCCGCGATTTCAGATTTTGATTTGTAGGGGACGGCGACCACGACGTCCCGTATGCGGTGAAACCGCATTGTTAAAAGGAGATGTTAAAATGAGTTTAAACAATACAGTTTCCGCCGAAAGAGTTCATATAGGCTTTTTCGGCATGAGAAATTCAGGAAAGTCAAGCGTTGTCAATGCCGTGACAGGACAAAAGCTTTCTCTTGTGTCCGACATAAAAGGAACAACAACCGACCCCGTAAAAAAAGCGATGGAGCTTTTACCGCTCGGACCTGTTGTTATAATCGACACACCAGGTATTGATGACGAGGGATTGCTTGGCGAAATGCGTGTAAAAAGAGCAAAAGATATGCTCAACCGCACGGACATTGCGTTGCTTGTTGTTGATGCGACAAAAGGAATTCAGCCTGCCGATAAAAAGCTGAAAAAGCTGTTTGACAGCAAAAAAATCCCGTATATTATTATTTATAATAAGTCAGATTTGCTTGAAAGCATTCCCGAAAACTCGGAAAATGAAATTTATGTAAGTGCCCAAAAGGGTACGAATATAAATCTGCTTAAGGAAATGATTGCACGGACACTTAAAACCAAAGAGGATGAAAAAAAGATTGTTTCCGATTTGGTTGAGCCGAATGACCTTGTTGTGCTTGTTGTTCCGATAGACGAATCCGCACCCAAGGGCAGACTCATTCTTCCGCAGCAGCAGGTTATCCGTGAACTGCTTGAAATCGGTGCAACGGCGGTTGTGTGCCGTGATACGGAGCTGAAACAAACGCTCCTGTCACTCGGCAAAAAGCCAAAGCTTGTCATAACCGATTCGCAGGCATTTGCAAAGGTTTCCGCCGATACTCCCGAGGATATTCCGCTGACTTCTTTTTCAATCCTTTTTGCCCGATATAAAGGTGATTTGCCTGCGGTTGTTCGCGGTGCTGCCATGCTCGATAAAATTAAGAACGGAGATAAAATTCTGATTTCCGAGGGGTGCACTCACCACAGACAGTGCAACGATATCGGAACGGTAAAAATTCCGGGTCTTGTAAGAAAATATACAGGAAAAATGCCTGAATTTTATTTCACAAGCGGCGGAGATTTCCCCGAAAAACTCTCACCGTATTCCCTTGTCATTCATTGCGGAGCGTGTATGCTCAACAAGCGTGAAATGCAGTACAGGGCAGGGCATGCAGAGGATTGCGGAGTGCCGATGACAAACTACGGCATTGCCATTGCACAGATGAACGGAATCCTTAAACGCAGCATAGAATTATTCCCCGAAGCTTTAAAAGAGCTTGATTAAATTTAATCACCCCTATGTTTTGAGTTTTTTCAAAACATAGGGGTGATTTTTACATTCTTATTTAAGCTTCCATGCAAGGTCGTTGAGGAAAAGCTCGTTTTCAAGACCTTCGGGAGTTGTATCTTTATTGATATGAACAAATTCGATGTCCATGATTCTTGCAAAGTCACGGAGCATTTGGGCATCCGCATCGTATGAAAGAACGGTGTGGTGTGCACCGCCTGCGATAATCCAGCATTTTGCGCCTGTGCAAAGGTCGGGCATCGCTCTCCACATAACTCTTGCAACGGGAAGGTTGGGCATGGGAAGAATGGGCTTTACGCATTCAATATCCTGAACAATCATTCTGAGTCTGCCGCCCATGTCAACAAGGCTCACAACAACGGCGTTTCCTGCTTTGCCTTCAAAAACAAGTCTTGCAGGGTCGCCCTTGCCGCCGATTCCGAGGGGATGAACCTCAATTCTGGGTTTGTCTGCCGCAAGAGTGGGGCAAACCTCAAGCATATGAGCACCGAGAGAATATTCTGCACCGGGTGCAAGATTATAGGTGTAATCCTCCATGAATGCCGAGCCGCCGTTCATTCCTTCGGTCATAGCTTTCAGCACGGCTGTCATAGCGGAAACCTTCCAGTCACCCTCGCCGCCGTAGCCGTAGCCCTGCTCCATAAGACGCTGGCTTGCAAGTCCGGGAAGCTGCTCCATGCCGTGGAGATCCTCAAAAGTATTTGTGAATGCCTTGCAGCCCTGCTCGTCAAGCATTTTCTTCATTGCAATTTCTTCTTTTGCCTGATAGCGAACGGCATCAATATTGTCTGTTGCAAAATCATATTTTTCGGCATATTCAGCCATGATAGCATCAACCTCGGCATCGGTAACTGCGTTGATATATTCAACGAGTGTGCCTACGGGCCAGGTGTTTACCTGCCAGCCGAGCTTTTCCTGAACTCCGACCTTATCGCCTTCGGTAACGGCAACGTTTCTCATGTTATCGCCGAAACGCATAACCTTGAGGCTCTTTGAAAATGCAGCACCGACTGCGGAACGCATCCATTTACCGAGCTCACAAAGAACCTTTTCGTCCTGCCAGTAGCCCATAATAACCTTGCGGGGTGCACGGAGTCTTGCAGCGATGAAGCCGTGTTCTCTGTCGCCGTGTGCAGCCTGATTGAGATTCATGAAATCCATGTCAATCTCTTCATTTGGTATATCTCTGTTATACTGTGTTGCAAAATGACAGTAGGGCTTTTGCAGATTTTTAAGACCGTTCAGCCACATTTTCGAAGGCGAAAAGGTGTGCATCCATGTTATGATGCCCGCACATTTATCGTCATAATTTGCGGCTTTTACAACATCCGAAATTTCTTCGGGAGTTTTTGCGGTAACTTTATAAACTATCTTGCAGGGGAGAAGACCGCTTTCGTTCATTTTTTGAGCCATTTCCTCTGCTCTTTCGGCAACGATGTCAAGCACCTCGGGTCCGTAAAGGAACTGACTGCCGACAACAAACCAGAATTCATAATTTTCCATATACATATCAAATCACCCTTTTGTATAAGATATGTTTTAATTTTAGCATTTGGAAAAGGATATGTCAAATAATATGTTGTTATCTCTTGAAAAATTGTTCTTATTCTGTTAAAATCAAATAGTAAATTAAAATATGAAAGGTGATTTGAATGGCTGATTTTAAAGTTATTTCCCACAGAGGAGCAAATCTTGCCGCACCGCAGAACACAATTCCCGCATTTGAAAAATCAATCGAAATCGGTGTTGACGGATTTGAAACCGATATTCATCTCACTTCAGACGGAGTGCCCGTTGTCTGCCATAACTATACAATCGACGAAACCTCAAACGGTACGGGCGAGGTTACAAAAATGACTCTTGAAGAACTTCGTTCATATGATTTCGGTTCATATTTCAGCGAGAAATTCGCAGGCACAAAGGCTCCTACTCTTGAAGAATTCTATACTCTCTGCGAAACGGCAGATATCGAAATAATGAACGTTGAAATAAAGCCGCCTCTTGACGGCAATATGGAAATCGTTGCAAAAACAATCAATGCGGCAAAGGCACACGGACTTTTTGATAAGCTCCTTATTTCAAGCTTTGATGCAAACGTTCTTGTTGAATGCAAAAAAGTTGACCCGAATTGCAAAACAGGCTTTCTTTATGCCCCCAACAAGTCACATTTTTATAAAACAATGCTGTTCGGATATGTAAAATTTGCAAAGAAAATCAAGGCGGATTTCCTTCATCCTCATTTCAGTGCCGTTACAAAGCATTATGTTAAAAGGCTTCATAAAAACGGCATAGGCATCAACGTCTGGACAGTTGATAAGCCCTCAACCATAACAAGAATGATGAAATGCGGTGTTGACGGACTTATAACAAACGACCCCGAAATCTGTAAAGAACTGATTGCAAAATTTTAAAATCATTATTGCCCGAGTTTCAGATTGAAGCTTGGGCATTTTTACAGTTGAAAATAATATTAATATATGTTATAATCAGCTATGGTGGTGCAGTATGGCAAATTATAAAACAAATAATGTCAATGAAACCGAAAAAATCGGCTTTCTTCTCGGTCAGACCGTCAGAAGCGGTGTTGTTGCAATGTTTGGCGACCTCGGAGCGGGAAAAACCGCTTTTACACGGGGCTTTGCAAAGGGAATGGGAATAAACTGTGATGTCAGCAGCCCGACCTTTGCTCTTGTTAACGAATACAGAGGAGAAAAACAAACTCTCTATCATTTTGATATGTACCGTATTTCGGGCTGGGACGACCTTTATTCAACGGGATATTTTGATTATCTTGATGAGGGTGCTTGTCTTATAATCGAATGGAGCGAAAATATCGAAGCCATTCTTCCCGATGACTGCATCAGAGTAACAATAACAAAAACAGAAAATACCGATGAAAGAAATATTGAAATAGTTGGAGCTGAATTACTTGAAAATCCTTGCAATTGACTCGTCTGCAAAAACGGCAAGCGTTGCGGTTGTTGATAACGGAAGCTTGAAAAGCGAGTGCTTTGTTAACGCAGGTCTTACCCACAGCAGAACGCTCATGCCCATGATTGACAACGCACTTTCACAGGCGGATATGAAAATAAACGATATTGACGCCATATGCGTAAATGCCGGTCCGGGTTCATTTACGGGCATAAGAATCGGTGTTGCCGCCGTAAAAGGACTTGCAATGTGCGAAAATAAGCCTTCCGCAGGAGTTTCAACACTCGAATCTGCGGCGTATAATTTCACCGATGAAAGCTGCGTTATCTGCATTTCCATGGATGCACGCTGCAATCAGGTTTATACGGCTTTGTTCAGAGCCGAAAACGGTGAAATTAAACGGCTTTGTGATGACAAGGCAGTATCGATTGACTGCTTATGTGACGAGCTTTCGTCATTTGATGAAAAAATCATTCTTGCAGGTGACGGAGCTGAAATCTGTTTCAAGGCTTTTGCACACAGGCTTCCGAATGCCGTTCTTGCGGGTGAAAACCGCCGCTATCAGCGTGCATACGGCACGGCTCTTGCGGCAATAAATAACAATGAATTTAAAGATTCCGCCCTGCTTGCTCCCGTCTACTTAAGACTTCCGCAGGCAGAACGTGAATTAAAACTTAAAAAAGGAGAAAACATATGATTGCACTCGGTTCAGACCATGCAGGCTACGAGCTTAAGCAGGTGATAAAGAAACATCTTGAAGAAAGAAATATCGAATATAAGGACTACGGTCCTTTTTCGTCGGAATCAGTTGACTATGCCGTTTATGCCGAAAAAACCGCAAAGGGCGTAACAGGCGGCGAATGCGAGCTCGGAATTCTCTGCTGCGGAACAGGCGTAGGAATTTCCATTGCAGCAAATAAGGTAAGAGGAATTCGTGCCTGCTGCTGCTCCGATAAATTTTCTGCCGAAATGACAAGACTTCATAACAACGCAAATATGCTCTGCCTTGGCGGAAGAGTTGTAACCCCCGAGCAGGCAATTGAGCTTGTTGATGTTTTCCTTGATACGGAATTCAGCGGCGATGAACGCCACATCAGAAGAATTGCACAGATTACAGACCTTGAAAACAGATTTTAATACAGGAGGCTTCATTTATGGCTAAAGTAATGATTATGGATCACCCCTTGATTCAGCATAAGCTCACCTTCCTCAGAGACGAAAAAACCGCCTCAAGAGAATTCCGCAGCCTTGTAAGCGAGATTGCAATGCTTATGTGCTATGAGGCAACAAGAGATCTTCCTCTTAAAGAGGTTGAAACCAAAACGCCTCTCTGCACCGCAAAAACCAAGGTGCTTGCGGGCAAAAAGCTTGCTTTTGTTCCCATTTTAAGAGCGGGTCTCGGAATGGTTGACGGCGTGCTTTCGCTTGTACCTTCCGCAAGGGTAGGTCATATCGGTCTTTACAGAGATCATGATACACTCATGCCCGTTGAATACTACTGCAAGCTTCCTGCAGATATCGAAAAAAGAGAAGTTATCGTTCTTGACCCGATGCTTGCAACGGGCGGCTCCGCAATCGACGCCATAACCCAGATTAAAACCCGCAATCCCCAGTGTATAAAGTTTATGTGCATCATTGCCGCTCCCGAAGGTCTTGAAGCACTCCAAAAAGCTCATCCCGATGTTGATATCTATGTCGGTGCTCTTGACGATTGTCTTAACGATGTCGGCTATATTATGCCGGGTCTCGGTGATGCAGGCGACAGAATTTTCGGCACAAAATAATCGGAACGGAGAAATAATAATGAACAGAAACTATTTTATAACTTATATCGACAACGGAAAAACCGTTATTTCGGGCTCGCTCGAAAATGAGGCTTTCAGCCTTGATGTTACCGACACTCCCGAAAGATTTACCGTTGTGCTCAATCCCAAAAAGGAAATTGAGCTTGTGGATTTCCGTGTTGAGTTCAACCATGAATTCAAAGAAAACGACAATTTCTTTGCCGGCGGATATCAGTCATGGACAAAGACCCGTGAATATAAGTGCACGGACATTCAGAAGGGTCATATCAAGCTTGCAAATATGTCTGCAAAGACAAAGCATATGGCAATGCTTACGGGTGACCAGTGGTTTGTCAAGTATTCTGAAAAGCCCGGCGAATTCCACAGCCATTGCTACACATATGTCAGAAACGGCGAAAATGTTAAGCTCTGGGGTTCATTGAGCGAAAATACAGGCTACACATATTTCAAAGTAAAGATGAACGAAAACAGCTTTGCGTTCTGTAAAGATGTTGAAAAGAAGGTTGTAACAGAACCCTACCGTGTGTTTGATATCGTTTATTTTGAGGGAACATATGACGAGGTTTTCGACAGCTATTTCGGACTCATTCCCATGCCCGAAACAAGAAACGGACTTCTTACGGGCTACACCTCATGGTATAACTATTTTCAGGATATCGACGAAAAAATTATTCTCCGTGACCTCAACGGTCTTAACGCCGCAAAGAAAGAGGTTAACATTTTCCAGATAGATGACGGCTATGAGCCTTTTGTCGGCGACTGGCTTGACCCCTGTGCAAAGTTCCCCAACGGTATGAAATATGTTGCCGATAAAATTCACGAAAAGGGCTACAAGGCGGGCATCTGGATTGCTCCCTTCAGCTGTCAGACGGTTTCAAGAATTGCAAAAGAGCATCCCGATTGGCTTATCAAAGACGAAAAGGGCAAGTCCACAATCGGCTGTATTGCATGGGGCGGTGCATATACTCTTGACTTTTATAATGAAGAAGCAAGAGAATATATCAAGCATGTTTTTGATGTTGTACTCAACGAATGGGGCTATGACATGGTTAAGCTTGACTTCCTATACAGCGAATGCACAATTCCCAGAAACGGCAAGTGCCGCGGCGAAATCATGTACGAAGCAATGCAGTTCCTCCGTGAGTGCGTAGGTGACAAGCTTCTTCTCGGCTGCGGTATTCCCATGAGTGCGGCAATCGGATTCTGCGATGCCTGCAGAATCAGCTGCGATGTTGACCTTACTTACACGGGCAAGATTTATAACCACATTCACGTTGCAAACGAGATGCTCAGTGCACAGTCTGCAATCAACAATTCGATATTCCGCCGCCATCTCAACGGCAGAGTGTTCATGAATGACCCCGATGTATTCTTCCTGCGTAATTATAATCTGAAGTTTACTTGGAAACAGAAAAAGCTTCTTGCAAGAATCAATAATCTTTGCGGCAACGTTCTTTTTGTTTCGGATAACGCAGGTTATTACAACAAAAAGCAAATGGAGCTTCTTAAGCACTATTTCACAAAGACAAACGAAAAAATCCTTGCCGCAGAATATATCAGCAAGGATGACATAAAGATTGATATTGATGACAACGGAACAAGAAAGGTTCTCGAATTCAATCTTAAAACCGGCAATGTTGTTATAGATAATTAAAGACAATAAATTAACCTCGGCGGTAATATTTACCGTCGAGGTTAATAATTTATCATGGATTAAAGACCTGTTTTTTCTGCGATATATTTTCTCGCAAGACAAGCATATTCATAGGGGTTAGCCTTTGCGGGATCCTGTTCAGCTTCAACAACAACCCAGCCTTCATAGCCTGCTTCGTCAAGAATATCAAAAACGGGAGTGAAATCAAAATCGCCGTCACCGGGAACGGTAAATGAGCCTGCTCTTACGCAGTCAAGGAAACTCCAGCCCTTTTCTTTACCTTCGTTGATAACATCCTGACGGATGCTCTTGAGGTGAACGTGCTTAACTCTGTTGACATACTTTTTGAGAACACCGATTGCATCTTCGCCCGAGAATGAAAGATGACCTGTATCATAAAGAAGATAAACAAGGTCGGGGTCTGTGATTTCCATAAGCTTATCAATTTCAGCTTCAGTCTGAACGCCTGTGCCCATATGATGATGAACTGTGAAATACATTCCCTTTTCTTTTGCAAGTCTGCCCATTTCGTTGAAGCCCTTTGCAATGAGCTCCCACTGCTCGTCTGTGTAAACGGGCTTGTCGCCGAAAATGCTTAATGCTTTACCCTGAATTGAGTTGCCCTGCTCCGAAGCACCGATAACCTTTGCACCGAGAGCGTGAAGAAAATCTCTGTGCTTTATGAAAGCTTCGATTGTAGCCTCATAGCCTTCCGAAAGAAGAAGAGATGAAAACCATGCGTTGCAGATGCGAAGTCCTCTGACATCAAGCTTGTGCTTGAGAGTTTCAACATCCTTGGGATATTTGTTGCCGATTTCGCTGCCCTTGAAGCCGCTGAGAGCCATTTCGCTTACGCACTGTTCAAAGGTATTTTCCGCTCCGAGATCGGGAAGGTCGTCGTTTGTCCATGCAATGGGTGCTATGGCAAGATTAACTTTTTCTTTGTTAAGCATTCTGAATTCCTCCGTATATTAATAAAGTCTTGCTTTTTCTATGTTTGCCTGCATATCCTCGTATGCAGCCTGAACCTTTTCGCTTGTTGAAACCTCAGCAACGCCGACTCTCCACCAAGCATCATAGCCGTCGCTCATGCTGCCGTGAACAACCTTGATGTCAAAAAGACAGGGAACGGTCTGTTCTTTTGAGTCGATGATTGCGTCACGAAGCTCTGAAACGCTTGAAACTCTGTAAGCCTTGCAGCCGTAGCCTTCAGCAATTTTTGCAAAATCAACGGGAACAATTGCACCGTCAAGCATTCCCGAAAGGGGATTTCTTGCCTGGAATCTTGTACCGAAGGTGTCTGTACCCTGATTATTCTGAAGGTTTTCAATGCAGCCCCAGCCGGAATTATCAAAGAGCATAACGTTTATCTTTGCTCCTTCCATAACGGCTGTGTAAAGCTCACTGTGGAGCATGAGGAAGCTGCCGTCACCGACCATGGTATAAACCTCTCTGTCGGGCTCTGCAAGCTTTACGCCGAGTGCGCCGCAGATTTCATAGCCCATGCAAGAAAAGCCGTATTCCATGTGGTATGTTTTAGGCACGGATGCTCTCCAGAGTCTTTGCATACAGCCGGGAAGGCTGCCCGATGAGCCGATTGCGATTGCATCCTTGTCGATAAGCTTGTTGATTTCACCGAGAGCTCTTGTCTGCGAAAGACCTTCCTTGAGATATACGCTGTATTGACGGTCAACCTCGTTGTTGTAGTCCTCTTTAATCTGTGCAAGCTCAAGACTGTCCCAATTTGAGCGGTATTCTCTGACAGAGAGAGCTCCCATTATGTCAAGAAGTCCTGTTTTTGCATCGGCAATAACAGCGGTTGCATCCATTTTGAATGCATCAAAGGAGCAAACGTTGATGGAAAGCATCTTTACATTGGGATTCTGGAAGCCCCATTTTGATGCGGTTGTGAAGTCGGTAAGACGTGTTCCGACAGCGATAACAAGGTCAGCCTGCTTTGCAACGTTATTTGCCGCAGGACCGCCCGTAACGCCGATACCGCCCATGTTGAGGGGTAAATCCCAACGGATGTTGCCTTTACCTGCCTGTGTTTCGCAGATGGGAATGTTGAATCTTTCAGCAAAGAATCTTGCTGTTTCCCATGCTTCGGAATATGTAACGCCGCCGCCGACAATAAGAATGGGCTTTTCGCTTTTCATAATCATTTCAACGGCTGCATCGATTTCGCGTGAAGTGGGTGAGCGTCTGTCAAGATACCAGACTCTCTTTTTGAGGAAGTATTCGGGATAATCAAAGGCTTCGCCTTCAACGTCCTGGGGCATTGCCAAACAAACCGCACCTGTTTCTGCGGGGTCGGTGAGCACACGCATTGCGTTGAGGCAAGCGGTCATAAGCTGCTCGGGTCTTGAAATTCTGTCCCAATATCTGCAAACCGCCTTGAAAGCATCGTTTGCGGTTGTTGAATAGCTTGCGGGCTGCTCAATCTGCTGAAGCACGGGGTCGGGCTGACGGCAGGCGAAGGTGTCGCCCGGAAGAAGAAGAAGGGGAATTCTGTTTGCGGTTGCCGTACCTGCGGCAGTTACCATGTTGAGAGCACCGGGGCCGATTGATGAGGTGCAGGCGATAATCTGACGGCGGTTTTTCTGCTTTGCAAATGCGATTGCGGCATGAGCCATGCCCTGTTCGTTTTTGCCTTGATAGAATTTGAGGTTGTGACCGCCCTGCTCAAGAGCCTGACCGATACCGACAACGCAGCCGTGACCGAAAATGCCGAAGATACCGTCAACAAATTTGGTTTCAACTCCGTCAAAGCTGATATACTGATTATCAAGGAATTTGACGAGAGCCTGTGATATCGTAAGCTTCATATTCTCTCTCCTTACTTAACGGGCGGCCAGATATCCGCCTGATTTTCTTCTTTTGTGACCCAGAGATGCTCGTCAACGAATGTGGGAGTTATGTAGGGATTACCGTCAAGGTGACGGATTGCCCAGAGATACCACATTGCATAGCCGGGAGCGGTTGTCTGGGGATGAGTTTCGTTTTCGGTAATGAAAACGGTTGAGTTGTGATGCGTTTTAACAACATCCTCCGAAAGCTCTGCAAAGCCGTAGCCGTTTTCGGGAAGGAATTTATAAAAATAAATTTCGGGCTGGGGATGCCAGTGGGGAGGGTAGCTGGACCATTTTCCCGGGAAACCGATAACCTCGCCGACAACAAGATTTGAGTAGGGTGCATTTGAATAATCAAAAACCGTGCGTACAATTCTTGTCGAAGCCTCACGCATTGTTCCCGCACCTCTGTTTTCGCTTGCACATTCTTCGGGAGTGTAGAGCTTTGAGGGGAAAACACGCTCATTCTCTGTTCTGTGAACAACGATTTCAACATCGCCCATTGCCTTGAAGGTAACCTTCACATCCTTGGGAACATGAAGCACCCAGGGGCAGTAATCAAAGCAGTTGGGACGGTTAACGCTGACGCTGTTATTTTCCCATTCAAAAGTCATTTCGCCGCTGATGAGAAGATAAGCCCTTTCAAGCGACTGTTCCTCGGAAAAAACATCTCCGTTTTTCATTTTTAGAATGCCGAAATCCATGAGAGCGTTATGGATTTTGTCATCGATAGTTGTAATTTCGTGATATCCGTAGTCATAAACCTGCGGACCTCTTATATGCTTCATAATCTGTCCTTTCCGAGGCATAATACCTCATAATGATTAAAATACCCATTATAAAATATATTATATACCATATATAGTAACATTTCAAGCGGTTTTATCTAAATAGAAGAATAAAAATGTTAAAATTTTTTGCAAAAAGGGCTTGACAAGAGCGGATAAATAATATATTATATTGGAGCGTCAAATAACAAGGTGAATTTAATATGATCCATTAGCTCAGACGGTAGAGCACTTGACTTTTAATCAAGGTGTCCGGAGTTCGAATCTCCGATGGATCACCAAAAGGCGGCATGCAACAGTGTGCCGCTTTTAACATAAGAAAGCAAAAATTATTATATAAGCCGATGTGATGGAATTGGCAGACGTGACGGACTCAAAATCCGTTGGTAGCGATACCGTGCGGGTTCGACCCCCGCCATCGGCACCACACCAACATAATCCGAACCTTTTACCGATTGGAGAAGGGTTCGGATTTGTTATTTTTTTCTGACAAATCCGAATCTGTAACTACTATTCTTCTACACAAAACGAATCTTATTTTGAGTTTTAGGGATATATCATTACAACCTCAAAGTCGATACACTAAAGCCCTATACTTCAACGATTTCAAGCTTTCGTTTTGCGTAGAATCAACCTGCTTATCAATCAAATTACGATTACAGAAAGGATAAAATAATTATGAAAAATTATATTAAATCTTGTGAATTTAATATCGACACCGCCTGCGTTGAAGTTAAACTTGCCGATGGTTAAATGGTGTCAATTGACTGCGATGCAGTTGAAAATGAATATGCAAACAATATGTATGAAACATCAGAACTTGATTATCTCATCTATAACGAACCGATGAGTTATGTAAGATTACTGCTCAGCGGTAAGATGGGAGAATATTTGAGAAACAACACGGATTACACTCCGTTATCTGATTTGAGATAAAAATTCAACTGATAACGTCATTTGATGTGGCGTTGTCAGCTATCTTTTTGCCATAATTAAATTTTTTGAAATTTAGTATTGACTCTCACCTTAACTTCAGGTTTATACTATGCACATAAGGTACCTTAGATTATGCAAAGGAGATCTGTCTTATGAAAATCGGAGAATTTGCGAAAATGTGCGGAACGAAAATTTCTGTTCTGCGTCATTACGATAAAGAAAAGCTTCTTGAACCCCAATACACCGATGTGTTTTCGGGTTACAGGTATTATACCTCTGAGCAAATTCTTGTTTTTTATAGAATCAATGCTTTGAAAAAGGCAGGCTTCTCCTTGCAAGAAATCAGAGAAATTATTTCCGGAAGAAAAACAAAT
>JAFUNA010000033.1 GCA_017473165.1 Clostridia bacterium | reverse complement strand
GGAATTGTACTTTTTATTTGGTTTTTCTTTAGTTATAAAATTTGGAGTCCGATTCAAACTTTAACCATATCGAAATATTTTTATTTAAATATAATTTCGTTATTAATAATTTTTCTAACCCTTGCATTAATGTTCTGCATAGCAGTAGCCATGCTTTTTCGACAGTCTGAAAAGCTCGTCAAAAGACGAGCTTTTCTTGATAAATTATATCTTGCAGGAAATCCTGCGCCAAAAAGACGGAGTTGTTTGTTCTAACAAAATTCTAACAAACGGACAAAAATGAGTTTTTGCATGAATCCAAGCATATCAACACTTGCAGAAATTGGCCTTTTGGTTTCTTGAACTGAACTTTTGTCAGGAGGTTCTGCAAGGTTCCGCGAAATGGAATGCAATTCCACTATCTGAGTGTCCCTACTTTTCACACGTTTTGATTTGCTGTTAATTTCTGTCTGAGGATTATTTGTGTTGACACGGTATCATAATCATTGTAAAATCAAATAAAAAACATAAAGGAGAAAATGAAATGGCAAAAATTCTTATCAGCCCCGGCAAATATGTTCAGGGTGCAGGCGAAATGAAAAAGCTTTATGACTATGCAAAGGGCTACGGCAAAAAGGCTCTTGTTCTAATCACCGCATCGGGTTACAAGAGAATCGGTGCAGCCGTTGAAAGCAGCTTTGCAGGTCAGGATTTTGAGCTTGTTTTTGATTATTTCAACGGTGAATGCTCGAAGAATGAAATCAACAGACTTATCAAGATTATGGAAGAAAAGGGCTGCGACCTTGTTATAGGCATTGGTGGCGGTAAGATTCTTGACACCTCAAAGGCAGTTGCTTATTACTGCAAAACTCCCGTTCTTATCTGCCCCACAATCGCATCAACCGACGCACCCTGCAGTGCTCTTTCGGTTATTTATACCGATGACGGTGTTTTTGAAGAATATCTTTTCCTTCCCGCTAACCCCAATATGGTTCTTATGGATACAGACATCATTGCCGCTTCACCCGCAAGACTTACAGTTTCCGGTATGGGTGACGCACTTGCAACTTATTTTGAAGCAAGAGCAGTTATGGCAAAGGATGCAGGCACTTGTGCAGGCGGCAAGGTTACCTGCGCCGCAATGGCACTTGCAAAGCTCTGCTTTGACACACTTATGGATGAAGGCGTAAAGGCAAAGATTGCTCTTGAAGCAGGCGCTTGCACAGAGGCTGTTGAAAAGGTTATCGAAGCAAACACTCTTCTGAGCGGTATCGGCTTTGAAAGCGGCGGTCTTGCAGGTGCACACGCCATCCACAACGGTCTTACCGTTCTTCCCGAATGCCATCATATGTATCACGGAGAAAAGGTTGCTTTCGGTACACTCACACAGCTTGTTCTTGAAAACGTTGACGGCGATGAGCTTGAAAGAATCATCAGCTTCTGCATTGAGCTCGGTCTGCCCGTAACTTTTAAAGAGCTCGGCATTACAGAAGTTACAGACGAAAAGCTTATGGCAGTTGCAACAGCAGCTTGCGCAGAGGGTGACACTCTCCACAATATGCCCTTCGAAGTAACTCCCGAAAAGGTTTGCGCAGCTCTCAAAGCGGCAGATGCTTACGGCAGATATTTTCTTGGTGAATATTAAAGCGATTCGGGATTGTCTTATCAAGACAGTCCCGAATTTTTATTTCACAGCTATTGAACAAAATCTGAGTTTATTGTATAATAATTGTATATTTATAAATCCAACTCATACAGAGGTGAGATAATTGAATATACTGCATATGAAGTATGCCGTTGAGGTTGCGAAAGTGGGTTCGCTCAACAAGGCGGCGGAAAGTCTTTATGTAGCTTTGCCGAACATCAGCCGTTCTATCAAAGAACTCGAAGCAGATTTAGGTATTACTGTTTTTGACCGCACCGCAAAGGGCATGGTGCTCACTCCCGAAGGTGAAGAATTCATCAGCTATGCCAAGGATATTCTCAAGCAGATTGATCAAGTTGAGAATATGTACAAAAGCGGTCAGGTAAAGAAGCAGAAGTTTTCTGTTTCCGTTCCGAGAGCAAGCTATATTTCAGATGCTTTTACAGAGTTTTCAAAAACTCTTTCAAAGGATGCCTGTGAGATTTTCTATAAGGAAACCAATTCACAGAGAACAATCAACAATATTCTCAATCACGACTATAAACTCGGCATTATCCGATATGCGGAGAATTTTGATAAGTATTTCAAATCAATGCTTGAAGAAAAAGCACTCAGTTACGAAATGGTAACGGAGTTTTCTTATTGCCTTATTATGAGTGCCGATAATCCGCTTACGAAGAAAGAAGAAATCACTTTTGATGATCTGACGGACTATATTGAAATTGCTCACGCTGACCCGTATGTGCCGTCGCTTCCGCTTTCAAAGGTTGTCAAATCGGAGCTTCCCGATAACGTTGACCGCAGGATTTTCATTTTTGAAAGAGCAAGTCAGTTTGATTTGCTTTCACAGAATCCCGAAACATTTATGTGGGTTTCTCCTGTTCCTGTGGATACACTTGAACGATATAATCTTGTTCAGAGAAAGTGTGTTGATAATAACAAAGTATATAAAGATGTGCTGATTTATAAAGATGGCTACAAGTTTTCGGAGCTTGATAAAAAGTTTATAACAGCACTTTGTGAATCAAAACGAAAACATTTGAATAATGAAATTTCCAAGACTCGTCGGTAAAGGACGGGTCTTGATTTTTTATATCGATATGAGGGTTATCGATATTGATAATACCGATTGAACATTTTAATAATTCCCAACTCCTTTAAGTTTTGTTAAGATAGCTATGGTCAAAAGAAAGGAGGCATTACGGTGGAAAAATCGAGCATAACCAAAGCAACCTTAGGCAGACTTCCGCATTATCTTCAGCTTCTGCGAGAGCTTTCGGTTGACGATGTTCCGTATATTTCCGCAACCGTGATTGCCAAAAAGCTTTCTCTCGGAGAGGTTCAGGTAAGAAAAGACCTGAGTGCCGTAAGCGGTGAGGGTAAACCGAAAGTCGGATATAAAACGGCTGACTTGATAAAGTGCATTGAGGCTCATCTCGGTCAGGGCGATATGACTAATGCTGTACTTGTCGGTGCGGGAAAGCTCGGAAAAGCTCTTCTTGAATTTGACGATTTTGAGGAATACGGCGTAAAAATCATCGCCGCATTTGACTGCAATGAAACCGCAATCCGCTATAACCGTTCAATTGAAATTCTTCCGATGAAGGGATTTCACTTGTTCTGCAAACAAAACAATGTGCAAATCGGGATAATAACCGTAGGCTCGGGTTCGGCTCAATCTGTATGTGACCAAATGATTGAAAGCGGAATAACGGCAATCTGGAACTTTGCTCCGTGCAACCTTGAAGTGCCCGACGGCATATTATTGAAGCAGGAAAGGCTTGCACTCTCACTCGCATATCTTAACAACAAGTTATCAATTATGTAAAACATATTCAGGAGGATATAAAATGGCTACAAAAACTTACGAAATCATCGACGGCGTTGAAAAGCTCACCGAAGCAATTGCTCGTGTGAGAAAGGTTCAGCAGGTTTTCGCAACCTTCACTCAGGAGCAGGTTGACAAGATTTTCCTTGCGGCAGCTTCTGCAGCAAACAAGGCAAGAATCCCTCTTGCAAAGATGGCTGTTGAAGAAACAGGCATGGGTATTGTTGAAGACAAGGTTATTAAGAACAACTACGCTTCCGAATATATCTACAATGCCTATAAAGACACCAAGACCTGCGGTGTTATCGAAGAAGACAAGGCTTTCGGCATCAAGAAAATTGCAGATCCCATCGGTGTTATTGCTGCGGTTATTCCCACAACCAACCCCACATCAACAGCAATTTTCAAGTGCCTCATCGCTCTCAAAACAAGAAATGCTATTATTATCTCTCCGCACCCCAGAGCAAAGAACTGCACAATCGCAGCTGCAAAGCTTGTTCTTGAAGCAGCGGTTGCAGCAGGTGCTCCCGAAGGAATCATCGACTGGATTGATGTTCCCTCACTTGAAATGACAAACACAGTTATGAAGGAAGCAGACATCATCCTCGCAACAGGCGGTCCCGGCATGGTTAAGGCTGCTTATTCAAGCGGCAAGCCCGCACTCGGTGTTGGTGCAGGTAACACTCCCGCTATCATTGATGACAGCGCAGACATTCTTCTCGCTGTTAACTCAATCATTCACTCAAAGACATTCGATAACGGTATGATTTGTGCATCAGAACAGTCGGTTATCGTTATGGAAAGCATTTACGATACAGTTAAGGAAGAGTTCGCTGCAAGAGGCTGCTATTTCCTTAATCCCACAGAAACAGAAAAGGTAAGAAAGACAATCATTATCAACGGCGCACTTAATGCAAAAATCGTTGGTCAGCCTGCTGCAAAGATTGCAGAGCTTTCAGGCGTAACCGTTCCCGAAGGAACAAAAATTCTTATCGGCGAAGTTGAAAGTGTTGACATCAGCGAAGAATTTGCTCACGAAAAGCTTTCACCCGTTCTTGCAATGTATAAAGCAACAAGCTTTGAAGATGCACTTGCAAAGGCAGAGCATCTTGTTGCAGACGGCGGCTACGGTCATACCTCATCAATCTATCTCAATGAAGTAACCGAAACAGAAAAGATTACCGAGTTTACCGCAAGAATGAAGACTTGCCGTATACTTGTTAACACTCCCTCGTCACACGGCGGTATCGGCGACCTTTATAATTTCAAGCTTGCTCCCTCGCTCACACTCGGCTGCGGCTCTTGGGGCGGTAACTCCGTTAGTGAAAACGTTGGTGTTAAACACCTTATCAATATCAAAACTGTTGCAGAAAGAAGGGAAAATATGCTTTGGTTCCGTGCACCTGAAAAGGTATATATCAAGAAAGGCTGTCTTCCCGTTGCACTCGACGAACTCAAGAACGTTATGGGCAAGAAGAGAGCATTCATCGTAACAGACACATTCCTCTATGAAAACGGCTACACAAAGCCTATCACAGATAAGCTCGACGAAATGGGCATTGCTCACACAACATTCTTTGACGTTCAGCCTGACCCCACACTCCTCAATGCAAAGAACGGCGCTGCACAGATGGCTGCATTCAAGCCCGACACAATCATCGCTCTCGGCGGTGGCTCTGCAATGGACGCAGCAAAGATTATGTGGGTTCTTTATGAACATCCCGAAGCAGACTTCATGGATATGGCAATGAGATTCATCGATATCCGCAAGAGAGTTTATACCTTCCCCAAGATGGGCGAAAAGGCATATTTCATCGCTGTTCCCACATCCGCAGGTACAGGCTCCGAAGTTACTCCCTTCGCAGTTATCACTGACGAAAAGACAGGTGTCAAGTATCCTCTTGCTGACTATCAGCTTCTTCCCAATATGGCAATTATTGATACGGATTTCCATATGTCAGCTCCCAAGGGTCTTACTGCTGCATCAGGCATCGACGCAGTAACACACGCAGTTGAAGCTTACGCTGCAATGCTTGCAACCGACTACACAGACGGTCTTGCTCTGCAGGCTCTCAAGAATATCTTTGCTTATCTTCCCAGAGCATATGAAAACGGTCAGACAGACATTGAGGCAAGAGAGAAGATGGCTAATGCCGCAACAATGGCAGGTATGGCATTTGCAAATGCATTCCTTGGTATATGCCACTCAATGGCTCATAAACTCGGTGCATTCCATCATCTTCCCCACGGCGTTGCAAACGCACTTATGATTGAAGAAGTTCTCCGCTTCAATGCTTCAGAGGCTCCCGCAAAGATGGGTACATTCTCACAGTATGACCATCCTCACACACTTGCACGCTATGCAGAAATCGCTGATTATCTCGGTCTTGGCGGCAAGAACAACAACGAAAAGCTCGAAAACCTTATCAAGGCTATCAACGATCTCAAGAAGACTGTCGGTATCAAGGAAACAATCAAGGATTACGGCGTTGACGAAAAAGACTTCCTTGACCGTCTTGACGATATGGTTGAGCAGGCATTCGATGACCAGTGCACAGGCGCTAACCCCAGATATCCCCTTATGAGCGAGCTCAAGCAGATGTATCTCAACGCTTACTACGGCAAGCACTTTGTTGAAAAGGCTATGCCCACAGCAGATGACATCAAGGTTTTTGAGTCCGACAAGGTTAAGTCCGCATACAGAAAAAGCAAGAAGGCATAATTGAGAAGGAGGATATATAACAATGAAACTTGACAGAGTAATAGCAGTAAGAAACAATAAAACAATCTACCGCGACGGCGACGTTTGCGTTAAGGTTTTCAATGACGATTATTCAAAGGCTGATGTTCTCAATGAGGCACTCAATCAGGCACGAATTGAAGAAACAGGTCTTAACATCCCCAAGGTTCTCGAAGTGACAATGATTGACGGCAAATGGGCAATCGTTTCCGAATATATCAAGGGCAAAACACTTGCACAGCTTATGGCAGAAGATGAAGATAAGAAGAGCGAATATCTTGAGCTTCTTGTTGACCTTCAGCTTGAAGTGCAGTCAAAAACCTGCCCGCTTCTCAACAAGCTCAAGGATAAGATGAACAGAAAAATCAGCCAGTCAGAGCTTGAGGCAACAACAAAGTATGATCTTCACACCCGTCTTGAAGGTATGCCCAAGCACAATAAAGTCTGCCACGGCGACTTTAACCCCTCAAACATCATTATCGCAGAAGACGGCACAGCATATATCCTTGACTGGTCACATACAACTCAGGGCAACGCATCAGCCGATGCCGCAAGAACTTATCTTCTCTTCTGGCTCAGCGGTGACATCAACGGTGCAAAAGAATACCTTGAACTCTTCTGCAAGAAGAGCAACACAGCTATGCAGTATGTTCAGAAGTGGATGCCCATCGTTGCAGCTTCACAGTCCGTAAAGGGCAACGAAAAAGAGAGAGAATTCCTTCTTTCATGGGCTAACGTTGTAGATTACGAATAAGGAGATAACGACAATGAAAATTACAGTATGTATCGGCTCATCATGCCACATCAAAGGATCCCGTCAGGTTGTTGAACAGCTTCAGTATCTCATCAGCGAAAACAAGCTCGGCGATAAGGTTGAGCTCGGCGGCACTTTCTGCATGGGCAAATGCCAGCAGGGTGTATGTGTTACCGTTGACGATAATTTCTTCTCGGTAACTCCCGAAACAGTAGACGAATTCTTCTCAAAAGAAGTTATTGCGAAGGTGTAAGCTATGGTGATTGTTCAGGTTTGTGTCGGCAGTTCATGCCACCTGAAGGGTTCACCCGAAATTGTTGAGCTCCTTCAGAAAGCCGTTGAAGAACATCATCTTGAAGACGAGGTTACACTTGCCGGAAGCTTTTGCATCGGCAAGTGTAATCGTGTTGGTGTAACAGTTCAGGTCAATGATGATGTTCATATCGGCATAACAAAAGAGAATTTCAAAGAATTTTTCAATGAAAATATTTTATCCGCAGTTGAAGGGAAGTAAAAACAATGAATTGCTTGACTCTTAAAAAATCAAACTGCAAAAACTGTTATAAGTGTATCCGCCATTGCCCGGTTAAAGCTATCCGCTTTTCGGGCAATCAGGCGCATATTATAGGTAATGAGTGCATTCTCTGCGGTCAGTGCTTTGTTGTCTGCCCTCAGAATGCAAAAGAAATCGTTAATGAGGTTGAAAAGGTAAAGGTACTTATTCAGAGCGGCGATCCCGTTGTTGTCAGTCTTGCACCGTCTTTTATTGCAAATTATGACGGTGTAGGTATAAACTCAATGCGTTCGGCACTCCAAAAACTCGGTTTTTTTGATGTTGAGGAAACCGCAATCGGAGCAACTATTGTTAAGAATGAATATGAAAGAATCCTTGCGGAAGAGGAGCGAGACGTTATCATTTCTTCCTGCTGTCATTCAATAAATCTTCTGATTCAGAAGCATTATCCCGCAGCACTCGAATATCTTGCCGATGTTATGTCCCCAATGCAGGCACACTGTCAGGATATAAAAAATCGCATTCCCAACGCTAAAACCGTATTTGTGGGTCCCTGCGTTGCCAAAAAGGATGAGGCTGAATATTACGAAGGAATCTGCGATGCTGTTCTCACTTTTGAAGAGCTTACCGAATGGCTCAAGGAAGAAAACATTGAGCTTGAAGCAGTTTCCGATAAAGACGAATTCAGCCGTGCAAGATTCTTCCCCACAACGGGCGGCATTCTCAAAACAATGACCGAAACGAGCGACTATACATATGTTGCCATTGACGGCGTTGAAAACTGCATTGCCGTGCTTAAGGATATTGAAAAAGGCAAGATTCACAAATGCTTCATTGAAATGTCATCTTGTGTCGGCAGCTGTGTAGGCGGTCCCGTTATTGAAAAATATCACCACACCTCAAACATCAAGGACTATATTGAAGTTGCAAACTATGCAGGAAGCAAGGATTTTGAGGTAGACCAGCCTAAAGCAATCGAGCTCAAAAAGAATTTCAGCTTCATCGAAAGAAAGCTTCCTTTGCCTTCAGAAACGGAAATCAACAACATTCTCCGTCAGATGGGTAAATTCAAGCCTTCCGATGAGCTCAACTGCGGTTCGTGCGGCTATAATACCTGCCGTGAAAAAGCAATTGCAATTTCACAGGGTAAGGCTGAATTTTCAATGTGTCTGCCTTATCTTAAGGATAAAGCAGAAAGCTTTTCAGACACAATCGTCAAAAACACTCCCAACGGACTTATCGTTCTCAACGAACAGCTTGAGGTTCAGCAGATAAATACCGCTGCAAGAAAGATTATGAATATCCGATCTGCATCCGATGTTCTCGGCGACCAGGTAATCAGAATCCTTGACCCCAGCGTGTTTATGACCGTTCTTTCAACAGGCAGAGATGTCCGTGACCAGCGTGTTTATCTTGCAGAATATAAGAGATACGTTGAGCAGACTGTTGTTTATGACCGTGACTCGCATCTTCTTATCGGCATTATGCGTGATGTTACCGATGAAGAAGCAGAGCGTGAGAAAAAAGAGAATATAAGCCGTCAGACCGTTGAGGTTGCGGACAGAGTTGTTGAAAAGCAGATGCGTATTGTTCAGGAGATTGCTTCGCTTCTCGGCGAAACTGCCGCAGAAACAAAAATCGCTCTTGCGAAGCTGAAGGAGTCGATTACCGATGAATGATTTGTGTGCAGATATCGGCTATAAAAGCGTAAATCACTACGGCGAAGAGCTTTGCGGTGACCACGTTGATGTTGTTGAACAGGATGAAAATTCAACCGTTATCGTTCTTGCTGACGGTCTCGGCAGCGGAGTTAAAGCGAGCATACTTTCAACCTTGACATCAAAGATAATTTCAACAATGATGGCAGAGGGACTTCCTCTTGAAGAATGTGTTTCAACCATTGCCGCAACTCTTCCCGTTTGCTCGGTAAGAGGCGTTGCATACTCAACTTTTACTATTATTCATCTGAAAAACAACGATATTGCAGAGGTTATTCAGTATGATAATCCGCAGGTAATCATCATCCGCGATGAAGAAAACTACGATTATCCCAAAACAGAAATGAACATCGGCGGCAAAAAGATTTTCAAGAGCGTAATAAAGCTTCGTGAAAACGATATTTTTGTTGCAATGAGTGACGGATGTCCTCATGCGGGAATCGGTATGTCATATAATTTCGGCTGGAAAAGAGAGGATATCATATCTTTTATGGAAACTCTTGCTCCCGTAGGCTATACCGCCAAAACCCTTTCAACAATTCTTGTTGACGAATGCTTTAAGCTTTACGGCGGAAAACCCGGCGACGATGCAACGGCTTGTGTTGTCCGTATCAGAAAGCGTGAGCCGATGAACATCCTTTTCGGACCTCCGTCAAACAGAGATGATGCAAACAGAATGATGTCCCTTTTCTTCTCAAAAGAGGGGAAGCACATCATCTGCGGCGGCACAACCTCATCAATTGCCGCAAAATATCTTAACAAACCGATTAAAGCGAGCCTCAATTTTGAAAAAGCCGATGTGCCTCCGATAGCGGAAATCGAAGGCGTTGACCTTGTAACGGAAGGTGTTATCACGGTCAACAAAGTTCTTGAATATGCCAAGGATTATCTCGGCGAAAACGAGCATTATGAGCATTGGAGCTTAAAGCGTGACGGTGCTTCCTTAATCTCCCGCTTGCTTTTTGAGGAAGCAACTGATATAAATTTCTATGTAGGCAGAGCAATCAATCCTGCTCATCAGAATCCCGATCTGCCCATTAATTTCAGCATAAAAATGAATCTTGTTGAGGAGCTTTCGGCTTGCCTCAAAAAGATGGGAAAACGCATCAAAGTGAGTTACTTTTAAGGAGAATTATTATGAGAAAGTTTGACACAAAAGTTCAATATCTTAAATACAAAGTTCTGCGTGAAGTTGCAAGACTCTCGTGGAATGATACCTTGTATGACAACATTCTCGATATCCCCAAGAATCTTGTTCCCGGTAATGAACCCACAATGCGTTGCTGCGTTTATAAAGAGCGTGCAATTCTTGCCGAAAGAGTAAAAATTGCAATGGGCGGCGATAAACTTAACCCCAATGTCATTGAAGTTATAGATATCGCCTGCGACGAATGTCCAGTCGGCGGTTATGAGGTAACAAATGCCTGCCGTGGCTGTCTTGCTCACAGATGCGAGGATGTATGCAAAAAGGGCGCAATCACATTTGATAATAACCATGTTGCCCATATCGACAAATCAAAGTGTGTTGAATGTGGTGCGTGTGCAAAGGTTTGTCCTTATACTGCAATTGTCAGCCGAAAAAGACCTTGTCAGAGTGCTTGCAAAATAAAAGCTATTTCGATGAATGAGCAGAAAGCGGCAACTATCAACAACGATAAATGTACTGCTTGCGGTGCCTGCGTTTATCAGTGTCCCTTCGGTGCGATAATGGATAAATCTTATATGGTGAACGTTATCGACATCATCAAAAAAAGCGAGGAGAACAAAAAATATAAGGTTTACGCAGTTGTTGCTCCGTCAATTTCAAGCCAGTTCACCTATGCAAAACTCGGTCAGGTTATCAGCGGACTTAAAGAACTCGGATTCTTTACTGTTGTTGAGGCTGCACTCGGCGCAGATATGGTTGCAATTGCTGAATCAAAAGAGCTTGCCGAAAAAGGCTTCCTCACAAGCTCCTGCTGTCCTGCTTTTGTGTCTTATGTGAAGTCCGCATTCCCTCAGCTTGCAGAGCATATTTCGCATAATCTTTCACCCATGGCGGCGCTTGCAAAGTATATCAAAGAAACAGATGAAGGTGCAAAGGTTGTTTTCATCGGACCTTGCACAGCAAAGAAAGCAGAAGCACAGCTTGAATCCGTCAAGCCTTATGTTGACAGCGTTCTTACCTTTGAAGAGCTTCAGGCACTCTTTGACAGCAAAGATATTGACATCACAACTCTTGAAGAGGATGTTCTTGATAACGCATCGTATTTCGGCAGAATTTTCGCAAGAAGTGGAGGACTTTCGGATGCCGTTGCACAGGCAATGAAAGAGCAGAATATTGAGTTTGACCTCAAACCCGCAGTCTGCGACGGTATTGAAGCTTGCCGTGTTGCACTTCTTAAAAAAAGCAAGAATGTTCTTGATGCAAACTTCATTGAAGGAATGGCTTGTGTCGGCGGATGTATCGGTGGTGCAGGTTGCCTTACCCACGGTGAAAAGAACAAATCCGAAGTTGATAAATACGGCAGAGAAGCAATGGAAAAAACAATCTCCGATGCCGTTTCAATTTTAAAATAACAAATCATACATCTACCAAACCTTTTACAAAAGTGCCGAGTGATTAAGCATGGTGTTCATAAAACAGTAATTTGAAGAATTGTTATTTATAGCATCTGTCCGACAGGGTTGGTAAAACAAATTCAGCAGGCGACATCCTTAAAATGGTTGTTGCCTGCTTTGCTTTTTATATTATGTTTTCAACAAACTGCTTTGCTGCTCTTGCGGAGCGTGAGCCTTTTTCGAGGGCGAACTGTTCCGCTTTTATTTCAAGTTCAGCTGTATCGCATTTAATACCTTTTTTATTTACAAGGCTTTGAACGATATCAAGATACGTTTCTTTGTTCGGCTTGTTGAAGGTGATATGAATTCCGAATCTGTCGGAAAGAGAAATTATTTCCTGAACGGTATCGTTGAAATGAACGTCATCACCCTCACGGTCGCTGAATTTTTCTTTGACAAGATGACGGCGGTTGCTTGTTGCATAAATCACAACGTTCTTTGATTTTGCCGATACGGAACCTTCAAGAATCGCTTTGAGTGCGCTGAAATTATCATCATCCTTCTGAAAAGATAAGTCATCAATAAACAAAATGAATTTCAGCGGATTTTCCGACAATTCATCAAGAATTGACGGTATTTCATGAAGTTGTTCCTTTCTCATCTCAATAATCCTCAGTCCCTCTTTGTAAAGCTCGTTGACAACAGCTTTTACCGTTGAGGATTTGCCAGTACCTGCATCACCCGTCAGAAGAATATTCGCCGCCGCTCTGCCTTCAAGCAGAGCTTTTGTGTTATCAAGAATAATTTTCTTTTCACGCTCGTATCCGATAAGGTCGGAAAGCGCTGTTTCATCGGGATGCAGAACGGGAACGATTTTTCCGTTGTCAATTCGAAACATATGATTTTTCGCATAAATGCCGTAGCCGTATTTACCGATATTCCTTGTTCGCTTTGCGTAATCGTTTGCCAAATCAACCTTTTCAGCTTTGAACACGGGCAAAAATCCGTTCCATTCAATCGCACTCTGAAGCTCTGCGGGAGTTAAATCTGCAACGGATTGCAGAATTTCAAGCTCTGCATCAACGCATTTTTTCATCGTGGGCGAGCCTGCTTTTCCGCTGCCGACGATTTTAACATAAGCATTTTCATTGTTTCCGACAACGGTGTGTACGTGCCTTGCAAGACTGACTTTGTTGTTTTCATATAGTGTGGAAACAAATTCGGAATAAAGGTTGATTTTTTCGGCAGTTTCTGCATTTTCAACAGATTTCAGATATTTCATCAGCCTGCTGATAACCGAATCAGAAAGCAAGGCTCTGAAAATACAGAGGGAATTCAGTTTTAAATATATCTCATTCAATTTTTCATTCTTCATTTCAGAATCGCACCCTCCGCTCCGCTTGAAACAAGTGCAGCGTATCTTTTGAGATAACCCGAAAGCTCTTTTTTCTTGGGGACAAAGTTTTTCATTCGTTCTTCAAGGACTTTTTCATCAACCTTGAGTTCAAGCTTGTTTTCGGGGATATTGATGCTGATGATATCGCCCTCTTCAACAACACCTATCATACCGCCGCTTGCCGCTTCAGGCGATACATGACCGATGCACGCACCTCTTGTTGCGCCGCTGAATCTGCCGTCTGTTATTAGCGCAACGCTGCTGCCCAGACCCATTCCCATAATAGCTGACGTTGGGTTGAGCATTTCACGCATTCCGGGTCCGCCTTTTGGACCCTCGTAGCGGATAACAACAACATCACCCGATTTGATTTTGCCTGCGTTGATTGCCGCCTGAGCATCTTCTTCACAGTCAAAAACTCTTGCAGGACCTTCGTGAACAAGCATTTCGGGAAGAACGGCGGAACGCTTGACAACACTGCCGTCGGGAGCAAGGTTACCCCGAAGAACAGCAATACCGCCCGTTTCGCTGTAGGGATTTTCAATGGGTCTTATTACATCATGGTTGAGATTTATACATCCTTCTATGTTTTCACCGACGGTTTTACCCGTTACTGTTATGCAGTCAAGATTGAGCAGGTTTTTCTTTGAAAGCTCATTCATAACCGCATAAACACCGCCTGCTTCATCAAGCTCTTCAATATAGGTTCTGCCTGCGGGTGCAAGGTGACAGAGATTGGGAGTTTTTTCGCTTATCTTGTTTGCAATATCAAGATTAATTTCAATTCCGCATTCGTGAGCGATTGCGGGAAGATGAAGCATGCTGTTTGTTGAACAGCCGAGAGCCATATCAACCGTCAGAGCGTTCATAAATGCTTCTTCAGTCATTATGTCACGGGGACGGATATTTTTCTTCAGAACATCCATAACCGCCATACCTGCGTGCTTTGCAAGCTCAATTCTTGCAGAATAAACGGCAGGAACCGTGCCGTTGCCCCGAAGTCCCATACCGAGAGCTTCGGTGAGGCAGTTCATTGAATTTGCTGTATACATACCCGAACACGAGCCGCAGGTCGGGCAGGTTTTGCACTCATATTCACGGAGCTTTTCTTCGGTGATTTTGCCTGCGCCGTATTCGCCGACAGCTTCAAAGATTGATGAAAGGCTTGTTTTTGCACCGTTCACTCTGCCTGCAAGCATCGGTCCGCCGCTGACGAAAACCGTCGGTATATTCACCCTTGCCGCTGCCATAAGCAAACCGGGCACGTTCTTATCGCAGTTGGGCACCATAACAAGCGCATCAAAGCCGTGAGCAAGAGCCATTGCTTCGGTTGAATCGGCAATCAGATCACGGGTAACGAGCGAATATTTCATGCCTGTGTGTCCCATTGCAATGCCGTCGCAGACAGCTATTGCAGGAAAAACAATCGGTGTTCCGCCTGCCATTGCAACGCCGAGCTTTACGGCATCAACGATTTTGTCTATGTTCATATGACCGGGCACGATTTCGTTATATGAGCTGACTATTCCGACAAGCGGTCTTTCCATTTCTTCGTCGGTCAGACCGAGTGCGTGATATAACGCTCTGTGGGGAGCATTTTGAGTTCCTAATTTCAGAGAATCACTTTTCATATTGAACTCCTTTTGTTGCGGGACGGCACAGAGGCCGTCCCCTACGTTTTTAATTGTTTATGAGTTTATCTTCGTCGTTCCAGCTGTAAAGCTTTCTTATATCCTCGCCGACAACTTCCGACGGATGCTCGCTTGCGATTTTACGCATTGCATTGAAATGCACTTGACTGCCTGCATCGGACATATCAAGCAGGAATTCCTTTGCAAAAGTGCCGTCCTGAATATCCTTGAGAATTTTCTTCATTGTTTTCTTGGTTTCTTCGGTTATGATTTTGGGACCCGTTACGTAATCGCCGTATTCAGCGGTGTTGGAGATTGAATAACGCATTCCTGCAAAACCGCTCTGATAGATAAGGTCAACAATGAGTTTCATTTCGTGAATGCATTCAAAATATGCGTTTCGGGGATCATAGCCTGCTTCAACAAGAGTTTCAAAGCCTGCCTGCATAAGTGCGCATACACCGCCGCACAGAACTGCCTGTTCACCGAAAAGGTCTGTTTCTGTTTCTGTTCGGAAATTTGTTTCAAGCACGCCTGCTCTTGCACCGCCGATACCGAGAGCATAAGCAAGACCGATATCCCACGCATCGCCTGTTGCATCCTGCTCAACAGCAATAAGGCAAGGTACGCCTTTGCCTGCCTGATATTCACTTCTGACTGTGTGACCGGGGCCCTTGGGTGCAATCATAATAACGTTGACGTTCTTCGGAGGCTTGATGCAGCCGAAATGAATGTTGAATCCGTGAGCAAATGCAAGGGTTTTACCCTCTGTGAGATTGGGCTCAATGCTTTCTTTATAAAGCTTTGCCTGTTTTTCGTCGTTGATAAGAATCATAATAATGTCGGCATTCTTTGCCGCATCGGCGGCGGTCATAACCTTAAGACCTTGAGCCTCCGCTTTTGCCCAGCTCTTTGAGCCTTCATAAAGACCTACTATAACGTCAACACCGCTGTCTTTGAGATTGAGAGCGTGAGCGTGACCCTGCGAGCCGTAGCCGATAATCGCAACGGTTTTGCCGCTTAACTTCTGAAGATCGCAATCCTGCTGATAAAAAATTCTTGCCATAATAATTACCTCGTTTTTATTAAAGATTTAAGTTTTGACGCAGTATCGAACTGCCTTTTTCTATTGATGCCGTTCCCGTTCGGCAGATTTCAAGGATGGTAAAATCCCGCATAAGAGAAATAAAATCATCCATTTTTGCTCCGTTGCCGATAATCCTCAAAACAATGGAATCACGGGAATAATCAATTGTTTCCGCCTTGAACGCCTCTGCCGCCGAATGGATTTCTTCCCTTGCGGCAGGATCGTTTTTCAACTTTATAAGCATAAGCTCACAGCTTAAGGAATTTTCGTTTGTCAGCTCTTTTATTGAGCACACATCGGGCAGTTTGTAAAGCTGATTGACAAGCTGAACCTTGCCTTCTTCCTCGCCGTCAAAGCTGAACGTGATTCGTGAAAATTCAGCCGATTCGGTTTCGCTTGCGGTTATTGAGCTTATGTTGAACTGTCTTCTTCTGAACATACTCGTAAGGCGGTTAAGAACGCCGAATTGATTTCTCACAAGCACAGCCAAAGTGTATCTGTTCATTTCACCGCCTCCAATTCTGTCATAATATCATCCATACTGCCGCCGGGCGGAAGCATCGGAAGAACAAATTCATCTTTATCAATCAAACAGTCAATAACAAAAGTTCCGTTACATGAAAATGCTTTTTTGAGAGCATTCTCAAGCTCATCAAGATTTGTTGCCGCCATGCCGTCTGCACCGAAAGCTTTTGCGAGCCCAACAAAATCTGTTTTACGGTTAAGAACGGTGTTTGAATAATGCTTATCATAGAAAAGAGTCTGCCATTGACGCACCATTCCGAGAACGCCGTTGTTCATAATCAGGATAACAAGCGGAACATTATAAGTAACAGCGGTTGCAAGCTCCTGAAGTGTCATTCCGAAGCTGCCGTCACCCGTTACAAGAACGCTTCTCTCCTTTGTTCCGAATGCCGCACCGATTGCCGCACCCGTTCCGAAGCCCATCGTGCCGAGTCCGCCGCTTGAAACAAAACGCCGTGAAGTTCTGAAATTAAGGTTTTGCGCCGACCACATCTGATGCTGACCGACATCGGTGCAAACGGCGGTGTTTTTACCAAGATATTTGTTGAGGGTCAGAATAGCGTTTCTCGGAGTCAGACCCTCACGGTTATCGGTAAAGCGTTCTTCGTCCTTCAGAAAATCCGCCACTTTTGCAGCCCATTCGGGCTTTTTATCTTCGCCGACTAACGGCAGAAGCTTTTGAAGCGTAAGCTTCACATCACCCCGAAGTCCGCAGGCTGCATTGACCGTTTTGCAAAGCTCCGAGCCGTCAACATCAATGTGAATGATTTTTGCACCCGTTGCAAATTTCCGGCGGTTACCCGTAACACGGTCATTGAATCGAACGCCGAGAGAAATTATGCAGTCTGCGTTGTGCATTGCCATTGACGATGCGTAATGACCGTGCATTCCCTGCATACCGAGAAATCTCGGGTTATCCGTCGGTATTGCGGAAAGTCCCATAAGCGAGCATCCGACGGGAGCATCAATTTTTTCTGCGAGAGCAAGCATTTCTTCCTGTGCATCTGCGGTTATAAGTCCGCCGCCGAAATAGATGAACGGGCGTTCAGATGAGTTTATAAGCTTTGCCGCTTCTTCAATTCGGATATCCTTTGCGGCGTGGCTTTTTTCTTTTTCTGCAGGCGGTTTGGGTTCATATTCACACGTTGCAATCTGAACATCCTTCGGAACATCAATAAGCACGGGACCCGGTCTGTCCGACTTTGCAAGCACAAACGCTTCACGGATTGTATCTGCCAGATTTTCAACCTCGCCCACAAAATAATTATGTTTGGTAATCGGCAAAGTAACGCCCGTTATGTCGATTTCCTGAAAGCTGTCCGAGCCTATCTGCGTTGTGGGAACGTTGCCGCAGATTGCAACCATCGGAACAGAATCAAGATAAGCGGTTGCAATGCCTGTTACAAGATTCGTTGCACCCGGACCCGACGTTGAAATAACAACGCCGACCCTGCCCGTAGTTCGTGCATATCCGTCTGCGGCGTGTGCCGCACCCTGCTCGTGGGCGGTGAGGATATGCGTTATTTCGTTCTGATATTTATAAAGCGAATCGTAAACGTTCAGAATCTGACCGCCGGGATAACCGAAAACGGTTTCGCATCCTTGTTCAATCAAGGTTCTGACGATTATATCCGCACCTGATAATTTCACATTATCACTTCCTCTCAAGTTTTATTTCTACGGGATAATATCCCACTCGGTATTTGGTTGAATCCATCATTCCGATATCTCCGCAACGGTATCAATTTCAACAAGCACGTTTTTCGGAAGCTCTTTAACTGCAACGCAGGAGCGTGCGGGCTTGCCCGTGAAATATCTGCCGTAAACCTCGTTGAATGCGGCAAAATCACTCATATCCTTAAGGAAACAAACCGTTTTGACAACATTTTCAAGGCTGCTGCCTGCCGCTTCAAGAACGGCTTTTATATTTTTGCAAACCTGCTCGGTCTGCTCCGTTATTGTCTGCGCTTCAACCGAACCGCTTTCGGGGTTAATGGCTATCTGACCCGATGTGAAAACAAATCCGTTTGTAACAATCGCCTGTGAATAGGGTCCGATTGCATCGGGTGCATTTTTTGTATATACAACATTCATAATAATTCTCCTTATTCTACTATTTTGAAACCTTCTGCTTTAAGTGCTTCTTTGATTTCAAGAACATGGTCATAATTACGGGTTTCCATTGTAATTCGAAGATAACAGCCGTTCACGCTCTCCGTGCTGCCTGCACGCTCGTGATGAACGCCCGTAACATTGCCGCCGCAATCTGCAATAATTCTTGAAACATCTTTAAGCTGACCGGGTTTGTCGATCAGTTCAATGAGCATACTCGAAGTTCTGCCCGATTTGATAAGACCTCGTTTGATAACTCTTGAAAGGCTTGTAACATCTATGTTTCCGCCCGAAACAAGGCTGACAACTTTTTTGCCATGGATGGGGAATTTGTTGAACATCGCCGCCGCAACGGAAACAGCTCCCGCACCTTCGGCAATCATTTTCTGCTTTTCGATAAGTTCAAGAATTGCGCCTGCAATTTCGTCCTCGGTAACAAGCGCAATATCGTCAACATACTTGTTGATTAACTCAAAGGTGTGTTCACCGGGTTGTTTGACGGCAATACCGTCTGCGATTGTGGAAACGGAATCAAGACATTCAATATTTCCGCTTTTCAGCGAATTGAACATGCTCGGAGCGCCTACCGCCTGAACACCATAAACCTTGATTGAAGGTCGGATTGACTTGAGTGCATAAGCAACACCCGAAATAAGACCGCCGCCGCCAATCGGAACAATTACTGCATCAACATCGTCAAGGTCGCTTGCAATTTCAAGACCGACTGTGCCCTGACCTGCAATTACCGCTTCATCGTCGAACGGATGAACAAAGGTGTAACCCATTTCATCTTTCAGCTGAAGTGCCTTTGCATAAGCATCGTCATAGCATCCGTTAACAAGACAAACGTCTGCACCGTAGCTCTTTGTTGCCTCAACCTTGGATATCGGAGCACTGTCGGGCAGGCAAATCAAAGATTTGATTCCGTGTTTTGATGCCGCAAGCGCAACGCCTTGAGCGTGATTTCCTGCCGAGCAGGCTATAACTCCTCTTGCCTTCTCTTCATCGGAAAGTGTAGCGATTTTATAGCCCGAGCCTCGCAGCTTGAAAGAGCCTGTTTTCTGTAGGTTTTCGGGTTTCAGATATAGTCGGCAATCAGCCGCAATTCCGTTTGAAGGAACAACCTTTGTTGCTCTTATAATATCCTTAAGCACCACCTGTGCTTCAAAAATCTTGTCAAGCGTCAACATTTCACTACACTCCAATCTGTTTTCAGAATAAAAAAATAATCCTGCCTCTTAACTAAAATTAGTAAAGAGACAGGATTTCTAATACAAAACAATTAAAAATCTTGCGGTACCACTCTTCTTGCCGCCCCGAAAGGCGACCGCTCACTGCGACCAACATCGCGCCCTGCTGTAACGGTCAGGCTCCGTCCGCCCTATGTATCAAAAGATTGGTTCGGGTAGGCTGCTCGGAGGAGAGCTTGCAAATAAGACCTTCCGTTGACTCGCACCATCCGTCAACTCTCTGAAGCAGGTACAAACCGCTTATTCCTCGTCATAGCTTTTATGGTAGTAAACTACAAAAAACACGACTAACATCGCTCCCCGCTGTAACGGTCGGGCTCCGTCTGCCTTACTCAAACTTTTTCAGGCTCGCCGCTCTGAGGTGATTTAGCCTTGATAAATCCGTTCGCCGATTCACACCAACCATCGGCTCTCTGATGCGGGATTAATCTGCCGCTCCTCGTCATTGCGTTTATGAGTTATTGAATTGTTGTCATTATATCACCGTGAAAAACTGCCGTCAATTGCAAATTTTCACAAAAAATTGTTCGCTTTACCGCTTTAAAGTTTTGCACTTTTAACAAAGTAAAATCATGCATTATTTTATAAAATATTTTATTAATCGGTCAGAACAAATTTCCATTTGCAACAGCAGGAATTATCGGTTATATCGGGATAACAGCTTATTATTATCATTCTGCAGGAGATCCTGCGCCAAAAGTACGGCGTTGTTTGTTCTGACAAAATTCTAACAAACGGACGAAAAATGAGTTTTTGCATGAATCCAAGCATATCAACACTTGCAGAAATTGACCTTTTGGTTTCTTGAACTGAACTTTTGTCAGGTAATTCTGTAAGGGATTTGAAATACCGTTTTAGATTTTCAGGTAAAAAAATAAGGGGCTTTTATCAGCCCCAACATTTTAATGATAACTTATTATTCAATTAATGTCAATGCGATTTTGCAAAATTATAGACAGATTGACCAAATTTCTCCGTTTTATATAACTGCAACAAGTCAACTTTGTACAAAATTCCGACTTGAAAACCGCTGAAATATATGCTATATTATAGTCAAGGAAAGGGTGATACCGATGAGAAGGTAAAGACCTTAAGACCGTAAAGAATTTCAGAAAACAAAACAATAAAAATAACAAACTGAAATCCGAAGGTCTTAATCCACAATCTTAAAGGAAACGAAAATCAGATATCGGATAATTTAAGATTGGACAATACCGCAGAAAGAGAGGTTAATCAAAGATGTTAGATAACAAGAATTCACAGAAGTAACCCTTGATTGTTGTGTAAAGAAACATCAGTCAAGGGTTATTTCTCTTTTATAAATAAATTTGTTCGTTGAAGCCGCTGCGGTTTCGGCGTTTTTTTATTTTTCAGGCACAATCTTTTTGTTGACTAAATTTTTCCGTTATGCTAATCTTATATTGCTAAATAATAATACTTTTTTAAAAAGTATAAATCGGAGGTCAGAGAAATGTCAAAATTCAGAAAAATTCTTTCCGTTATTCTCTGCGTATGCATGGTTTTCTCCATGTGTGCAATCGGTGCATCTGCCGAAAAAGAAAACGATACCGCTGCAGTTTCGGGCAAGGAAGCCCTTGCAGAGCTTGATTTTGACGTTCCCGTTGTTTTCATTGAAGGCATCGGCGGCGAATTCTTCAGCGGCGGTTCAACTCCCGACGAAAGCGACGACAAGCAAATCTGGGGTCCCTCCGCAGATGTTATTGTTGACGTTATCTTCAAAAATATCGGCAAGCTTCTTTGGCTTCTGCTTATCAATGACTACGATGAAATTTCAGTGCTTATGGGCGAAGTTACCGACGCACTGTTCGGTGAATTTTCCTGCGACGAAAACGGCGTTCCGAGCCCCGATACATACAAAAACGGCGAGCGTGATTATGAGCTGCTCGAAGGCAGGAACGGCTTTGACAACAGCTATTATTTCCTCTATGACTGGCGTCTTGACATGAAAACAATCGCTGCACAGCTTGACGAATATATCGATTATGTTATGGAGCTCACAAGCTCCGACAAGGTTGCTCTTGTTGCAATGAGCATGGGTAACTGCGTTCTGACGACATATCTCTACGAATATTACTACACCGCAGAAGATTACGCTGAACGCAATCATATTGATGCGGTTGTTTATCTTGCAGGTGCGATGAACGGCGTTGCGGCCTGCGAGGACCCGTTCTCGGGCAACATTTCCGTTGACAGCGTTTCTCTTATGAGATTTCTCAAAGAGGTTCTCAACGGCAACGGTCTTTATAAGTTTCTTGAGGTGCTTTATGTTCTCGGTGCATTCGATCCGATTGTAAATTATGTTGACAACCTCACGCAGGAGCTTCTTGCTCACGGCTTCAACGATGCGGTAGGCTCAAACCTTGCAACAATTCCGGGCTTCTACGCTCTTATGGGCACGGAAAGATACGAAGAAGCAAAGGCATATTTCTTTGACACCGCCGAAAAGCAGCAGAAATACGCAAAGCTTATCGAAAAGAACGATTACTACCATTATTCCGTTCAGGCAAACGGCGTCAACATGATTCAGTCGCTCCTTGATGACGGCATCAACACAATGATTATCGCACAGTACGGCTACACGATGGCTCCCCTCACCTCGGACAACGACAGAATGAGCGACGGCGTTATCATGACCGAGCGTGAGAGCTACGGCGCAACCTGTGCCGATGTTGACGGCACTCTCGGAGATAATTACAAGCAGGCAAAGGAATGCGTCTGCGGCAAAAATCACGTTTCACCCGACAACCAGATTGATGCTTCAACCTGTGCATTCCCCGACATAACGTGGTTCATCAAAAACGCCCATCATTCCGAGGACGATGACCTGCTTTCCGATTTCATTGACCTTGCAATCTACGGCGACGAACAGATGACTGTTTGGACATACGAGGATTATCCGCAGTTTTTGCTTGCAGCAGATGAAGACACACTTGTTCCCCTCACAAGCGAAAACGCAGGCGAGGTTGTTGCATTTGAGGATGCTGTCTTTACCGCAGAAATAAAAGCAAAGTTCAAAGACTTGTTTTGATTTTGAAAGTGAGAGATAAAAAATGTTGAGCAAAATTTCTGCGTTTTTCATGGCGATAATATCCTTTTTCTGCAGCCTTTTCGGCATAAACTGCCCCGTTAAGGAGCCCGAAATCTTCTATTACGAAAATCTTTCATACGGTGAGCACGAAAGAAATAAGCTTGACCTGTATTTCCCCAAAACCAATGACGGCGAAGTCGGTCTTGTTCTTTTCATTCACGGCGGTGCATGGATTGGCGGCGACAAAGACGGCTATGGCGACACGATAAAAATGTGGTGCGAGGAAAGGGGCTATGCAGCGGCTGCAATTAATTACCGCTACCTCTCCTATGATGTTTCATTTGACGATATACTTGACGATATTGAAAACGCACTCAAAAAGATAAAATCCACCGCCAAGGAAGAAGGCGTTGAGATTAACAAGATGATAACAACAGGCGGCTCTGCAGGCGGACATCTTGCAATGCTTTACCCCTATGCAAGAAAGGAAAGCTCCCCCATTGAAGCGGTTGCAATTGCAAACTACTGCGGACCGACAGACCTGCTTGACCCGAATTTCCACAACGAAAATGCAACAGATGCTTTAAAAGAGCTTTACAGACAGATTGCATCTTTGGTCTACGGCGAGGAATTGACATTGGAGCAGACATATCTTGCAAATGACCTTATGAAAAAGGCGTCGCCGCTTTATTACGTTGACGAAAACACAATCCCCACAATCATAAATCACGGCATGAAGGATGACACGGTGCCCTACTCCAATGCACTTTCGCTTGAGGCAAAATTCAAAGAGCTCGGAGTAACTCACATAATGAATCCGCATCCCAATTCGGGACACGGACTCGACAACGACCCCGACGCACAGGCAAAAGCAGAAGAATATTTTTATGAGTATGCAAAGACATATCTGAAATAAAAAGCATAAAGAGGTTGTTTCAATTCGAAACAACCTCTTGCAATTTGTCGAAAAAAGTCATTATAAATATGAAAAGTTGCTCAACAAAATTGCCTCCCCTTCAGGGGAGGTGGATTTTGCAAAGCAAAAGACGGAGGGGGGGTTCGGTGAAATCTTTTGCAAATCAATGGTTTTACACAAAATCTGATACTCCCTCAGTCACTCCGTGACAGCTCCCTCAAGAGGGAGCCGAAACAGCAAACAACAGTTTATCAGTAAAATTTAGTTTATCTGCAGTCATAAATAGTTTGGAAAAACGTAGGGCGGGATGACCTGATGATTTCCGATAAGACAGCATAGCAGAAACAACAAAGTGCGGCAGGCGTCAAACAGGATTGCTTATTATGAGAATAAGGAAGGATTTCTGCTATGAAAAATCAAATTATGTCTTGTGAATTT
>JAFUNA010000038.1 GCA_017473165.1 Clostridia bacterium | reverse complement strand
GTCAAAGCACTTCTGAGCTTTCGCCTTATTACTCATTGACTGACTCAAAAATTCTCTCTTGTGTCGGTCTGATTTACTGTGTCAATTTTTATCTCACTAAATTTTTCGATTTTCTACTTGACTTTTATTAGCAGGTCTTTCTGAAAAAATGTGAAATTCGAATTGTGAAAATGTTAAATTTCTTCGAAACCATTGACATTTTTGCCCGAATGTGTCACTAATATATATAGAAATAAATTAAAAGAGGAGGAAATCCTTATGAAGAAAATATTAGCTCTTATCGCCGTTGCCGCAACTCTTTTTTCGCTTTCAGCCTGCAAGATTAACGGCAAGATGACAGCTGAAGAGCGTGAGTCCAGCAGAGTTGAACAGTCCCTTAAGGTTGAGCGTGAATACATAGAAGGCGTCAACGAAACCGTTGAAGACGAAATCGGCAAAACCGTAAAGGGAAAAAGACTTGTTGTCAGAGCGGACGTTCCGACGGGCTATAAATATACTGTTTATGAGTTTGACAGAAAACAAATGATTAAAACACAGTATATGTATGAGTTCTTTGACCTTGATATTAACTACTATGCAACTCTTGAAATTGAAGAAAAGAACAAGTATAAGCAGATTGACCACGATAAGAAGAGCAGAATGGTAGCGTACAAGAGAACAGAAGACCTTGGCGAGTTCGATTTTGACTATTTCTATGATTCATTTTCACAGCAGTTCAACATTGACCGCGGCTACACGATAATTGAATAATCATTGACCGCTCTCTTCGGAGGGCGGTTTTTATTTTGAAAAATAATATCCGTCAATAACCTCACGGTCAAAGGAATAGACAATGTCGGAGTTGAAAATTTCAAGATGCTCCTTGCCTTTTTCGGGGTTTACCGAAGCGGGCTCGCCGTAAATTTTCTCCAATTCAAGAGCGTAAGCGGCGTTGGCTTTTTCAAAATCAGCCTTTCCGATGCCGAAATGCTCAACAAACTGAACAATCATCATGCCGTTGTCGACGGTTGCGGAGGAATACCATTCGTCAAACTCCGATTTGTCAACAAGGTCGGAAAAGGCGGAGGGAATGATTGTATAAATCTGTCTCGGATAAGCTGTGACCGATGTACTCTGATTGACAAACTTGTTATCTTCAACAGGCATATCGCCGAGAACGCCGTTATAAAGCTCCATGTCATCGGCGGTATAATAAATATCCGACAAGGCTGCGTTTTCGGCTTCGTCTGCAAGCTTTGCACCGAAAAGATTGCCGTTAAGTCCGAAACACACGAGAGTAACAACAATAACCGCTGCAACGGTTGCGAGGGGTTTATAATTAAATTTTCTCTTTCTGCCTTTGCAGGCATTAAGGATATCCTCTTTTTGCTTGTCGCTGAGCTCTATTGACTCAACTGCGGGCCTGATTTTATCAAAATCCATCACCGTTCACCTCCTTTTTGTAGATTTCACGCAGCATTTCTCTGCCTCTTTGCAGGCGTTTTTTGACTGCGGCACGGGAAATATCAAGCATAGACGATATTTCCTCTGTTTGATAGCCCTCAACATAGTGCAGATGAATAACAATTCTGTATTTTTCATCCAGCGAAACCAGCAGACCGAGGATTTGCGCATTATCCTCGCTCACTGCAAGATTTCTTATGTCGTCAAGGCTTAAAAAGCTTTGGTGTTTCCGTTTTCGCAGGGTGTCACGGCAGATGTTTGACGCAACCTTGATGAGCCATGCTTTTTCGTGCTCGGAGTCCTTGAAATCGTGAGCTTTTGTTATGTAACGCAGGAAGCATTCCTGCACCGCATCCTGTGCATCCTCTTTGTTGCCCGTCATGACAGAGCAAAGCCGATAAAGGCTGTTGCCGTAGGCTTCAACGGCACGCTCGGGGTCAGGCGGAAATTTGATTGTTTTTCCGGGCAATGTATCACTTCCTTTGTTTCATATTTCACTCTATACACGAATCAAATCCGCAGAAGGTGACATTATTTTTAAAAAATTTGTAAAAATTCAGGCGTACCCGCAGATACGCCTGAAAGATTATTTTTCATACACCTTTAATATTTCGCCAATGTAAACCTTGTGGTAGTCATTGTTGGCATAATTGTTTTCGATTGCGGAATCTTCAAAGCCCCTGGGGTCGATAAACTGCGATGCCATTTTGCGGCATACGATTGTATATTTTGCCTCTTCAAAGGTAACTCCGCCGTCGGTGAAAAGGGGAGTGAAGCCGCACTCCGCCGCCTTGTTGACGTCACGTCCGCTTGCTTTGCCGCAGAAACCGAGAGCTTTTTTATATTCTTCGCCGTAGAATGAGAGGGTGAAAACATCCTCTTTTTCAAGGAATTCATAGGTGTATCTCTGGGGACGGATGAAAACAAAAACGGCATCCTTGCCCCAGATTTCACCAACCGCACCCCAGCTGACGGTCATGGTATTGAATTTTTCTTTGTTTCCTGCGGTAACAAGACCCCAGCCGTCGGCGATGAGCGAAACAGGATTTTCTTTTATATCTCTGATGTTGATTTCTTTCATAATACCCTCCGAAAATGTGTTTTATAATATCATTATAGCACAGCTTTGATATATATAATGAATAATATGTAAATTCTCAAAAAAATATTTGAACTTTTGAGCAATAAATGGTAAAATAATAGTCTACAGATTTTATAAAGGAGGAAAAGCGATTGGATAATGAAAAAATAAACGGCATTCCCGAAGAAGAAACCGAAGCTGCTGAAGCCGAAAAGGTTGAAGAAGCCGTTGAAGAAACCAATGAGATTTCCGAAGAAGCAGAGGCTGTTGAAGCCGAAGCAGATAAAACAGAAGATAATTCCGAAGAACAGTCAGACGACGAAACTACGGGAGAATCCGAAGAAGAAAAAGCGGAGGAAAGCTCTGAAGAAGAAGCCGCCGAAGAAGAAATCGGCGAGGATGAGCTTTGCCTTATCTGCGGCGAAAGAAGAAAGCAGGCGGACAGCGACTACTGCGAAGAGTGCGAAGCGGAAATGCTTTCAAGAAAAATTCCCTTCCTCGGCTGGCTTTCGGGTCTTGTTGCCGTGGTTATGAGCGTTGTCGCATTTGTTCTGTTTGTGCTTGTCAGTGCACCCTCTCTCCAGATAGCAAGAGGTGATGAGCACGCAGCAAACAACTGCTGGTACACCGCATATAACGAATACAGAGGCGTTTCGGGCATTGTTGACGAGGTTCACACAATCCTCGGTCAGACAACTCCCCTTGTGCAGACGGGCGCTGCCCTTGACCTCAAGATTGTTGAAACCGTTGCAAAAAGCTATTCACCTCTTGAGGCAATAAGCGTTGCCGAATCCCTTCTCGGCAAGGACGCATTTGACAAATATTCTTCTCTTAAGAAATACACGCAAATCCGTGAGGATTATATTGCTTCGTATGAGGCTGTTATGGAGCCCATTGATGCAATGCTCAACGGCACGGCTGACAAAGAAACAACCTATGCCGCAATCAGCGAGGCTCTCGGGCAGGAGGGCGTCAACGATATCTATATCAATTATTTCCTCTATAACACAGCCGAAACCTTCGGCGACACAAGCGAGGTTAAGCTCAAATATCTTGATGCCGTTGAAAAGAGTGCGGGCAAGAATGCAGAGGACTATTCCTGGCTTTATTATCAGGACTATGCAGGCGAGCTTTATGATTCGGGCGACGTTGAGGGTGCAATGAAATATCTCAACGCTCTTACCGAGGGCGACAAAACAAAGTTCGGTGCATATGAGCTCAAGCTCCGCATTGCAATTGCACAGGGTGACAAGGATGAGGCAAACCGCATTCTTGCCGAGTTCAAGACCAACAACGAGGGCTATGATACAGCCTATGTTCTTGAAGCAACCCTTCTTCGCACACAGGGCGAATATGACAAGGCAAAGGTGCTTCTTGAAGAAGCCTTTGAGCAGTATGATTCCGTGCCCGAGCTTCACCGTCAGCTTGCTCTGATTTATCTTATCGAGGGCGATTATGACATGGCATTTGAGGAAGCATATACCGCCGACAGCAACGCATATATGCTTTATGCCTATATGGGTGACAGCAGTGCATATACTCCCCAGCTCAACAATACCCTCTATCTTTGTGCTGTGCTTTGCCGTGACAAGGGTACGGGCACAACCGACAACGCAATTTATATTGAAGAAATTCTTTCCTATTATTCCGAAGAAGAGCTTTCCGATGAAGTTCGCTCGGTTATCAGCGGCGAAAAGACCGTTGAGCAGGTTCTTACGGAAGGAGTGTGCGATCTGGCATGATGACAAAGCTTTATATTTTTTCAAAGATTTTAACCTTCCCCGGAGCTTATCTCCGAGGCTTCTGGGAGCAGCTTACCTGCAAAATTCTCGGACTTCCCGTTGAAATTCCCGGCTATCTGAGAATTGACGAGGCGTGCGGCCATGTTGAGCACGCTCTTGCAAATAAGGGCTTTGCGGCTTATCTGATTGCAACGGGACCGGGCTTTATGAACGTTATGACGGGCTTGCCCCTTTTCCTTGCAGGCTTCCTCAATTTGAGATATATGGGAATCCGCCCCGCAGATTCAATTGCTCTTTTCATAATCTATCTGATTATGCTTTATGTGGGCGTTTCGCTTCTTTGCAACATTTTCCCCCTTGTTGAAGATGCGGTTAACCTCAACGATTTGCTCTACAGACAGAAAAAAGGGAACATCATCGGCAGAATTCTTGCGGTAATTCCCTCGTTCATCACCCTCATCGGTGCTTATGCCGAAAAATATGCAATAACCTTTATTGTATGGGTTGTGTTTATGGTTTTATCGTTTGCGCTTTAACAAATATACGGCACTTTCGTTATGAAGGTGCCGTTTTTTATACTTTGATTAACAATTAAGCATACTTAACAAGCAAGCCACCACAATCTGAAGTGCAGAGTGCAAAGTGCAAAATGCAAAGTTAAGGGTCTGCGACGCAATTATATTAAAATGTGCGTGTAGGGGTTGGCGACTCGACAACCCGTGCAAGCTGAAAGCTTGCAATAAATTTTGTTATACACCTGACGGTGCATTCGGGACGTCGAGGACGCCGTC
>JAFUNA010000032.1 GCA_017473165.1 Clostridia bacterium | reverse complement strand
GTAATTCTGAATTACATAGCACAACCGCCACAGAGGAAAATCACCTGAATAATCTGTCCACTTGCCGGGGATATTACCGTAACCGTCACGGCGGGGAACCTGAATGAACTGCCACACCGACCACGCATACGATTCCCATATGAGCTGAGGAAAAACATCGTCGTTAATCAGATAATTATATTTATCCGTGTAAAGAATATCATACGGATTTCTTGGAATATCAAGATAATCCTTCCGTTTTATTACAAGCTCTTTGGGGAGAGCGTAAAACAACGGAAGCCACGCAAGATGACTGTTCTGCGGAATGGTTATTATCTGATTCGGGAGTTTTACAATGTAACTGATATTAGGGTTGTCCGATATAATTGCATCACCTCACTACGAAGAATTTTTATCCTCCCATTTATAAAGGAATGGAATAGAATAAATTTTTCCTGTTATTTCAATAATTTACAGTTTGTTCAAAATTATTTGCAACCAAAAACACTCCACTCACTTTATATGGAATGAAAGCAGATATATTTTTCCTACATTTTCAAAAAAGTTAAAAAATATTTGCCTTCATTTATAATGGAATGAGAACGCAAAAATATTTCCTGAAAATTGACGAAAAAATAAAATATTTTAAAGTTATAGCAAACAAATGTTCGCTATAACTTTATATCAGTTTTATCTCAGTGTCAATAGTGATTTTTTGCTCCTTGACAACATCAGCAAATGAGAGTATAATAATATGCAATTGAATATGAATTGATAAGATACGGTTTGAAAAGTTGTACGCTGAGTAAATCAAAAGGGAAATCAGGTTCGAATCCTGAACAACCGCCATTACTGTATTTGAAGCAGAGTTTATGCTTTATAAAGTCAGAACACCTGCCGTGTCTTTTTTAGGTTAAAACACAACTTTGGTGAGAAGAGTGCAACCGATTATTCAAAAGCTGATAAGGCATTTGAAATCGTGCATTCTTTTTTTGTTACCTAAAAAACACAGTATCCGCTGACTGTTTAATAGTAATAACAATGCCGTGTTGCCAACCTTTTGATATGTCTGTTGTACTCTTTCAACCTGTTTCCGGTTGAAAGAGTTTTGTTTTTTGTGAGGTGAAAATGTGATAACTGAGGAAAAGAAGCAGTGGGCAATGGAGCAACTGCGAGAAAAAAACAAGGAGCTTGGCAGGCTCCCGAAAAAGGATGATTTTGATGTGGTGACTTTATCACGCATCAAAGCCTTTTTGGGTCCGTGGCCGAGAGCTTTAGAAACGGCAGGGTTAAAAGAACCGAAGATAATGCCCCCAAAAAATAAAAAGAAAAAAAAACAACAGACAGCTTTCAAAAAGGAGACAAACGGCAATGACTAAAAAAATTATCAGTATTTTTATCATTCTTGCAATGATTTTATCCGCAATACCCTTAACAATATCGGCAAGCGAACCCGATACAGTTTATATTTCAATCAGCGATGACAGTCAGTTTGTAACCGACAGCAACGGCACTCCGATGGCATTTTATCCCGTGACCCTTGATGAACTTGCAGAGATTGATCTCGGCGATTATTATCTTGACGGATATGCATACGATGCAGACGGTGACAATGTTCCCGAGCTCACCGCACTTCACCTTTATATTTATGTTCACGAAATAATACTCGGACTTGATTGGTCGGATGTATACGTCAGCGGAAGTGCAGGAAGTATTTATTTTGCAGGCGGTCTTTTCGGTTTCTCCGATGAGAATCTCCGCTATGACCTTAACGGTGCATATCCCGCAGTTGACGGTTGGGGTCTGACCGCAGACCAGATCGTCCTTAACGACGGCGACTTTCTGAATATTGCGCACTACACAAGCTGGGCGTTCTGGGGTGACAGCACAACAGGATTCCATTACTTTACCGATTCACAAGGAAATCTCAATCATACATATAACACTTCCGTTAATGAAGAACTTGAGCTTGGTTTGGTTCGCAGTTATTCAGACTGGATGAACGGCGGAGCTGCGGCATTTGACCCTGAAATCGGTTATACCGTTTATTACGGAACTGCTTACGGTGTACCTTCGGGCAGCACCCTAACCGATGATAACGGGCTTGTAACAATCGCCTTCCCATCTGCCGGAACATGGTATGTATGGGCTGACGGCGGCTACGGTATGGAGAATCCTGCAGATATCGTTTCCGCACCTGCGTTTGCAACCGTAAAGGTAAAAGGTGAGCCCGACCTTCTGTTCACAATTGACTTGACAGAACTTGATGACTCTGTTTATGAGGGCGGTATCATCAATTATAATTTCAGCGATGAAAGTGAGTTCTGGGACGGTAATGCCACAGCAGGAAAAACCACATCATATTCATTTGTAGCCGATGAGTATGACAATTATATTGTATATATCGATTTTTATGTTGACAGTGACATAATGGGATGGAATGTCAACGGTGTCAATTATCTCATTGAAGATTCTTCCGCACATGAAGATTATTGGGATTTCGGTGACGATTCAGGTGTAGGCTACGGATTTGGCTACACGGATGATAACAACAAAGCTTATGACGAATTCTATCTTATTCTCGGTCTTGAGAATTCTTACAACAAACCGGGAAGCTGGGTTATTAAACCGGTTCTTATGACCGAACAGATAATTGAAGTTATTATTGCTATTGATGATATCGGAGAGGTAACGGCAGAAAGCGGAGATTCTATTAACTTTGCCTGGGAGCTTTACAATGCACTTACCGATTCGGAAAAAGAACTTGTTTTCAATTTTGCAGACCTTGAAGAAGCACAGGCTGTTTATGATGATTTGATGGATGCTCAGGCAGCTGCCGATGAAGCGGCGGCGAATGCTGTTGAAGAACTGATTTCAGCTATCGGCTCGGTAACAATTTTTAACTATAAGAATATTTATTCTGCCCGTGAAGCATACGATGCACTCACCGATTCACAGAAAACGCTTGTTGAAAACTATTCCATTCTCACCGATGCAGAAAATTCTTTTGCAACCTTGCTTGCAGATGCTTCGGATGCAGACCACAGGGCAATTTATGAAGCAACGGGTACATACATAAATTCTCTCGGCACGCCTTTCGTTGGTTCTGTCGGCGGCGAATGGATGGTAATTGACCTTACCCGTTCAGGCTACGACTGCCCCGAAGGGTATTATGAAAACGTTGTTAATTATGTAAATGAAAAAATCAACGATAAAGAGCAGCTCCACAGAGCAAAATCAACCGATAATTCACGAGTTATTCTCGCTCTTACATCTGCAGGTTATGATGTAACCGATGTTGACGGTCATAATCTTCTTATGGGTCTGACCGATATGACATATCTGAAAAAGCAGGGTATCAACGGTCCAATCTGGGCATTGATTGCATTTGACTGCCACGGCTATGAAATTCCCGTTAATGCAGATGCAACTGAGCAGGCTACCCGTGAAAAGATTATTGCTTATATTCTTGAAAAACAGCTTGAAGACGGCGGTTGGGCACTTTCGGGCAAAGTCGCCGACCCCGATATGACGGGTATGGCAATTCAATCACTTGCTCCGTATTACGAAACAAATGCCGAAGTCAAAGCGGCGATTGACAAAGCAATTATCTGCCTTTCTGAAAAACAGTATGATAATGGCGGATTCGGTTCAATCGACGGCATTTGCAGCGAATCCTGCGCGCAGGTTATCGTTGCGTTAACTGCACTTGGTATTAATCCCGAAACAGATCCCCGATTTGTAAAGAATGGTGTTTCCGTTGTTGATGCAATGTGTCTGTTTGCTGTTGAAGGCGGCGGATTTGCACATATTCCCGATGCAGGCATAAACGGTATGGCAACAGAGCAGGCACAGTATGCTCTGGCATCATATTTCCGTTTCCTTGACGGCAAAACATCACTTTATGATATGAGCGATGTTGATATTTACACAAAAGATGAAAAAGCAGCCGATGCAGTTGAAGCAATGATTTCCGCAATCGGTACAGTTACCGCAGAAAGCAAGGACGCTATCGAAGAAGCAAGAGCTGCTTATGATGCACTTACAGACGAACAGAAAACGCTTGTTGAAAACTATGATACTCTCACATCTGCCGAAACAGCACTTGCGAAGATTGAAAATAACACCAAGGCTGCGGACGATGTTGAAGCAATGATTTCCGCTATCGGTATAGTTACCGCAGAAAGCAAGGACGCTATCGAAGAAGCAAGAGCTGCTTATGATGCACTTACAGACGAACAGAAAGCTCTCGTTGAAAACTATGATACTCTCACATCTGCCGAAACAGCACTTGCGAAGATTGAAAATAACACCAAGGCTGCGGACGATGTTGAAGCAATGATTTCCGCAATCGGCACAGTTACCGCAGAAAGCAAATCGGCTATCGAAGAAGCAAGAGCCGCTTATGATGCACTTACCGACGAACAGAAAGCACTTGTTGAAAACTATGAAACTCTCATAACTGCCGAAACAGCACTTGCGAAAATTGAAAATGATATCAAGGCTGCGGACGATGTTGAAGCAATGATTTCCGCTATCGGCACAGTTACCGCAGAAAGTAAGGGTGCTATCGAAGAAGCAAGAGCTGCTTATGATGCACTTACAGACGAACAGAAAGCTCTCGTTGAAAATTATGAAATTCTAACATCTGCAGAAACAGAGTTTAATGAGCTGTCAACCGAAAAGGAACTCAGTCTCTTTGAAAAGATTATCAATTGGTTTATAAAAATATTCAATCAGATAATCGCCTTTTTCAGAAGTATATTCTCATTCTGATTTTGACACAGTCGGCTGTTGTTTAAATGCAGCAGCCGACTCCCTTCCTTTGAAAATAATTCGGTTTTTAAAACTTTTATATACCGTCAGGAGGCAATTTTATGAAAAAGAAGAAAATAGCAAATATAGTGATGGTTGCTGTCATTATTGCTATTGCAATATCGGGAATCCTGGGTGTCGGTCATATCAAAGGTTGGTTTGACAAATCCGATGAAAAAACCGCCGTTCTTACGGATTTTCGCGGTATTATAACCTTGCAGCGTGACGGAGTTGCCTATGCAACAACTGATAAAACTGTTCTCCGCAAAGGAGATAAAATTACTTGCGACCCCGGTGCAACCGTCAGAATTGCTTTGGGCGAAAACTATATTGCTCTCGGTCAGAATGCCGATGCAGAAATCATAAATCCCGTTTCCGACGAGTTTGCCCTTAAAGTTAATGTCGGCGAAGCTTTTGTTAACACAAGCAATTCTGTTTCACTTGAATTTGCAGATAAGCAGACTGAAATCAGCAATTCAGTTGCAACCCTGAGTGTCCGCAAAGGTGCACAAAGTATCAGCGTTTATCAAGGCTCTGTCGGTGAAGCAACCGAGGGTCAGATGCTTGAATGGATTGGCGATAAGGAATCCGTAAGAAATTTCTCTGTTAAAAGCCTCAATGATTTCAACATTTCACAAATACGAAAAGCCAACGGAACAAAAACTCTCGTTTTCTCAAACGACGATCTGGATAAACTCGAAAATGAACGATGGGAACAGATGCACGGTTCAAGCGAAACAACAACAGTCAGCAATTCAACAGAAACCGTAACATCAACTCATACCGAAAAAACGACTAAAAAAGAAACAACATCTTCAATCACGGAAAAGAAAGAGCCTACGGCAACAATTGCCGAAACAACCACAAAACCGACAACATCCAAAACACAGACAACCACAGAAAAAACAACAAAAAAGAGACCGACCACAACAAGGCGTGATTACTCTGTTTACATAACCGAATCAACAACTGTTACTGAAACAACGTCTGAGACAAATAATGAAAGAACAACAAGACCCAAAGCTACAACTACAACCAAACCCGTAACTACAACCAAACCCACAACCGCAAAGCCGACCACAACCAAGCCGGTAACCACAACTAAACCTGCAACTGCAAAACCGACCACAACAAAACCTGTTGAAACAACAAAAGAAAAGCTTACCTGTACGATAACCATACGCTGTGATACAATTCTCAATAATATGGATAATCTCGACCCGGCAAAAGCACCGTATGTTCCCGATGACGGAGTCATTCTCAGGGAAGTAACGGTTGAATTTGAAGAAGGTGAAACAGTATTTGATGTTCTGAACAGAGTTTGCAGACAGTATAACATTCCGATTGAGTACAGTTGGACACCTATGTATGACAGCTATTATATTGAAGGAATCAATAATCTTTATGAATTTGACTGCGGCAGCGAATCGGGATGGATGTATAAAGTGAACGGATGGTTCCCGAATTACGGTTGTTCAAGTTATTATTTAACGGGCGGTGAAAAAATCGTCTGGTGCTACACCTGTAACGGACTTGGTGAAGATGTTGGTGCAGAACGATGGGAATAATATGAAAGATGACGCATTCTCAAAACTTCATCCTGCGGTGAATGTGCTGTTTTTTATCGGAGCAATCTGCTTCGGTGTTCTTCTGCAGCACCCCGTTTATCTGCTTGCAGGCATATTTGCAAGCGGAGTGTATTACTTTTTGCTGGGCGGCAGAAAAGAAATCAAAAATTTATTACTGATGATACCTCTTTTCATATTCATCACACTTTTTAATCCGATTGTGAACACAAGAGGAGTGACGGTTCTGTTCACATATTTTGACAGACCCTACACCCTTGAAGCACTCATTTACGGTGTAGCGGTAGCGGCAACGTTTGTATTGATGATTCTGTGGTTCGGGTGCTACGGAAAGGTGCTGACGGGAGATAAGGTCACCTGCCTTTTCGGCAATCTCGCGCCGTCATTGTCGCTTCTTCTCGTTATGGTGTTCCGTATGATACCCAATCTTTTGCAGAAAGCAAAACAGATTATAGGTGTCAGAAGTTCAATCGGCAAAGGAACGGCAGGAAAATCATCAATAAAAGATAAACTGGGTTCGGGAATGACCGTTATCGGTGTTCTCACCTCATGGGCACTTGAAGGAAGCATCACAACAAGCGATTCAATGCGTTCAAGAGGCTACGGCGCGACAAAACGGACAAGCTTTATGGTTTACCGTATGACGAAAACTGATTGGGTTCTGACATTAATTATGCTTACTCTGCTCGGAATTGTTGTCTTCTTTGCTGCAAACGGCGGAATGAACGCCGAATTTCTTCCCGAAAGAAACATCACACCGATAAACGGTTTTAATGTAATCGGATTTATCGCGTATCTCGGATATCTTATGATTCCAACAATATTAAACGTTAAGGAGGTTATACAATGGAACATTTCAGAATCGAAAATCTGAGTTTTTATTATCCGACCTCAAAAGATAAAAAATCACTTGATAATGTGTCGCTCAAAATAGAAAAAGGTGAATATATCGTTCTCTGCGGAAAATCGGGAAGCGGTAAAACAACCCTTCTCAGACATCTTAAAACCGTTCTCACTCCTCACGGAAAAAGAACGGGTGAAATACTTTTCAACGGAGTTTCACTCAATGACACAGACAACCGTGAGCAGTCATCAAAAATCGGTTATGTTATGCAGAATCCCGATGACCAGATTGTGACGGATAAGGTCTGGCACGAGCTTGCATTCGGTCTTGAAAGCCTCGGTTGTGGCCAGAAAACCATGCGTTCAAGAGTTGCCGAAATGGCTTGTTACTTCGGTATTCAGGATTGGTTTCACAGAGATGTTGCAGTTCTTTCGGGCGGTCAGAAGCAGCTTCTCAACCTTGCATCAATTATGGCAATGCAACCTGAAGTTCTTATTCTCGATGAACCGACAAGTCAGCTCGACCCCATTGCCGCATCAGATTTTCTCAATACGGTTCGAAAAATCAACACCGAGCTCGGCACAACCGTTATCATAACCGAGCACCGCCTTGAGGATATTTTTCCCTATGCTGACAGAGCAATTGTTATGGATTCGGGCAGAATCATCGCTGATGACACACCGAGAAATATCGGCAAGCTTCTTTACGAACAAAACAATCCGATGTTCACGGCTATGCCCACGCCCGTTCGTGTTTTCTATAACGCAGACGGCGACGGTGATTGCCCTCTGACAGTCAGAGAAGGCAGAGCGTGGCTCAATAAAGAGTTTGAAATCAAACCTCAAATCGCCGAAATCCCTTGCAAAAATATCGATGATGACATCGAAAATCCTGCTTTATCACTCAAAGAGTTATGGTTCAGATATGAAAAAGACACCCCCGATATCCTCAGAGGTGTCAGCCTTGAAATTCCAAAGGGAAGTATTTCCGCAATAGTCGGCGGCAACGGTGCAGGTAAATCCACAACATTAAAGGCGATTTGCGGAATCTGCAAACCTTACCGTGGCAGAATCAAGGTTTTCGGCAAGCCCGTAAACAAGTTCAAATCGGGCGAGCTTTTCAAAAACTGCGTTTCAATGCTTCCTCAAGACCCCAAAAGTCTTTTTGTAAAAAGCAAAGTATCTGACGAACTCGCAGAAATGACAAAGGATAAAAACAAGATAAATGAAGTTACGGAAACTTGTCAGATAACGGACCTGATGAATAATCACCCCTATGATTTATCGGGCGGTGAACAGCAAAGAGCTGCGCTTGCAAAAGTGCTTCTCACCGAACCGAAAATACTTCTTCTTGATGAACCTACAAAGGGTATGGACAGCTTCTTCAAAGAAACGTTTGCGACTATACTCAACAAACTCAAAAGTCAAGGCATAACAATTCTTATGGTGTCGCACGACGTTGAGTTCTGTGCAAAATATGCAGACAGAGTGAGCATGTTCTTTGACGGTCAGATACTTACAACCGAAACTCCGCAGAACTTCTTCGGTAGCAACAGTTTCTACACAACAGCGGCAAACCGTATGAGCAAACACGTTTTCAAAAATGCCGTTACCGCAGAAAATGTTGTTGAGCTTTACCGCAAAAACAAGGGAGGAACAGTATGAAAAAATCAAACGTTGCAATGCTGATTGTGTTTCTTGCTTTAATTCCTTTAACTTTGTTTCTCGGAGATAAACTTCCCGGAAAAGGCTACTACATAACAGGTGTTCTTATCATAATTGAACTTTCGGTTCCGTTTTTTATGGCATTTGAAAAAAGAAAACCGCAGGCAAGAGAGCTTGTTATATTGGCTGTTATGATTGCTCTTGCCGTTATAGGGCGTGTCGCAATTCCCATTCCGCATTTTAAAGCGGCATTTGCGATAATTATGCTTACGGGCATTGCCTTCGGCCCCGAAGCGGGATTTATCGTCGGAGCAATAACAGCATTTGCAAGCAATTTCTTTTACGGTCAGGGAGCATATATGCCGTGGCAGATGATGGCTTACGGTGCAGGCGGAATGCTCGCAGGCTTTGTGTTCATTAAGAATAAAATCCCGAAAAAGCCGTGGATTATGGCAATATTCGGATTCCTTGCAGTTGTTATCTGGATAGGACCTCTGCTTGACACTTCACATATCTTCATTATGATGCCTGAAATCAATATTTCAACAATAACAGCATCTCTCGCATCGGGATTCCCCGTGAATGTAAGTCAAGGGCTTTGCACCGCACTTATGATGCTTGTTTTCGGAAAACCGCTTCTTGAAAAACTCGACAGAGTGAAGCAGAAATACGGAATGCTGGAGGATGAAAATGGGATTTGAGCTTTGTCATCCTGCGGTTAACCTGATTTATTTTGTATCGGTATTGTACGGTATGCTCTGTTTCAGGCATCCCATTTTTCTCGCCATCTCGTTTCTGAGTGCTGTTGCATACAGCATTAAACGAAACGGTATGAAAGCGGTTATTTTTGATGCTGTGTTGTTGCCGTTAACAAGTGCGTTTGCTCTTTATTATAGTACGTACAATCACTTCGGAGTTACCGTTATTGAGCAGAATCTTATCGGCAACAGCATCACGCTTGAATCGCTGATTTACGGCGCGGTGATCGGTCTTACGGTTTCGGGCGCAATGATATGGTTTTCCTGCATTTATTCCGTATTCACATCGGATAAGGTAGTTTATCTTTTCGGTAAAGCAAGTCCCAAGCTTTCGCTTTTCCTTTCTATTCTTCTGAGAATGGTGCCGAGAATTAAATACGAGGCAAAGAAAATAAACACCGCACAGCGAGGAATCGGCAGAGGTATAAATCAAGGGAATATTTTTTCACGTATTCGAAACTGCATTCGTATTTTTTCAATAATGATAACATGGATAATCGATTCTCTTTCTCTGCAATCCGAATCAATGCAGAGTCGTGGCAGTCTGCTTCGGGGCAGAAAAGCGTTTTCAATTTATCGTTTTGATAACCGTGACCGTGCTTATGTTATTGCCATGTTTGCAAATATAACGCTGACGGTAATGGGCGTTATGCTCAAACAAACCGAAATAGTCTATGACCCGAAAATAATTATCACTCCCATAACTTCTGTGTCTTATCTTTTCTACATAGGTTATGCTGTTCTTTGTCTTATGCCGCTTGGTTTGGAACTCTACACAGAATACAGATTCAGGATGGCAAGGGAAACAATTACCTGATCATACAACAAATAAAAAGTGCGCCCGGTTATTCATACAGAATAACCGGGCGCACTCGACATCTTCTTCTGATAGGGTTATTGCTAACCCGTAGCATTGCGATGCTCTATCGCGACTTTTCATTTCCGTTGTGCTTTCGGCTCATTTAACTGTGAACTTGCTTTAACGCCACAAAGCATATCGACCAGTTGCTGGGCAGCTACGCTTGGACTGCGATTCTTTTTTGTTACAAGGCAGATAGAACCGTTTGGGATTTTCTCCTTAAGATTCAACCGAACAATCCTCTCACTCTCGCTTTCGTTTTCGACAAACATTTCGGGTACAAATCCGATGCCGAGATTGTGCTTTATCATCGGTAAAAGCTGATCGGTCGTTGCGGCTTCTATATCAGGAGAAAATACAAGCCCGTTATCTGAAAACCATTTGGAATAAAGCTCATAAGTCTTTGTTTTCGAATCAAGGCTTACAATAGGATATTCGGTAATCTCTTTAAGAGTCATTTCCTTGTTTTTTAGCTTGGAATATGCCGTTCCGCATACTGCGACAGATGAAAAAGATTTGATGTTCACGGACTTCATATCATCTTTAATTCCTGTCGGCGTAGTTACCAAAGCAAAATCGGCAAGACCGTTTTTCAGTTCTGTAATTGCCTGCGGAGTAGAGCAGTTTGATATTTTTATTCGGACACCGGGATATGAAATGTGATAATTTTCAAGCACTGGCAGAAGTAAGCCGTGAAGTGCTACTTCGCTCACAGCGATAGAAACAATACCTTTCTGCAAAGTTTTATCAAGGGATATTTCTGCTTCTCCGGCTTCTATTTGCTGAAAAGCCACTGCTATGTGAAGATATAACTTTTCGCCCTCAGGTGTGAGCGTTACGCCTTTGTTGGAACGAATAAAAAGCGTACATCCAAGTTCATATTCTAACGCTTTGATTGCCCTTGTAATGTTTGGCTGATTACTGAGCAAAGCATTTGCTGCCTTCGTAAAGCTGCCGCATTTCGCAACATAATAAAAGATTCTGTAATAATCATAGCTAATGTTCATCAAGCTCACATCCATATCAATTTGACATATAACAAATATAAAATATACATTTTACACATATAAGCTTTTGGATTATAATACAAAAGAAAGCGTATGTCAATACAAAACAGAACTGTTTTGACTAAAAGCCATAAATGCATACGTAAATAGCAAAGATTAAATTGTAGGGGGACTGTATTTGAATGTTTAATGCTGAATGTAATCGGTACTATTCTCGTCTAAATGGCGCTAGCTTTTTCTGCCTTTATCGCAGCGATGCGGAAAACAATTAGGAGGAGACCTAAATGAACAAAGATTTGACAGTCGGTAAAACGTCCTCCGTTTTGTGGAAGTTTTGTCTGCCATTGTTTGGAAGTATTATCTTTCAGCAGTTATATAATATTGCCGATAGCTTTGTTGCAGGGCAATTTGTAGGCGAAGATGCGTTGGCGGCAGTCGGAAACAGTTATGAAATCACCTTGATATTTATAGCGTTTGCTTTCGGTTGTAATATCGGTTGCTCGGTTATTACAGCTCAGCTTTTTGGTGCAAAAAACTATAAAGAAATGAAAAGCGCCATTTATACAACCCTGATTGCGGGTGGCATACTTTGTGTGATACTGATGGCTGTTGGCGTAATATTTTGTACCGATCTTTTGCACCTTATCAACACACCCGATAATGTTTTAGCGGACTCCAAACTTTATTTGGATATTTATATATTAGGATTACCTTTCGTATTTTACTATAATATTGCTACAGGAATTTTCTCGGCACTTGGAGACTCCAAAACACCGTTTATTTTCCTTGTCTGCTCATCACTTTCAAATATTGGTATGGACATACTGTTTGTGACCTCATTTCAAATGGGAGTAGCAGGTGTAGCGTGGGCAACCTTTATCTGCCAAGGAATCAGTTGTATACTCGCCGTTATCGTTGTTTTTATACGTTTAGCAAAAATCAAGACAACCGAAAAATCTAAGATTTTTTCATGGAAATTACTTTGTAAAATATCGGTTGTCGCTATTCCGAGTATCTTACAGCAAAGCTTTATTTCTGTCGGTAATATAATCATTCAAGGTATTATCAACTCCTTCGGTTCGGCAGTAATGGCAGGTTATTCGGCTTCTATCAAACTGAATAACTTAGTTATTACATCACTTACCACTCTCGGCAACGGTATCTCTAACTTTACCGCACAAAATCTTGGAGCACAGAAGCCTGAACGTGTAAAAGAAGGCTTTAAATCCGGTATTAAACTGGTATGGATGCTTTGCATACCGTTGACTATACTCTATATTTTTGCAGGAAAATACCTGCTCTGTATTTTCCTTGATAACCCAAACGGTACCGCCATGGATGTCGGTATTGAGCTTCTTCGTATTCTCGCACCGTTTTATATAGTAATTTCGGCAAAGCTCGTTGCAGACGGCGTGTTACGTGGATCAGAAATGATGAACAAGTTTATGATAGCGACCTTTACCGACCTTATACTCCGTGTGATTCTTGCCAAATCATTATCCATTCCGTTCGGTACAACAGGCATCTGGCTTGCTTGGCCTATCGGCTGGTCGGTTGCAATGGTTCTATCAGTGATGTTTTACCGGAGAGTATATAAAAAAACGGAATAAAGAGCACATAATGAGATAACGCAAATATTGATGCAAACAAAAGCTCGGAATGCATGGCACTCCGAGCTGTATTTTATTTTATCCCTGAAACAATATAAATTTCATCTGTTGAAATTATTGTGTCAGTGTTAAAATAAGCTTTCATTATTTTAGCTAAATCCTCTGCTTTGGGGAGAATGGTTGAAATCATTTCGGCACTACCCGAATGATGTTTTATGAGAGCTTCTCTGCTCATACCGTGAGCAATTGTAATTCTTCCGCCATTTTTTAGGCACTTTGACAGATTTTTAAAAAGCTGTTCACGGTCGGCAAAGTGCGGAAACGCGTTATATATCACAATGAAGTCAAATTTTTCTGAAAATTCATATTGCTCTGCATCGGCGCACAAGAACCCAACATTATCATATTGACTGAACTTGCCTTTTGCGATTTCGATCATTCTTTCGGAAATATCAACTGCAACGCACTTTTTAACGTTTCTTCTGAGATAATCGGGAATCAGAACACCCGTACCGCAGGCAACGTCAAGAACCGTTTTACCCTCTGTTACTTCTGCAACATCGAGTATTTTATCAATTTTCCATTGAACTTTTATCATATCGTTGTCCCAGGAATCTGCCAACGAGTCAAAGAATGCTGAAACAGCTTTTTTATCCATTATAACCTCTTGTTAATCAGTTTTGTTTTTTCCAGAAGCATAACCACAACGGGAATGAGAATTATCTGAAGAATTATACCGGGTAATGCATTTGTTACTGCACCTGCCCAGAATGCGGCAATTCCGAATTTTGATGCATCAAATCCCATGCAAGTAAACTGAACAGCTCCCCAAACAAGACGACCGATTATCATTGAAATGATAAGAGTTGCATATATGTAGCCTTTCTTTTTCGGGAACGCACGGTAGAGAATACCGCTTAAAAGTCCGTATGTTGCAAGTTCAAAAGCCATTGCAACCGCAACGGGGAAAAGAGGCGGCATTCCGAGAGTCAGCGAGCGAAGCAGCGGTGCCGCAAACCCAACAATCAATCCCCACGGTGCACCGCAGACAAATCCGCAGATGATAACGGGGATATGCATGGGACAAAGCATTGAACCTATCTGAGGCACCTGACCTGTCAGGAACGGCATAACATAAGCGAGCGCAAGAAACATTGCCGCAAGAGCGAGATTTACCAATTTGTTTTGTTTTTTCATAGAAGATTCCTTTCTGCACACAAAAAGGCGTAGTTTCTCTTCAGAGAAACAGACGCCTTCTTAGCATTAAACATATTGAATTTATAATCAAATAGAAAGGAACTTCTGTTCCGACGTTATTCTTCTGAATAACGGATTAATTATACAACTGAATCCAATTTATTTCAAGTGGTTGTTTATTATTTTGTCAAGTTTTGCAAGTGCATCTTCGATAAGCGAAGTCAGGGTAAGATTTGTAACTCCCGCCACAAGGTTTTTGCATTTGTTTATGGGAATGAGAATGCGCACCGCATCACTCTGACCTACGGCTTTTGCGGCATCGGGTGTAATTTCGCCGAGAAGTGCATCGGCAATAACAATCCCGATCGGTCCGATGATTACGTCAGCCTTACGGCAGGCAACTATTATGGGATTTTCGCCTGTTGCCGCTTTCTTTGCTCCGGCTTTCACCATTGCGGTTGTGGCGGCGGCATTTGTGCCGACAGCAGTTAAATCGATATCGGGATAACGGCTGATAACCGCCTTTATAATCTGACTTCCGAGCTGACCGCCTTGACCGTCAATAATTAATACGTTCATTTAAAACGCTCCTTTAATACGGTTTATAAACATCGTAAAAACACATTTTAATAATACATCAAGAAGAAAAAAATGTCTATAGTACAATAATGTTTTATCTCATATCAGATAATGGCGTATAATCTGTGTTGTTTCGTAGATATTCTTCCATCTTGCCACTTAACAGTAATCTGACATAGCTCGTCAGTTCATTATAGATGAGATAATCAAGTTCTGATGTTTCGTACATATTGTTTGCGTATTCGTTTTCAACTGCGATGTAGTCGATTGATACCATTGAGCCGTCGGTTAATTCTACTTCAACGCAGGCTGTATCGATGTTGAACTCACAAGATTTAATACAATTCATATAGATAATCTCCTTGGTTACTATTAAAATTATAATACCGCCTGTATTCCTGTTAGGAATCAGACGGTGTTTTCCGTTTGCACCGTGAAACCGTCAGCTAACATTGATAGGTTTTCTAATAGTTCCTTATCACTATTAACTCAACGATTCCAGAGCCTACTTTTCCTACGTTTTTTAAACTATTAAAAGGAGTTTTTATTTATGATTAATAACATTATTTCTTGTGAATTTAATATCGATACCGCCTGTGTTGAGGTTAAACTTATTGACGGTTCTATGGTGTCAATCGACTGCATCGCCGTCGAAAACGAATATGCAAACAATATGTACGAAGTATCGGAACTTGATTATCTCATCTACAACGAGCCTATGAGCTATGTCAGATTACTGATCAGCGGTAAGATGGAAGAATATCTGCTAAATAATACAGATTACACACCATTATCTGATATGAGATAAATACATAAGAACAAAGCCCTGTAAGCTGATTTGATGTCAACTTGCAGGGCTTTAAAACTTTTGCTTTGTGATATGTAAATAAAGATATGTGTTTAATTGTCTTTTGGTTCAGATGCTGTCATCACTAAAAGAACATTTCAATATCATCTTTTCTACAGTTTCATTCAAGAATTCTTTTCCATAAACATAATCTGAATTATTCAATAGTTTTGCCATGTTCTTAAATACTATTTCAAGTGCTCTGTTTTTCTCAAAAAGTATTTCGTAATATATTGAATAATAAGGCGATTTTTTATTTGTTGGATAAAGCATAATCGAAAGCTTTTTATCAAAAATGTGTATATCCATTTCTTTGTACGGCGAAATCTTCTCGCTATTCATTACATAAATGTTGTTTAATCCTGGTTTCATATTTTCAAAAAGCTTTTTTCTGAAATCAATGGGAACGGGATAGAAGTTTTTTGGACTGATTAATCTTAAATCTCCGTCTTCAGCAAATTTTGAAAGAGAGTCTTTACTTAAATATTGAACGGGGTTTTTGTTGAATGTTGATTGAAAATAATTGAGTGCCGAGTGAATTAAAAATTCACGTTGAGGAATTTGGTTTGGTACAACTTTATCTAAAATTTCAACGTCAGTAAACTGCATTACGCAGAGTGCACCGTCAATACTGGTTTGTAAATTGTATTTTGAAAGAACATTGCTGTTGAGACATTCAAATTCATCAATATGGAAATCCAGAAGCGGACTATATTGGAGCTTTATTCTCGAAAAGTAATCTGCATAGAAATCAACCGTTGATTTGTCATTGAATATAGTCGCTTTGCTGCAATCTTCGTTGAAAATAATAACAACCTCATCCGTAATGATATAATACGGAAAAATTGCTCCAATAGGATGATTTTCTGCCGAAGCACCTAAGGTGTTAAAACAAAGCTCACTCCATTTTAATGCCTCAAAAACGTTATTCAGAATAGTATGAATGTCATCATTTTTTATGTTGACTATATGACAAAAATCAAAACCAACATTGAAATCTCTTTCATAAAAAAGCGTGAATAACAACGAAGACAACATCTTCTGTGAAAAAGAGAAATTTGAATAGAAGCGTGACTCTGATTTATATAAACCTCTTTTTACAAAGAAACTTACTATCTCATAGAGTTCACTTTCGCTGTTAACACAGAAGTTAAATTGGTTGCCGAAAAGTACTTTTTCTAAAATCTCCTCTCGGACATATACGCTGTCACGACGGTTGATTGACTCATCAAAACCGTTAATCAGCTTAATAAGATACTGCACATCTTCATAATTTTTTGCACCGAAAGATAGTTTTTCGTATTCTTCTTTAAGAGCAGTTTTTGTTTCTATTGATATGTTTTTTATTGAGAGAATTCCGTCAAGCATATTCTGACTGAGCGGCTTTTCTCCGTTAAGAACTCTTAATATAAAACTTTTTGCAATACCAAGCTCTTTTGCAAATTGGGTTTTACTCATACCGGATTCGGAAAACGCCCTATTCACTAATTTAACAATCATAATATTACCCCGTATATGGACTTTATATAATTTTATTTTAGCAAATAATTAAACCGAGGTCAATTAGTCACCGGCATTTACAAAGTTGATTTGATTAGGTGACCGATTTTGCTATAAAATAATATTATTTATTTCAAAGGTGACGAATTGAAACGAATATTTACAGTAGCTATAATAACTATATATAACTTAAATTTTTAAAGAGATTATAATAGAAGATATTTTTGTTGTGAGATTAATGTTATTTCTAATTGATTCTCGTTTTTGACTTGTGTTAAATCAAAAGCTGATTTGATTGGACAATCTGTAAAAAACAGAGCGAAATCTTTACGGCGGTTTTATGAAATTCATTTTGAATAGAAGGTGTCGGCTGAATGAATTTAATTGTTAAAGTTGTTTTTGATGGCAAAAAGTTCGAGTTGCCATTGACCGATTCGGACAGCGTTTCAATAGGAAACTATGAGTTTGACAGTTTGATAGTGCCCCATAAGTCTTTTAAAAAGGGTCATATGATTTTTTCACTTGACAAAAGCGGAAAGGTGTTTTTGCTCAGCAAGGGAAAGACATATCTTGATGGTCAAAAGTTCACGGAAGGTTATATCAGAATCGGAGAAAAAATCGCAGTATTTGCCGGCAAACATGAAATATTGACAGCAGAACTGTGTGAATTAAGAGATCAAATTTCTGTTCGAATTAATCATGAGATGACAATTGGAAAAAAGGATGTTTGTTCAATTGTTATTATGAATCCTAAGGTAAGCAGGCATCATGCGGCTTTTTATTTCTCAGGAAAAAATGTGCGAATAGTTGATTTGAACAGTTCAAACGGAACATATGTTAACGGGCAAAGAATTACTGAAGCATATTTGAAAAACGGTGATGTAATATCTGTTGTTGATTATAATTTTGTCTATTCAGATGGTTTCCTTTCTTTTGATAAAAGAGAAGAAATAGATTGCAGAACGCAAAATGAGCCTGCGATGGGGAAGGATTACCCGATGATTCATCCGTCTCCCAGAGTGAAAAAAGATTATAAAACAGGCGAATTGCAGATTACCAATCCACCGAACATTGGAAGCAAACCGGAAATAAATATTGTTTCCTTACTTACTCAACCGATAGCAATGATTTTTGTTGGATTGTTAATTTCGTGGGCGAGTAAAAGCACTTCTTCAATGGCGATGGCATATTCATTGCCTATGTCTGTAATAAGTGTAATAAGTTCGGTTATAACACATCTTATAGCTAGGAAGAAATACAAAAAGAAATTTGAGTTAAAAATTTTCAAATATACCGAATACATTAAAAAAGTTTCTCAAGAACTCAGAACTGCAGTGCAGATTCAGATGAAGTCCATGAAAGACGGTGCTCCCGAAACAGCAGAGTGCTTGACAATAGTTTCTGACGGAAAAAAAGAAATATGGAATAGAAGAAATGAAGATAATGATTTTCTAACGTTCCGAATTGGAAGCGGCAAAACGGAATCGGCATTAAAACCCAAATTTCAAAACAACGGATTTGAACTTCAGGAAGATGATTTGCTTGCAAAAATCAAAAGCGAAACAGAAAAATATAAGATAATCAATGGTGCTCCTATAACAGTTGATTTCAAAAAGAATTCGGTTATGGGCGTTTTTGGCGACCGTGACCAGGCAAAACATCTTGTAAAAAACATGATAATTCAGGCAACAACTTTCCATACATATAACGATTTAAAGATTGTTGCTTTGTTTCCGAATTCAGAACGAGATGAATGGGAATGGATAAAATGGTTGCCTCATTGTTTTAACGAAGACAGAAGTCGACGTTATATTGCTTGCGATTGTTCTTCTGCTCATGAGATAATAAAATCCGTTGCAGATATTCTTGCATCTAAAAGGGTAACAACGGCAAACAATGAATACGAAAACGAAAAACAAATAAAGTTACCATTTTATTTATTTGTTATTGCGGATGAACAAATAGCCGCCAGTCCTTTAGCACAAGAATTGATATCACAATGCAGTTTTGTCTATGGTGTGGGAGCTGTTATTATTTCCGATACTTTTGATGCTCTTTCCAGGGATACGTCTGTTTTTGTTGAGCTTTCATCGGAAAAGAACAAGCTTTTTACCAAAAATGGAGAAAACAGTACTGTTTACTTTGAAACAGATATACTTCATAACGAAGAGTATGAACGCTTTTCGAGAACACTTGCACCTCTGAAACTCTCAGACATAAAGGGGGCTATAACTTTACCTAAGAGCATAACATTTCTTGAGGGCTACGGTGTTCGCAGACCTATTGAACTTGATTTGACATCAAAATGGACAAGAGCAAAAAGTTATGAATCATTGTCGGTACCAATTGGTGTTAAATCAAACGGTGATTTGTTTATGTTTGATATTCACGAGAAAAAGCACGGCACCTTTGGTCTAATTGCCGGTATGGCGGGTTCAGGCAAATCTGAAATGCTTCAGTCGTGGATTTTGTCTATGGCAGTAAATTTTTCACCCAGTGAAGTTAACTTTGTAATTATAGATTTTAAGGGAACAGGATTGATTACACCTTTCCGAAAACTTCCCCATCTGGCAGGAACAATCTCCGATATAGATAAAGATATCTCAAGAAATCTTGTTGCGCTAAAAAGTGAGATGGAAAGAAGAAAAAAACTTTTTGATTACTGTGGTGCGGTAGATATAAATGATTATGCAAAAAAATATCTAAATGGAGAAGTTACCGAACCTCTGCCGATTACATTTATAATTATTGATGAATTCGCTGAGTTTAAAATTCGCTACCCTGATTTTGCGGGTGAGGTAGTTGACAGTATGATGAAAACAGGTAGAAGCTTGGGCATATGGCCCATTCTGTCAACTCAGAATCCATCGGGTGTTGTATCAGATCAGTCTAGTGCGAATTTTAGGTTCAAATGGTGTCTGAAGGTTGCAGGTCCAACGTATAGTTCAGATATGCTCGGCTCGGGACATACTGAAGCTGCAAGAATCACCAACCCCGGACGAGCTTATATCAAGGTTGGCGATTATGAGGTTTTTGAACAGATCCAAAGTTTTTGGAGCGGAGCGCCATATAACCCCACAAAAAACGAAAAGAAAGATGCTGTTTCACAAATTTCGCTTATCGGGCTTGACGGCAGCAGAAAAAATCTTGCTGTTACGGAAAAAACAGTAGGTTTGAGAAGTTACATAAGTGAAATTGACGCTGTCGTCAACTATATTGATGCATTTGTTACGGAAAACGGAATTCCTCGTGCGAGAAAAGTTTGGACTCCCGAACTTCCTGAAAAAATATACTTGCCATCCTTGTTTAGCAGTTCTTTTGATGGATCAAGATGGCCTGAGACTGATAACGGGTTGCAGGTTGTTATCGGTCTTGTAGATGACCCTGTATCTCAGTCACAATATCCGTTAAAGCTTAACCTTTCCGGTAATGGACATACCGTTATTTACGGCGCACCGATGACAGGTAAAACGAATTTGATGCATACCTTGATTATGTCACTTTGTCTTTCGTATTCTCCTGACGATGTTAATATCTATGGCATAGATTTTGGCAGTCTTAATATGGGGATGTTTAAAGATTATCCTCATGTCGGAGGCGTTGCAACCGGAAATGAAAAAGAAAAAGCGGATAAGCTTATTCTGCTTCTGGAAAGCATTTTAAATGAAAGAAAAAATAGATTCGGTGAAGCTGGTGTTGGCAATCTTATAGTTTACAGAAGACTGACAAACGAAAAAATGCCCTTTATAGTTATTGCTGCAGATAACTTGTCAGGTTTCCTTTCTCAAAACCCGAATTATCAGGATTTCTTTGTAAACCTTGCAGAAGTGGGTGCTACTTATGGGATTATCTTGGTAGCTACCGCTTCAACTGCCAATTCAATTTCTCAAAGAATATCCAACAGTATTGCAACGAAAATTGTTCTTCGTATGACTGATGATTCTTCATATACATCGATACTTGGAAACTCTGCAAGAGGTGTTAAACCTAAAGACGTTGCCGGACGAGGTTTGATAAAAGTAAATGACGTTTCGCTTGAATATCAGACTGCATTGCCGGTTGAGGTAAATGATGAAGCAGAAAAGGTTTGTGAGATAAAGAGAATATCAGAACTCATGAGAAATGCGTGGAAAGGCAATTTACCTCAACCCATTCCGATCATGCCGTCTGTAATTGCTTTTGGCTCGGTTTGTTCAGAAGGAATAACTTTAGGATTAAGCACAGATGAAATCAAACCGATTTTCTTTGATTATAGTTTGTCGCATTATATGTTGATTTCTGGAACATCTTTATCCGGAAAGACCAATGTGCTGAAAGTGATTGCAAAACAATTCAAAAACAAATATTCATCAACAGTAATTGTTATGGATATCTCTGGTCGATGGAAAGAAGATTCTAAAATATGTGATAGATATATAACAAATGTTGGTGCAATGGATGAGTTTTTCGAAGAGTTGGCGGCAGAGCTGCAAAGAAGAAAAGAAAATCAGGGACAAGATATTACAACACCTGATTGCTTGCTTGTTGTGATTGATAATTTTGATAGATTTATAGAAGAAGTCAGCGATGAAACCGCTAAACGCTTAAATGCATTTATGCGTATTGGAAAGAATCTTAACGTTTTCCTTGTTGCTGCAGGAGATAACAGAAAACTTGCAGATCGCAATAATAAAGGTGACGGAATAACAGCAAGTCTTTCCAATGGCAGGTTTAAGGTTATGCTCGGCGATTGCTATAATTCTCATATTGCATTTGATACGGATTTGAATCTTTCTCAAAGAAACGAAGAACTTGAAAGCTTTGAAGGTTTGTTCTTTAACGGTAAGAAAACTACCAAATTTAAAGCAATGAAGGAGTAAGACGAATTATGAATGAATTGATGCTTAGTTCGTGTGAATTGATGTATTTATGTGTTGCAGCAGGAGCAAAAAAGATTCACGGAATTACCGATGAACTGTCACATATTTCGGAAAGTCAGATTGTTTCTGTTGTTGATAATGCTGTTGAGAGCCTGATTCAAAAAGAATATATGAATATGGATTTTAACGGTAATACAGTTGTTTCGCCGAAAGTTAATGAGTTTATCAAGATTATTTCAAGTTGCAAAAAAACACTTTTATTGCGCCGTACAATTGGAGGAAAGCATCTTGAACCTCTTTTTTTCTATAGTGATGGCAGTAACATTCTAAGGTCGGATTTCGAAAAAGATCAGTATAGAATGCAAAAAATCACGAAAGAGGAGCTTGAGGCTGAATTGCTGTCGGTTTTGGGTGCACCCATTAGTGAGTCTTTTGAATCAAAACACTACAATCTTCCGATGAAGATTTTTGCACAGGCAAAACAATTTGCATCAACAGAAAATAACAAAGGAAAGATTTTGCTCGCTGGCAATGGCATGGATAATGAAACGGCAGAACTTATTATTGAAGGTTTTGGAGGAAAGCACAGCTTTTTGAGTGCTGTTTATTCAAATGTTGAGCAGGGATACGAATTGACTGAAGGTGTTGTTTTTGTTTTTGACGGTAAAATGGCTGTAGATATAAAACCTCACCTCGTTGATGAAGAGGAATATGTTGAAATCAGAAAAGTTTCTCTTTCAGATGAGATTTCAAAGTTGTTTTCTGTTCTGAAAAGCTTTGGTTTTGTTTCGGAAAGGACCGGTGAGTAAATGTCCGAAAGTGTAATTGTAACCGTAAGGATAGGTGGCTTCGGTCAGGAGGCGGATATGGAATTGCCTTCTGATGTTGAAGTTGGTGTTCTTTCCATAGAGCTTCTCAGAGCATTGAAGGCGGCGGGCGTGGATTCACTTATGCGTGCAAACAACATTTATCTTTATTGCGGCAATCGCCGTCTGCAAGATAACAAAACATTGACTCAAAACCGAATTTATGACGGAAGTATTATAACGATAACATATTAGGAGTGATTCGAGTGGGAAGCAATCAATCGTTGCGATTAGATTATAAATCGGCAAAAAATCAGATTAAAAAGCTGCAGGACTCAATAGATGATTGCAAGGAACTTCAAAGAACGGTGAGAAACCTGTATTCTGATATTCCTGATTGTTGGAAAGGTGCATCGGCTGATGCTGCTGTAGGTAAAATGCAGGAGTGGGAATCTGATTTTACAAATATAATCTCTGATATGCAGAGTCTGAAAACTCAGATTAACAAAAAAATCGAAAGACTCAATCAGGCTGACCAGAATGCGCAGTCCGGTGGCGGCGGAAGCAGATAACGGGAGCGAGGTGTAAAAATGGATATAATTATCAACGATAATTATGAATTAATAGTATCGAAAGCCAAAAAGGCAGCAGATAAAACTGAAGAAATCAAAAAGGATTTAGCTAAAATAAGGGCAAAGCTTGACGATTATTATGACGGACGAATCGATTTTGATTCCGATATCAAAGCAATTGAAAAAAGATTGGGTAATCAAGCTGATAATATGATGAAACTTGCCAATGCAATTGATGACTCAATTTGCGGACTTGTGGAAACTGACAGAATCGGAATCCAAGCCGTAACTACCGCCGCAAAGAGCAGCATTTCCAGTATTAATCTTTCGGATACAAGTCCGAATTCTATGGTTCATTCTGTTAAAAGCTTTGTTTCGAATTTTACGAAAAAAGCTTATGACGTTGTTACGGATATGTTTGATAATTCTGCCACACCATTTACAGGAACGTTAATAGGCTCTGCCGCATTGGGAGCAATATCTTCCGTTATTTCAGGCAAACAGCCGCATACATCCGGCTCCGGGAATTCAAGCGGAGGGATTTCGGTTGATGTTAGCTCGGCTGATACATTCCCTGCGGGATATGATAAATATAGAGCGGCTGTTGAACGAGTAAACAATGCAAATGTTCCGATACAGCAACAGGTATATAAAGTAAATAGTGATGGAGTTGTTGTTAAGAGAGGAGGCCGGTGTAATGTTGCTGCAATGACTCAGCTTCTTAATAACAGACTTGCTTTGGATGGCAAAGAAGCTGAAAGATTTACACCGGAAGATGTTTTTGCTGCAAATGACTGTGTTGTGAAAAAACACAGCAAAACTCCTTATGATTCAGAAAATGGAAAATATAAAGCAGAAGGTACAACTGGTTATGAAGTTGATGGATCAACAGGAAGCTGGGGCAATGAAACCAAAGACGACGGTAGTCTTAGAATATATACTAACTCAAACGGTACTTCTTATTCAATAGAACGACATACCAAGTTGCAAAACGCTATTACAAGTGCAGCTAAAAAAGGTGATATTGATAGTTGCAAACAAATGTCAGCCGAAGAACTTCATAAACATCCGGAAGGAATAGCTGTAAGGGTCCAAAGAGAGACTCTTAACAAAGATGGTAAAACGATAACAAAGGAACATGTAGTTGTTTTTACGGATTATAATGAGGTTGACGGAAAAATAACATTTAACGTGCAAGACGGTGTGGCTAACCGTGGTCAAACGCATGATGGTGAATTGAGTGAAACTTATTTTTGGAACACCACTTGTGGTACCGATGATTCGGCAATGTTTAAATGTATCACCCATATTGTCAGCCTAAAATAAAAGGATGGTGAAATTGTGTCAACACTTATATATATCAACGAAAGTGGAATAACCCAGAAGGCAAATTCAATGGTCAGCAAAGCAGAGGAATACCGGTCAAATATCGGCAACATAACGAAGCTAACTTTCAGTCTTTGTGATGTGTGGAACGGTAATTCTCATAACAAATTCGTTGCCAATTATGACAGTGCAATTCCCGCTTATGAAAAAATCGCAGATGCCTATGATGATGCGGCGGCGGCGATGAAAACATATCTGAAATCAATGCAGGATGCTGATTTTGCAGCAGCTAAAAAAATTAAAAATCTGTTCTGATTTTACGCAGTTGCCAATCTGCATAAAAATATAAAAATTAAAATTCAGGAGGTAAACAAAAATGGCACATCTTTTTTTGGATTACGAAGGCGCATGTTCAAAGGTTCAGAAGGCAAGAGATTACAAAACCCAGCATGACACCGTTATTTCAGAGCTTAAGGCACTTATTAACGGCATGACTGATGTGTGGACGGGTAATGCACAGACAAAGCTTGCTCAGGAATTTTCGGATTTTGAAACAACTTTCAAAAATTTTTCTCAGATGCTTGATGATTATGCAAATGAAATGCAGGCATGGGCAGATAAACTTAAGGCAGCAGATGACAACAGATAAACTAATGCTTATTCCCGACCGCGGAAATGCGGTCGGGGGAATTGAGAGGATATAAAATGGCTCGTTTTGTGGATTATGAAATGGTTTTGCAACAAACCGAAAGGCTTCTTTCGTTGATATCTGAAATTGACTATTGTCAGCATGAACTTAAAAGAACACTTGATTGGTTTTGTGATTTTAATTCATCATCCGACTCTGCTGGGCTATATGATTTGTTTTATACATCTCAAGATATAAACAAAGTCTTTTTTGAAAATTTGAAAAGGTATGCCACTTTAACGAAAGAACGTTGTGAACCAATAGGTCAATCGGATGAGCAGTAAAAGAAGGTACGATGTATGAATGTTGAAAGCATAGCTGTTACTCATGAGGGTAGAGTCAGGGAAAACAATGAAGATAATTATTTTGTGTGCGGAGCTTATAAAGCAGATACTTCTCTCAACAGATTGAAAACCGAACACAGCGAGTTGCGTAACAATTATATCTATGCCGTCTGTGACGGTATGGGTGGTGAAGAACACGGAGAAAAAGCTTCACTGATTGCCGTTGAAACCTTAAATGAATATTGGAACGGTCAAAATTTTTCAATAGCCGAGTATGTTCAGAATGCAAACGGTAAAATTTGCAATGAAATTGAAAAAAACAACGGAACAAGAATGGGAACTACTCTTGCCGTTTTATATATAGAAGACAAAAAAGCTTGCGCTTATAACATAGGTGATAGCAGAATTTATATTTTCAGAAACAAAAAACTGACAAAATTAAGTCGGGACCATACACAGACTGAGCGTCTGGTAAGAATGAATATATTAACACCCGAAGCAGCTGAAAAGCATCCCGAAAGACACAGGCTTACACAGAATCTTGGAATATTTCCAGAGGAAATGATAGTTAAGCCGTTTGAATCTGATGAGTTTGAAACACAAAAAAACGATGTTTTTTTGTTGTGCAGCGACGGTATCACGGATATGCTTTCCGATGATGAAATTACGAATATCATATCGGAAAGAAAAACACTGAAGAGAATTGCTGAATTATTATTGATAAAAGCTTTGGATAAAGGCGGATATGATAATTTAACTTTTGTTTTATTACGAATTTGTTAAAACAATCGTGGATAGATATAGGAGGAAGAAAAATGGATATTAATTACTATAAAAAATATGAGCCTGTTTTCGGATCATGGTATATTACCGAATTAATTGGTGAAGGTACTTTCGGAAAAGTATTTAAGATTGAAAAAACGGATTTTGGTGAAACATATCAATCAGCGCTCAAGGTAATAACTATTCCTCAAAACAAAAGTGAAGTAAAAAGTATGACAACAAGCGGAATGGATGAGGATAGCGTTACAACATATTTCAAATCCGTGGTTTCAAATGTTGCAAATGAGTTCAAACTGATGTCAAGCATGAAGGGCAACAGTAATATTGTAAGCTATGAAGATCATCAGGTTATTGAGCACGAGGACGGCATCGGATGGGATATACTCATACGTATGGAACTACTGACTCCTGTTGATGAACACTTCAAAATCAGAGGCTTTGACAAAAGAGAGTTGATAAAACTTGGCATAGATATGTGCAAAGCGCTTGAAGTTTGTCAAAATAAAAATGTTATTCACAGAGATATAAAACCTGAAAATGTTTTTATATCAGATAACGGTGACTATAAACTCGGTGATTTTGGCGTTGCAAAAAAATTTGAACATACAATTGGTGTAACTGCACGCAAAGGCACAAACAGTTATATGGCTCCGGAGGTTTATAAAGGGGAATCGTTTGGAAATTCTGCAGATATTTACTCGGTTGGTATTGTACTGTACCGTTATTTTAATAATAACAGAACGCCTTTTCTTCCTCAGGGAATTCTGACACCCGATGATTTGGAAAACGCATTAATAAAACGTATAAGCGGTGAATCTTTGCCCAAGCCTCAGAATGCAGACGAAAAACTGAGTGAGATTATTTTAAGAGCTTGCGCATACAGCCCGAAAGAAAGATTTGCTTCTCCAAAAGAGATGCGTGAGGAGTTGGAAAAATATTTATTGAATCCACTTCCGCCGGAAAACACTATTATAGAAAAAACTATAACTGAAAACCCTGGTATTAGTGTCAAAACAGCAACGCCAATTGATAATCCTGAAGCTAACATTGAGACCAAAAAAGATGATAAGTCAAAAGGAAAGGGTAAAGGAAAGATAGCCATAATAGTTGCAGCTGTTTTGTTATTAATTGCCTTAGGTGTAGGAATTGTAGCCTTCATCAACAATTCAAATAAAAAAGATGTTCCAACAGATACAACCACAGTTACTGTTGATTTGTCAGAGTCGAATGATCCTATTGAAAATAAAATTGTTGAAATTTTGATGAACGACGAGTATTTCATGACTGATTATTTGTATGTTTCAGATGGTACGGAGCTTTATTATACTTTTCTTGATTTAGATTTTGACGGAACTAATGAGTTGATAGTGAATGAACATGATTCGGTAAGTGGGTATAATTTTAATTCAGTTCTAAAGTTTGATTTGGAAAATAATTGTTATAATCATGTGTTTGTAAATGGTGGTTTTGACTTTGAAATTAACGGCACGGAAATAAAACTTTTTTCAAATAACAAAGATGGTGTTAATCCTTATTATATTGTCGAGAATATATGGGAATATTCTTCTGATAATGGAGAGGATTTGTCTGTGACTTTAGATCTCGTGAAACTGTTTTGTGCTCCCGGTGCAGATGCCCCATCAGATATTTATTCAACCAACATTTACGAAGTATACCTGACCAATTATAGTTATGAAAAATCCCAGGCTTATAAAGATTCTTATTTGTACTACGATGAGGTAAAGGACAAAGAAAGTACAATTAAAATTTCTGATTTGAATGATTTTTTGAAAGAAAAACAAAATGAGTTTCTGAAAGAGCTTTCTAAAACAGACAGCAATCTTAACCTTAAGTATCAGATATTTAACGGCCGGGAATTTAATGATTTGTCTAAAGTTGATAAAGAAAAAGTTTTGCGAGCATCATATAGAGCTTTTGATTATGATGGTAAAGCTAAATCGACGGCAATCAACTCAATGGCAGAATCAACAACATCAGAAGAAAAGGTAACTGAAACACCATTGTTTATTGGCTTAAATAAAGATTTAGCATTTGACTATACAACGGAAAATATTTATCAGTTTATCCCTCCGGAAGACGGCTATTACCTTTTTAAATCTGATTACTATGAATATAATATCTGGTGTCACCTTCTCTATAATGGAGAAATTCAAAAAACGGATAATACTATGGGAGATGATCATACTTTTTATGTTGCGTATTATTGCAAAAAAGATGTTCCTATTACCTTGAAAGTTACCGATACACCCTTAGATATTGTCCCTGTTGAGCAACCAGATTCTATTAATATTCAGGTTAGCAAAATAAGTAAAAGCTATGCTGACGGTGTTGATAAATATAATGAATATAAAAATAACGGAATATATATAAGTTCTACAGAAAAGCTTTACTTATATAATGAGATGAATACTTATGTAACTTTTAATGAATCTTCAGAAAGATATCCTATAGCGTTTGATATAAGAGACGATGGGACATTATTGTTAGGCTTTTCTATGATTGTTGATGGTTCGGAGGAGACGATTGTTTGGTATGATCCGCAAGATTCATCTCAACATGAAACTTCAACTACAAAACAGATAAAATATGAAAGAGGAAGCGTTCAAAATGGTGAATATGTAAATGAATGGGCAGATTTAAGGATTCCGATTCCTGCGGGTTATTCTGTTGATTCGGAAGAAAAAACTTCGTATCTAGAATCAGATATCGCTGATGTTGGAGTGTCTATTTCAAAGGATGGTGAATCATACAACCAACTAATTGTTACTTTTGTGGACTGTCCAAATGAGTCTGCCAAAGAGTTTGCGATTGCTGAAAAAAACTATCAGTCTGGAGCAGGATTGATTTGCAGTGATGTTGAGTTGAAACCCATTTCGGGATATGCCTATCACACATGGAGTACAAAATACACTACACCCGATGATATAGAAGTGATTTCAACTGCTTATATCAGAAAGGTTGATGACAAAATTATAATATTAACTGTATATGGCAATTCTGGCTTTACAATTAAACGGTTTTAAAAGTTTTTGCGAATATTTCTGAATGGCGCACTTCTATACATATCCTGACGGAATGTAAAGTGCGCAGCTCCGCTGATGAAAAATCAAAGATTTTAAACAAGGGTTTTACCCTTGCACCGCGTTGCAGCTAACCTCAAAAACAAAAGGTTTGTTTGTAAACTTTTTGTTAACAATCAACTTGTGCCCAACACTATCCTTGACAAAAAAGTTGGTCAGAATTATAATTTTATCAGACGAACAATTGTTCTTTTGGCGAAACAGAGATTTTAGTTTTTATAAAAAACATAAGCTTCGGAGAAGCGCTGCTTGAAATAATTTCACAACAAATATTTCAATTCCGGGGTTTGGGGTTATCCCCAACAAGCGGCAAAAAGAGTGGTGCAAAAATTTGATTTTTTCAAATTTGGGTACCCACTTGCCCTGCTTGCAAAGTTAGTGAATGGGTGAAAACCCGAACGGTTTTGCAAGCAGAATTTGCAAAGTGTATTTACACTTGCCCTGCTTGCTAAGATTGTGAACGGTTAAAAATCGGAACAACTCGAAAGCAGCATTTGGCAAGATTGTGTTCACGTTTGCCTTGCTTGCCAATTTAGTAGGCAGATAAAATCAACGGAATATCAAGGCTTTTTTACAACCGCAATGCTGTGGTAATGTGGGAAATTTATTTTCCATATTTCCATAGTATGAAATCATCAGTTTTGAATTTAGTTGATACAAAATTATTTATGTGTTAATATAAAACTGAATAATGTTTCGGAGGCGGATGTATGAGAAAAAAGATTTTTGAAATGGTCGAACCTGGCGAAGGACTTAACAAGGTCAGCAGTTTTTATGATTATTTTATGATGATGGTCATAATCGTAAGCCTTATTCCGCTTGCTTTCAAAAATGAAAATACAGCATTTTTTGTTCTTGATAAAATCTGTGTTGTAATTTTTATTGTTGATTATATTCTTCGTTGGATAACTTCGGATTATAAATATAACAAAAAATCTGTTAGCTCATTTATACGATATCCGTTTTCCTTGATGGCGATAATAGATTTGATTTCTATTCTTCCGTCATTGACTGTAATAAACAGTGTATTTAAGGTTCTGAGAGTTTTAAGAATGATAAAAGCATTCAGAGTATTCCGAGTCTTCAAGGCATTGAGATATTCAAAAAGTGTTGAAATTATAGTCAATGTTCTGAAGCGTTCAAAGGAATCGTTGGTGGCGGTTGGAACCCTTGCTGTTGCATACATACTCATTGCTGCACTTGTTATTTTTAATGTTGAACCCGATTCGTTCAATTCATTTTTTGATGCTATATATTGGGCAACAGTATCTCTCACGACTGTTGGTTACGGAGATATTTATCCGGTAACAACAATCGGAAGAATTGTAACAATGGGTTCATCAATCTTTGGTATTGCAATCGTAGCATTGCCTGCCGGTATCATAACCGCAGGTTATATGAACGAAATAAATTCTGAAAAAGAGGAGGCTGATAAATGAAAGCAGTTATTTACGCAAGATATTCTTCGGACAATCAGAGAGAAGAATCAATTGAAGGTCAGCTCAGAGAATGTAAGGAGTATGCCGAGAAAAATGATATTCAGATTATCGGTACATACACAGACCGAGCATTGTCTGCAAAGACGGACAACCGCCCTGACTTTCAGAAAATGATTAAGGACAGCGCAGATAAAAAATTTGATATTGTGCTTGTCTGGAAACTTGATAGATTTGCACGAAACAGATTTGATTCCGCTTATTACAAAAATGTTCTTCGCAGAAACGGAGTCAAAGTTTTGTCGGCAACGGAATTGATTTCTCAGAATGCCGAAGGCATTTTGCTTGAGTCCATGCTCGAAGGCTATGCGGAATATTATTCAGTAGAGCTTTCGGAAAAAGTCTTAAGGGGTCTTACTGAAAATGCACTCAAGTGTAAATATAATGGTGGCACTTTGCCGATAGGTTATTATATTGACAGCAATCAGTTCTTTCAGATTGACCCGATTACTGCACCTGTTGTGCTTGCTGCATTCAAAAGTTATGCCGAAGGTGCAAGTATGCGTGAGGTTACCGATGAAATGAACATCAAAGGTATCCGCACAAAGCTCGGCGGAAAAATCAGTGTCAACAGTGTCACCCGTATGCTTCATAACCGCAAGTACATAGGTGAATATAAGTACCGTGACATTGTTCAGCCGAACGGAATCCCGGCAATAGTTCCGCAAGAATTATTTGACAGAGTTCAGGAGAGAATGCAAGAAAATAAAAAAGCTCCTGCCCGTCATAAAGCAGAAGATGATTACTTGCTGACAACAAAATTGTTTTGCGGTAAGTGTCAAAGTATGATGGTTGGCGAAAGCGGAACGAGCCACACAAAAGAAGTTCACCGTTATTACAAATGCGTAGGTGTTAAACATCACAGGGGATGCGACAAGAAAACAGTCCGCAAGGAATGGATTGAAAACATTGTGATTGAAGAAGTGAAAAAGCTTCTTGCCAATCAGGATATTATTGAGGATTTTGTAAACAGAACCATAGCGGTTCTTAATCAGGAAAACACAGTTTTACCTCTGCTTCGCAAAAGATTTGCTGAAACACAGAAGGGCATAGACAATCTGGTCAATGCAATACAGATGGGTATTATCAGTCCGTCAACCAAGCAAAGATTAGATGAGTTGGAACGGGAAAAAGCAGAACTTTCGGTTGAAATAATGAAAGAAGAAATGGCGAGACCGACCATTACAAAAGAGAATATCCTCTGCTATTTTGAACAGTTCAGAAAATTAAACACCAACAAAATCGAACACAGACGAAGACTCATTGACAGCTTTGTCAATGCAATCTTTCTCTATGATGACAAAATGGTTATCACATTTAATTACAGAGAACAAACGAAGACAATCACCTTTTCCGATCTTGAAAAATCGGGCATTGGTTCGGATATTAACGCAGTGGCTGCGGTTGAAGCAACAAAAAAATCGCCCTCAAGACCCTTTCTTTTAATCATATCTTTGAAAATAAACTCCGCCATGGGACTTCTGCAAATATTCCCATGGCAGACAAACATTATTTTTGCCATCGCTTTACTCCTGTTGAAAAAGGGTGTACCGCCGAGGTACACCCTTAATTTTTATGCCTTTGCTGCAAGAGTCACAACATCGATTGCTCCAACGGGGCAGACGCTGTGGCAGTTTCCGCAGCCTGTGCACTTTTCATAATCAACCTTTGCACAGAAGCGGTCAATCGTGATTGCCTCCGCCTCGCAAGCCTTGACACACTTCATGCAGCCTATGCAGCCTGCGGTGCACTCCTTGCGGGTGAGAGCACCCTTATCGTGGTTTTTGCAAAGCACGGCAGCCTTTGATTCCTCAAGAGGCATCATTTCGATAAGTCCCTTGGGGCAGGTCTTGACGCACATCTTGCAGGCTCTGCACATATAGGGATTAATTCTTGCAATGCCGTCGCAAATGCTGATTGCATCGTATTCGCAGACCGCCACGCAGTCGCCGTAGCCGATGCAGCCATAGATACATTCCTTGGGTCCGCCGAAAATCTGGCTTGCCATTTTGCAGCTGTAAACACCCTGATATTCAAGCTTTGTTGCGGCGTTTACGTTATGACCCTGGCAGAGCACAACCGCCGCCATGGGTTTAACCTCGCCTGCCGCAAGACCCGTTATTTCGCCGATTGCCTTTGCGGTTTCGTTTCCGCCGGGTGCGCAGAGTGCGGTGTCAGTTGTTTCGCCCTTTGAAAGTGCGGCAGCGTAGCCGTCGCAGCCCGAAAAGCCGCAGGCTCCGCAGTTTGCACCGGGAAGGCATTCTCTGATTTTTTCAGCCTTTTCGTCAACGGGCACAGCAAAAACCTTTGATGCAATCGAAAGTCCGAGTGCGGCAATAAGACCGATAACGGAAACTATGCCTACGGCAGTTAAAATTGAAGTCCAATCCATTTTCCGCTACCTCCTTAACCGAATATTCCGTCAACAAGACCCGTAAAGCCCATGAACGAAAGCGATACAATGGATGCCGCAATCAGAACAATGGGGAGTCCCTGAAGGAATTTGGGGATATCCGCACCTTCAAGTCTGCTGCGTACGCCCGAGAAAATAACCATTGCAAGCATAAAGCCCAGACCCGCACCGACGCTGTTGAGCATTGACTGTGCAAAGTTATATTCCTTTGTGATGTTGAGAAGAACAACGCCGAGAACGGCACAGTTTGTTGTGATGAGGGGCAGATAGATGCCCAGTGCGTTGTAGAGAGGCGGCATAAACTTTTTGAGAATGAGCTCAACAAGCTGAACGAGTGCCGCAATTACAAGAATGAAAACGATGGTCTGGAGATAGTCCAGTCCGTTTGCAACAAGCAGATACTTGTTGATGGGATAGGTTACGGCTGTTGCAAGAGCCATAACGAAGATAACCGCTGCGGACATACCGACAGAGGTGTTGAGTTTCTTTGAAACGCCGAGGAAGGGGCAGATTCCGAGGAATTTGCAGAGAACAAAGTTCTCGGTCAGAATTGCCGTGAGGAGAATTGACATTGCTATTTTCATACCGCAGCCTCCTCCTTCTTTTCTTCGGTTTTGCATTCCTTGCCCTCTGCAAGAAGTGCACAGTTTTTAGCCATGGGACAAGCCTGACAGCCGCCCAGACCCGCCTTGGGCTTGCCCTTCTTTTCGGCAAGCTTGTTGGCACAAGCCATAAGCAGACCGAAGGTAAGGAAGCCGCCGGGAGCAAGAATGAATACTGTCATGGGAGTAAGATATTCCGTCCAGGGAAGCGTGAAGCCGTTGAAGCCGTTAAGCACGTTGTCGCCGAAGAGGACAAGAAGATTCTGTGCTCCTGCAAGGAATGTGCCCGCACCGAGAACTTCTCTGACGGAAGCCATAAGGCAGAGTGCGATTGTGAAGCCGACGCCCATGCCAAGACCGTCAACAGCCGATGCGATAACGGAATTCTTGCCTGCAAAAGCCTCGGCTCTGCCGAGAATGATGCAGTTAACAACGATAAGCGGAAGGAATACGCCCAGCGCCGCATCAAGGGCAGGAACGAATGCCTTGACTATCATCTGAACGATTGTAACAAAGGATGCGATAACTACGATGTAAGCGGGGATACGCACCTTTGAGGGAATAACCTTTCTCAAAAGAGAAATAACGATGTTTGAGCAAACAAGAACTATCATTGCGGAAATACCCATGCCCAAAGCGTTGACAACGCTCGTTGTTGTTGCAAGGGTGGGGCAGGTGCCCAGAACAAGTCTGAAAACAGGGTTTTCGGCAATAAGACCTTTGGTAAATTCTTTACCGAGTGATTTCTTTTCAGCCATTGTTTGCACCTCCCGCTGCTTCGATTGCGGCATTGACAGCTTCGGTCACCGCTCTTGATGTTATTGTTGCACCTGTGATTGCATCAATTGAATTTTCTCCCGCCTTATCCTTGGAAACCGTGATTCCCTCGATAAGACCGATAAATCTGTCACGGAAGCTCTGCTCCGCCGCCTTTGCACCCAGACCTGCGGTTTCTGCGTGCGAAAGAATGTTAACGCCCGTAACCTTACCGTCAGCGTCAACGCCCGTCATAACGGAAATGTCGCCGCCGTAGCCCTTTGCGGTGTTGACAACAACATGACCGATAACATTGCCGTTTTCATCGAGTGCGGCAACGATGCTTGTGCCGTCAGCCTCGGTTTCTTCGCCGAAGCTTGCAGCATCAGCAAAAACAATCTGTCTTGATTTGATTTCGGTTTCCTCCGCAAGCTTCGCAATAATCGGAGCCGTTACGGAGTTAGTCATTCCGAGAAGGAGCGTTGCAACAAGGCAGATAACAAAAAGCGTAACCGTCGGAACGAGATATTCCTTTAAGCTTTTCATTTTGCTTCAGCCTCCTTTGCCTTTGACTTTTTCTCCTTAACCGTACCGAAGGGCTTGGGAGCCATGATTGTTTCGATATGGGGAACGAGAAGGTTCATTATAAGGATAGCGAAGGATACGCCCTCGGGAAGGGATGCGAAAAGTCTGATAACGCAGGTCAGAAGACCGCAGCCGATACCGAAAACGATTTTTGCGTTTGACTTGATGGGGCTTGTGGAATAATCGGTTGCCATGAAGAATGCACCGAGAAGAAGTCCGCCGCCCATGAGCTGATAAGCAACAAATTCAAGGTCGAATTTGCCTGCGATAAGCATAACAACGGCAACCGTGCCGATATATGCAAGAGGAATTTTGGGTGAAATAACCTTTCTTGCGATAAGGTAAATTCCGCCGATGATAAGTGCGAGCGAGCAGGTTTCGCCTATGCAGCCGCCTCTTATGCCGAGGAACATATCAAGAAGCGAGGGCAGAGCCTCTGCCGATTCGCCGCCGACGATTGCAAGAGGAGTTGCGGTTGAAACCGCATCGGTTTTCCACGAAAGAGGAGCAGTCCAGCCTGTCATTGCCGTTCCGAATGAGATAAGAAGGAAAATTCTTGCAACGATTGCGGGGTTTGCAAAGTTCTGACCGATTCCGCCGAACATCTGCTTTACAATAATGATTGCAACACAGCTGCCGATTGCAGCCATCCACAGAGGAATGCTGACGGGCAGGTTGAATGCGAGAATAAGACCTGTTACAACGGCACTCAGATCGCCGATTGTGTTGTGTCTTTTCATAACCTTTCTTGCAACGTATTCCGAAAGAACGGCGGTTATAACCGTTGTTGCGGTAACAGCAAGAACTCGGGGACCGAAAATTGCTATTGCAGCACCCAGAGCGGGCAGCAGAGCGATGATAACATCAAGCATTATTCTTGTTGTTGTGTCCTTCGCACGAAGATGGGGCGATGCACTTACAACAAGCTTTTTTCCGTCAACCATTACTTATTGCCCTCCTCTCTTAAAATTGCTTTTGCAAGACGCATATGCTGAACAAGGGGCTTGCCTGCGGGGCACGCAAAGGCACAGCTTCCGCACTCCATGCAGACCATGATACCGAGCTGCTTGAGAGCTTCGGGGTCCTTTGCCTTTGCCGCCTTGACAATGTTTGTGGGCATAAGGCTCATGGGGCAGGCAATTGCACATCTGCCGCAGCGGATGCAGTCGTTTTCGGGCTTGAGAACGGCATCATCCTTTGAGAAAGCAAGAAGTGCGTTGTTCTGCTTGAGAACGGGCAAATCCGTTCCGACTATGGCAAGACCCATCATGGGACCGCCTGTTAGAATCTTGCAGGGCTCTTTGCTGAAGCCGCCGCAGAATTCAATGATATCACCGATGTTTGTTCCGACGGGAACTCTTACGTTTTTGGGCTCCTTGATTGCCGAGCCGTCAACGGTCAGCGAACGGCTGACAAGGGGCTTGCCCGTTTTGATGTAGCGGGCGATGAAGGCAACGGAGGCAACGTTCATAACTACGCAGCCGACATCTGCAGGCAGCTTTCCGGGGGGAACTTTTCTGCCTGTTGCGGACTGAACCATCATCTTTTCCGCACCCTGGGGATATTTTGATTCAAGAACCATGAGCTTGACCTCGTCATGAACGTCATGCTCGTGGTCTGCAATATTTTTAAGCACCTTGAATGCTTCGGGCTTGTTGTCCTCGACGGCAATGATAACCTGCTTGAAGCCCAGCATATCCTTGAGCAGATAAACGCCTGCAAGGATATCCCATGAATTTTCAATGCACTCACGGTAGTCAACGGTTATGTAGGGCTCGCATTCCGCAGCGTTGATGACAAGGGTGTCAATATTTTTGTCTGCGGGGAAGTTGAGCTTAACGTGTGTGGGGAAGCCCGCACCGCCGAGACCTACAAGACCCGACGCTCTTACCGCTTTAATCAAATCTTCTCTTGTTTCAACCTTCGGGGGCTCAATGCCCTCCCAAAGACGCATTTCTCCGTCGGATTCGATTGTAACAGCCTTTGACATTGTGCCGTTGGGCAGCTTGACATCGCCGACTGCGATAACCTTTCCCGAAACAGAAGCGTGAATGGGTGCGCTGACGAACTTGTCTGTATCACCTATAAGCTGACCTACAGCCACCTCGTCACCGACCTTAACAACAGGCTCGCAGGGAGCACCGATATGCTGCTGCATGGGAATGACAACCTTTGCAGGCACGGGCATTCTCACAACCTCGCATTCGGCTGTGTTTTTGTGGTGGTCAACCTTAACACCGCCTCTGACCTTTTTGACAGCTTGCAAAACGCCGTCAAGTCGGGTTTTAGCCATATGCAATTCCTCCTATCTTTAATCTTCGTGATGAATTTGTCTGAATAAATAATTTAGGGCGTGTTGTGCTTGTTTGAGTGCAAAATGCAAAGAGCAAAAGGCAAAGTTGAGGGTCGCTTCGCTCCGATTATATAAATCTGAACGTAGGGGACGGTGACCTCAACGTCCCGAATGCACCGCCGAATACATATCAAATCTTATTGCAAACCTATGATTTGCCCGGGTTGTCGAGTTGCCAACCCCTGCAAGCGAAATATAATTCGGGTACGGGTGAAACCCGTCCTTCACTTTGCACTTATCACTTTGCACTTTAATGCAGAGCACATCCTTATTTATTTTTTATCAGAAGAAGCTTGAGCTTCTCCAGCGGCGGAATAACCGCTTTGAGAACAATTCCCGTTACGGCTCCCGTGAAAATTCCGAAAACCGCAAGTGCGGGTGCGTAATATATGATATTCGCCGTGCCCGTAATAAATACAGCCGCAAAAAGCTGACCCAGATTATGGCACAGGGCGCATATTACCGAAATTCCGATAAGCCCGAGGGCTTTGCGGGCATAACGCATCAGCAGATACATCGCCGCAGCGGACAAAATTCCGCCCGAAAGGCTCATTATTCCCGCCGTTGCTCCCCTTGTTACAAAAGCAAGTCCGCTTTTTGCAAGGGCGATTGCGGCGGCTGCGGGAAAACCGAGGCTTCCCGCCGTAAACATTGTTATTATATTTGAAAAACCGGGCTTTGCTCCCGGAGGCAGCCACGGAATCGGCGGCAGAAGGCTTTCAAGAAAGCCGAGAGCCAGCGCAAGTCCGCAGAGAATTCCGAGAAGTGCGGTTTTGTATGCAATATTATTTTTCTTTTTCATATCAGTAAACAACGGCATCAACGTCCGAGCCCATGATTGTTATAACCGTTTTTGCGGGCAGACAGACCGCCGTATCTCCGCCGTTTTTAAGCTTACCCGTTGCAACGCAGAGCCTGTCCTCACAGTCGGAATGCTCAAACCAGATTTCTCCGTTTTCCGCAGCGATTTCAACGTTGAAAGCCGTTTGGGGCTTGATTGTTATTTTCTCTTTGACCGATGCAAGGTCAACGGTTTCAACGGTAACTCCGTCAACGGTTATGACCGCAACGGGATTTTCCGCATTTCTGTAATTAAAAAAAGCGAAAATCAATGCTGCGGCAACAATCACCGCAATAACCGCAAGGTCGCCTTTCTTTATAAGCTTTGTGTTCATTGAATCACCAAAGTATAATCTTCATTTGTTATTTCGATGATATCTTCAATATTGTTTCGGGCAATGATTTTCTTATCCTTCGTAACAAAAACCGCCCGTGCACCGTATTCTTCCGCAAGCTCAAAGCCCTTTTCAACGCCGAGAACAAAGCACGCAGTCGAAAGAGCATCGCTCAAAAGTCCGCTGTCGGAAACAACAGTTACGCTCAAAACCTCGTTGTCTGCGGGATAACCCGTTTTCGGGTCAAGAATATGATGATAAATCCTGCCGTTTTTCTCAAAGCTCTGCTCGTAGCTGCCCGAGGTTGAAACACAGCAGGCATCGGTTTTCAGCTTTGCAAGATAGCTGCCCGAATTGCCTTCGGGATTGCGGATTCCGACGGTGAATTCCCCTTCGCCGTAAAGCAGCACGCTGCCGCCGACGGCAACAACCGCTCTTTTTGCTTTTGAAGCTTCAAGGTGATTTTTTATTTCGTCAAGAGCAATTCCCTTGCCCGCCGCTCCGAAATCAATGACGAGCAAATCGGAAACGGAAACGGTATTTCCGTCAAGAAAAACTTTTTTGTATCCGCTGTGCAAAAGAGCGTTGGCAAGTGCGTTTTCATCGGGAATTTCGGGATTTGAGCCGAATTTCCAGAGGTCGCTGACTCCGCCGAGCGTGAAATCGAATGCACCGCCGCTTTTTTCGCAGACATCAATCAGAAGCGAAAAATATTCAGCGGTTTTTTCGCCGATTTCTCCGCCTCCGTTTTTGTTCAGACGGAATATCTCGGAGCCTTCAGCCGTGCGTGAAAGCGTTTCGGTGTCGAGTCGGGAAACGATTTTTTCAATCTCTGTGCAATCTTCTTTTGCGGAAACGCCCGTAACCTCTGCCGAAACAATGGTGTTCATTGCAAAAAAGCTTTCGCTGACGGTTTTGTTGAGCGTTGCATCGTAAACAACGAATGCCGCAAGAGCCGCCAAAACGATGGCAACAATCACAGCCGCCGCTTTTTTCATTCCGTCACCCCGCACTTTCCTATAATAATATATAATACAACGAATCCGATAACATTTCAATATTTTTTGCAACTTATATTTAAATTTTTTATTTCTTTTTCAGTTAATTTATGGTAAAATGTCAATCAATGACACACAAAAAGGAGAAATATTATGTCCGATTCAATATATATGCCCGCAAAATGCGTTTGGGGAAATAACGCCGTTACGGATAATTCCGCCGAATTCCGTGCATTGGGCAACAGCTGCCTTATTCTCACGGGCAAAAACTCCGCAAAAAAGAGCGGTGCTCTTGACGATGCGGTTGAAGCTCTTGAAAAAGAGAGAATTGCTTGGGGTTGGTTTGACGGAATAGGCGAAAATCCGCTCATCAGCTCATGCCACGCCGCAGGCAAAAAGGCAAGAGAAATCGGTGCGGATTTCATTCTCGGCATAGGCGGAGGCTCTGTGCTTGATGCCGCAAAAGCGGTTGCGATTTACGCCTCAAATTCCGACCTTTCACCCATTGATATTTACAAAAGAGAATACAGCAATCCCGCTCTGCCCGTTGCACTCATCGGCACAACCGCAGGCACGGGCAGCGAGGTTACCGCCGTTGCGGTGCTCACAAATGACGAAACAGGCATAAAAAAGAGCATTTCGGGTCCCGACTGCTACGCAAAAATTTCATTCTGCGACCCGAAATACACTCTGTCAATGCCCTATAAAACAACGGTTTCAACCGCTCTTGACGCCTTCGCTCACGCAATTGAGGGCTTCTTCACTCCGAAATGCAGCGGTGCTTTAAGGCTCTTTGCCGAAAAGTGCATTCCCGAGCTTTACCGCTGCCTGAAGGCACTTTCGCAGACCGACACCGTTGACCCTGCTCTGCGTGAGCCGCTCTATTACGCTTCGATTTATGCGGGGCTTGTCATCAACACCTGCGGCACGGCATTCCCCCATCCGCTGGGATATGTTTTAACGGAAAATTACGGCATTCCCCACGGCATGGCGTGCGCCGCATTCTTCGCCCCTTATGTTGACCGCTGTGCACAATTTGCTCCCGAAAAGTTTGCGGATTTCGTAAAAATGACAGAAAATATTGACGAGGTGAAGGCGGTTATAGCCTCTCTCACCGACCTTGGCGGAGTAAAAATCGGAGAAAAGGCAGAAAAATACGCCCTGCGCTGGCAGAGCGTAATTCCCCGAAATTTCACCGCCTCCCCCGGCGGCTTAACGCAGAAAGAGGCGGCTGAAATCCTTGGTTTGATTTAAGCTAAGTTAATCAGCAACCGCAGCCGCAGCCACAGTCATTGTTTCTTGCTACTGAACAGCCTGAGCAGCCCGAATAGTTTGAACCGCAACCGCAATCGTTGTTACAGAAGAGAAGAATAAGGATGATGAAAAGGCACCAGTTGTTATTGCATCCGCAACCCATGAGTCTGACCTCCCTCTTTCTAAATATAAGCGTTGACCGCTTACATTCACATACTATGTGAGGTCGGATAAATGTGTTACAAAACTTTTAAGTTTGCGGGACGACACAGAGGTCGTCCCCTACAACGTCAAACCTGATTTGAATGTAGGGCGGGGGCTTGCTCCCGCCGTTTGTTTTTTACGAAACCGCATCCCCGACGTACCGGGCAGACCATGTTGTTGCGGATTTTAGAAAATAGAGAATATTGAACAGATAATTAATAATAGATTTGCGTGTAGGGCGGGATGACCTCATCCCGCCGCAGGAATTTGCTTTTACGGCATTTTTGCGGCGGCTTGGGTCAAGCCGCCCTACGTTTTTTGCAGTCATTGTGTAAAGACCGCATGGCGCTCAATCAAATAATGTATTGCCGCAACGGGAGGCAATGTCAAAAACGGTTTTCTCCTTTTTAATATCCGTTACCGACTACTGCTCCGTTATCAAAATTTCTTCTCCGTTTATATTTATGCAATACGGTTTATCGCTTTTGTTTATATGCGCAACATACATATAATAATCTCCGAAGTGCTTTTCAGCATCTGCATATTTTTTTGAATAAAACTTTGAGCCGACATTATCACCGATTTCGTTTTGATTGCCCTCAACCATTGAAATCACAACATATAAATCATCATAATTTCTGTTTTTATATATTGTTGCGACGGTTATGCCTTCAATGCGTTTGCTGCAGACGGTTTTCAAATCAAAGCCTGCTGCGGTTTTCCAGCCTTTTTCGGTCTTTGGCAAAATTAAATAAGATACGTTTCCGACAACAAAATCGGTTTCATTTCCGTTTACAACCAGATCAATATCTTTTCCCGGATAAAAATAAGAGTACGCTTTTTCGGGGCTTGAAAACGTTATTACGCTGTTTTCTATGGGATAAAATGCCGAAACCGTAACGGAAATTATCGTAAATAACAATATAAGCAAGCCCCATTTTCTTTTGTTTTTTATCTTTGATTTTCTGACGGCAAGCGAGCAAATAATTTCAAAAATCAAGCCTGTAATTGTTCTTATCAATCCAAACATAATTCAATTCACATTTTTTTCGAAATTATTTCAAAGAAGGCTTGAGGCGACATAAGAAAAACTTCGAGTAATACTCCTAATGTAAAGGCAAGCTGCAGACATCTTCCCCCGATATGTGCAATCATGTCTGTTACTTGATAGCTTATTTTTTCAAAAAAGTTCATTTCCTCGTATATTTCAGTATAAAGCTCAATTTTTTCGGAGGATGCAAGAACTTTTCCGTTGCCGTCAACAAGCTCAACCCACACAAAATATGTTCCGTAACCGACAGCGGTTACAACCGCATTTGTCTGCAATCCCGTGCCTCCCGCATCTTCAAAATACTCAATTTCAAGAGAGTCACCTTTGGTTTTCCATATAAGCTTGATATCTTCTCTGCCGTTGGCATTATAAAAAACTTTAAGTTCTTTTTTATCGCCCTTGTCCTTGACAAGATTTCCTGCACTCGGTTTATAGAGAACACAGGAATATTCAGGTGTTTCGTTCAAAAAACACATTTCAATTTTTCTGATTTTTTCTGTTTTTGTGCTTATATCATAGGATATGTATGCCCCTTTGTTCTCACGAACATAGCCGTTTTTTTCTTCGTTAAGTGTGAATTTCGGCTCCATACGGGCTATGTTGTTGCCCCAATCAAATTTGTCACCCGAATAGTAAACATTACAGGTTTTACCGGAGTCACAGGAATTATCGGCACAGTCAAGCGGATAACCGTCATATTCTTTCAGCGACAGGGGAATATTTACTCTGTGGTAACCGAGATTTTCACCCGCAAATGCATGGTTACCGATGCTTGTGACACCCTCTTCAAGTGTAATCACCTTGATTTGGCTGTAATAGCTGTACCATGGGGGAAGAACTTCCAAAAATTCGTCTTCTCCCTTAAGGTTAACATAATACCAATCCATTTTTCCTTCGCCGCTGATGACGAGCTCGCCGTCATCATAGAGTGTCCATGTTAAATTTTCGCCGTTCTCGCCGCAGAAGCCTGTTTCAACAACCGCTCTCTCATCCGACGCAAAGGCTGTGCCTGCAACGGTAAAAATCATTGCCGCACAAAGCAAAAGCGACAGAATTCTTTTGAAATCTCTTTTCATATCAATATCCCCCTTTGCGTTTTATCAGGATTTAAAAATCTTATCGAACAAAGCTGCAGGCAGTTCAACAATTCCGGAAAAAATTCCGAGGCCGAGAAACAAGGAAGCGATTCCGATCATACTCAAACCCGCAATGCTGTATTTAAAAAAATCTGCGATACCCTCAAAGGTTTTTTCAAAAATGTTTCTTTCGTCAATAACCGTAATTTCTATTTCATCTCTTGCTACAAGCTCTTTTTCTCCGTTAAACATTCTTGCAATGACGGTTATCGTGCCGTGCGTTGTCGGCGTTACTTTTATACCCGGTCTGCCTTCCCATGGAGAAGCACTTTCATATTGATAGCCTGTTCCGGCTCCTTCTACAAACCAATCAAACTTACACTGATTATTGTTTCCCATTTCATAATCAAGATAAAGCTCTACCGATTCATTCGGCAGAATATCTTTATCCTCATAATTTTTGAACACGATTTTTATATAAGGCTCAAGAGTTTCATCGGGCTCCTGTGCAAATGCCGCCATTGGAATTGCGGTTAAAATCATTGCGATGCACATTATTATTGCCGTTAAATTTTTTGTTATTTTCATTTGTTGTCCTCCCTGTTTTGTGATTTTTGTTTGTGTTGATTTTTTCGTGCAGGGCACGGATTTCCCGTCCCGTGAACCGCTTGTTCAGCCGAAAATATTCTGAATCTGATCCAACACCAATTGCTGAAACATTGCCTGTCCCAGTTCGGGATTCCCTATCGCCATTATAATCGGCATAAACAAAACCTCTGCTATGATAACGAGCGATTTCAAAAGACCTATCATTTTTCATTGCCTCCTTAAGGTATCATTTAAACAAAAAATCAAAAATGCCTTCAACGCCTAAACCCAAATAATATGTGCTGCTTAATATAAATGCCTGAATCGGTTCTCCGATTTGTTCCGGTAAATATTCCAAAATAAAAAGAATCGGAACGAACGGTAAAAACGGTCCGAAAAACATATTTTTGAACTCCTTTCTCATTCATAAAACGGCAAGCTCTGCATTTCGCAGAATATTCAACCGGCGGTTTCGGTCAGCCTCTGAACATTTCCGACAGCGTCAGCAGCAATTCCAACGGTGCTTCGGCTATCGGTTTCAGAAACGGAAAGTATTGCAAAATCAAAGTTATCGGTATCATCATTAAATGAATAAGTGCGAAGGATATCATGTTGTCACCCCCTTATTTTTTCTTTGGTTTCTCTTCGTCGGGCAAACGGATTTGGAACTCTCTTTGTCCCGCTCTCCAATTGCCTTTAACCCACTCGTCCCCTCTTACGCTGTGAATTAAGTACCAAACATAAAAAACAATCAGCACAACCGAATATGCAACAAAAGCCAATTCGTATTTTGCGTTTTCCGTGACAATGAGATATGTTTTTATAATAAGCACGGCAATTCCCAGCGATAAATGAATTATATCCGCAAGATAAATCTTTTTGAGCAGCCTTTCGTGCCTGCATTTGTTTATAAGCTCCTCATCAAAAACCGTTAAAAGAAAAAATCTTTTCAGCAAGGGTCTTTTTCTGTAGGTACGCTTGAATCTGTGAGTATTTCCGTAATCCTTGAACAGCACAAATTCAAATATATCCTTAACCGCATCCTGACATGCCAGAATCATAAAAAACAAACCTATGGCAAATGTTACTTCTTCAATAGTGTTGTATTCCACTGTGTATTATCCTCCGATTTTTTTCGGACACATAATGCGTACCCTATTAATATGTGGCAGGAATTTCCGATTTTGTTGCATTAAGAAATCCTTAAGATTATTAAGAATTTCTTAAGATGCCGAAAAACGAAGAAAGCCGGGCTTTTCGCCCGGCTCTGTTTCTCTGTCCCCGATTTTTGAATGGTTTTTGCAATCAAACAGCAACGGGTGAATCATCTTTTGCGATAAGAACGCCTGTTGTAACTGTAAGTGTAATAACAATTGCTGCAAATACTGCCATTTTTTGTCCCCTCCGTTTATTTCCTCTTTTTTAATTCACAGCAGCTTTAAGCAACGACGGGTGAATCGTCCTTTGCAATAAGAACTACTGTTGTGACTGTGAGCGTGATTACGATTGCTGCAAAAACTGCCATGATTTTCCCTCCGTTTTCTTCGCCGTTGTTTCCGGCGTTCATCATGGCTTTATTATAGCCGATAAATCTTTAAGAAAAAAGTAGGTAAATCCTTAAGAAATCATTAAGAAAATCAAAAATCGCCTTAATAATTAAATTTTTGAAACATTTAACAAAAACACTCTTTACTTTTTTATAATTTTATTACATAATATATGTTGTTAAACTGTTGAAAGAGGAAATGAAAATGAGCACCAAACCCGAAAAGGAGAAAAAATCAAGCACAACTCAAAAGAACATTGCCCTTATCAAAAGATTTTTTCCCTATCTCAAAAAGCATCTCGGCACGGAGCTGATTGTTCTTGCCTGTGCCGCAACCTCTGCCACCTGTGAAATCATTCTGCCCCTTATCGTCAGAAAAATCACAGACCAGAATACAGCCGACCCCGCAGGTCTGACAGTTGAGCTGATTGCAGCAATCTGCGTTGCATACATAGTGCTCCGCTGCCTTGACAGCCTTGCAAGCTTCTGCCAGTCCTACTGGGGACACAAAATGGGAACAAAAATCGAAAACGCCATGCGTGAGGATATGTTTGACCATCTTCAGTCGCTTTCCTTCACCTTCTTTGACAACACAAAGGTCGGTCAGCTTATGAGCCGCATGACCTCCGACCTTTTCGACGTTGCGGAATGGGCTCACCATTTCCCCGAAATGGTGCTGATGACGGTTGTCAAATTCGTTGCAAGCTTTTTCATCTTTGCAACAATGGATATCCGCTTTGCGTTGGTTATCTTTATTCTCATGCCCTTCATGATTATTCTCACAAAGAAATCAAGAACAAAAATGCGTGACACCTTCAAGGCGGGCCGCCACCAGGTTGGCGAAATCAACGCAAGAATTGAGGACAGTCTGCTCGGCGTGCGTGTTGTGCGTTCGTTCACAAACGAAAAAACCGAAAAGGATAAATTCTCAAAAGGCAACGAGGATTACGTTGTAATAAGAAACAAGAGCCATAAATATATGTCGCAGTTTCACGCAACGGTCAAGCTCATTGACGGCGTGACCTATATAGTTGTTGTGGGCATGGGTGCTCTGCTGATGAAAAACGGCATTATTTCTTCCGGCGACTTCGCAGCAAGCCTTCTGCTTATCTCGACCCTTCTCGGCTCAATCCGCACAATCGTTGATTTCAGCGAGCAATTCAGCCGCGGCATAACGGGCGTTGAGCGTTTTGCGGAAATCATGAACGAGGTGCCCGAAATTACCGACAGCCCCGATGCGGTTGACATCAAAAACGTTCAGGGCGATATAGAATTCAGAAACGTTTCGTTCAGCTATGTCAAGGGTGAAAAGGAAATTCTTCATCACCTTGACCTGCATATCAAAAAGGGTGAAAACATTGCTCTTGTGGGACCCAGCGGCGGCGGAAAAACAACCCTCTGCAACCTCATTCCCAGATTTTACGAAGCCGAAAGCGGCGAAATTCTGCTTGACGGCAAAAACATAAAGGACATCACCCTGCGCTCCCTGCGTGAAAACATCGGCGTTGTTGCACAGGACGTATATCTTTTCTCGGGTACAATCCGTGATAATCTTATCTACGGAAAGGCTGATGCAACCGACGAGGAAATCATTGAAGCCGCAAAAAAGGCGGGTGCTCACGAATTCATTTCAGCACTCCCCAACGGCTATGATACATACACGGGTGAGCGAGGAGTCAAGCTCTCGGGCGGCCAGAAACAAAGAATTTCAATTGCGAGGGTTTTCCTCAAAAATCCTCCCATTCTTCTGCTCGACGAAGCAACCTCGGCTCTCGATAACGAAAGCGAAAAGCTTGTTCAGGAAAGCCTTGAACGCCTTGCAGAGGGCAGAACAACCCTCACCATCGCCCACCGTCTGACAACAATCCGCAATGCCGACGAAATCGTTGTGCTCACCGAGGACGGAATTACCGAGCACGGCTCACACACCGAGCTCATGGAAAAAGGCGGAATCTACAGCAACATGTATAAAATGTATGCGGTTATGTAGTTTCGCAAAGCGAAACAGTGATATACGGCTAACGCCGTGTGATATATTGCTATGCAATGTGATATTTTCGGCTTTGCCGAAAGTGATATTCGCCTGCGGCGAGTTAATGACGGGCTCTGCCCGTACCCAATTATAAAAGCGTCGCAGACCCTTAACTTTGCACTTTGCACTTTAAACTTTGCACTTTAAAAACCTGCGGCGGGAGCAAGCTCCCCGCCCCACACTTAAACCGAATTCACATAAAGAAAGGAATAAATCCCATGCTTAAAAACATCTCCCCCATCATCTCCCCCGAGCTTCTCAAAATTCTTATGGAAATGGGTCACGGCGACGAAATCGTTATCGGCGACGGCAACTTCCCCGCAGCTTCAATTGCACAGCGTCTTGTTCGCCTTGACGGTCACGGCGTTGACGAAATCCTTGCCGCAATCCTCAAGCTCATGCCCCTTGATACATACGTTGAGGCTCCCGTTGCTCTCATGGACAACGGCGACGCATCAAATCCCCCTCCCATCTGGGCTGACTACAAAAAGACAATCACCGCCGAGGAAGGCGAAAAGAATATTGAGCTTGTTGAGCGTTTTGCTTTCTATGACAGAGCAAAGAAAGCTTATGCCGTTATCGCAACAGGCGAAACCGCAATCTATGCAAACATCATTCTTAAAAAGGGCGTAGTTATTCAATGAAAAAAAGTGTTTTAGCAATCGACTTCGGCGCATCAAGCGGCAGAGCCATTCTCGGTAAATTCGACGGCGAAAAAATCACCCTCGAAGAGGTTCACCGCTTTTCAAACGACCCCGTAAAAATGGGCAGCACCATGTACTGGGACGTTCTGCGCCTTTTCTATAACATCAAGCAGGGCATAATCAAAGCCAAGCAGGCAGGCGGCTTTGACAGCATCGGCATTGACACCTGGGGCGTTGACTTCGGTCTGATTGACGAATTCGGCTGCCTTCTTGAAAACCCCGTTCACTACCGTGACCCCAGAACCGTGGGTCTTATCGAGGAATGTGCCGAAACCGTTCCCAACAAGGAGTTTTACGAAACAACGGGTATTCAGTTCATGGAGCTGAACACGATTTATCAGCTCTATGCCCTCAAAAAGTACCGCCCTCACATTCTTGAAAGAGCGGACAGGCTTCTCTTTATGCCCGACCTTTTCGGCTATATGCTCACGGGCAAAATGACAACCGAATATTCAATCGCAACCACCTCACAGATGATTGACCTCAAAACCAAAAAGTGGGCAACGGGTCTGCTTGACAGACTCGAAATCCCCTCACGCCTGCTGGGTGAAATCGTTCCCTCGGGCAGCGTTCTCGGCAAGGTTACAGACGATATCTGCGAGGAATGCGGCATCGAAAACGTTGACGTTATCAGCGTCTGCGGTCACGATACTCAAAGTGCAATCACCGCCGTTCCCGCCGAAAGCGAGGATTTCGCCTTCCTTTCAAGCGGAACATGGTCGCTTTTCGGAACAGAGCTCAAAGAGCCCATCGTTAACGAAAAATCCCTTGCGATGAACGTTACAAATGAAGGCGGCTGCGATTCATCCGTAGGCTTCCTCAAGAACATCATCGGACTCTGGCTCATTCAGGAAAGCCGCCGTCATTGGAACAGAAACGGCAGCGACTATTCCTATGCCGACCTTGAAAAGCTTGCCCTTGCCGCAGAGCCCTTCAAGTGCTTCATCGACCCCGATGCTCCCGAATTTGTGCCTCACGGCAACATTCCGCAGCGTGTAAAGGATTACTGCAAAAAAACAGGTCAGCCCGTGCCCGAAAGCGTCGGCGAGGTTATGCGCTGCATCTATGAAAGCCTTGCAATGAAATACCGCCTCACCCTTGACGACCTTGAGGACTGCACAGGCAAAACATATCCCGCAATTCATGTTATCGGCGGCGGCACAAAGGATACTCTCCTTTGTCAGATGACCGCTTCATCCTGCAACCGCAAGGTTGTTGCAGGTCCCATTGAAGCAACCGTTCTCGGTAACATCGCCGTTCAGCTTATGGCAAGCGGTGCGGTTGAAAACGTTGCCGAAGCCCGAAAAATCGTTAAAGCCAGCGAAAAAACCGTTGAATACTCTCCCGTCGATGCCGACAAATGGGCAGAAGCTTACGAGAGATTCAAAGCGGTTATAAAATAAAAATATATACATCAACTATAGAAAGGAAGATGCTATTATGGCAAAGAACAGACTTATCGGCGATTACCCCGTTATCGGTATCCGCCCCATCATCGACGGCAGAAGAGGACCCCTCAACGTAAGAGGTTCACTCGAAGAGCAGACAATGAACATGGCTAAAACAGCCAAGGCTCTCTTTGAGGAAAATCTTCGCTACTCAAACGGCGACCCCGTAAAGGTTGTTATCGCTGACACAACAATCGGCAGAGTTGCAGAAGCAGCTGCCTGCGCAGCAAAGTTCAAGAAGGAAGGCGTTGACATCACCCTTTCCGTTACTCCCTGCTGGTGCTACGGCTCCGAAACAATGGACATGGATCCCAACACAATCAAGGGTGTATGGGGCTTCAACGCAACAGAAAGACCCGGCGCTGTTTACCTTGCATCGGTTCTTGCAGCTCATGCACAGAAGGGTCTCCCCGCTTTCGGTATCTACGGCAAGGACGTTCAGGATGCTGACGATGCTTCAGTTCCCGATGACGTTAAAGAAAAGCTTCTCCGCTTCGCACGTTCAGCTGTTGCAGTTGCAACAATGAGAGGCAAGAGCTACCTTCAGATCGGTTCAATCTGCATGGGTATTGCAGGTTCATCAATCGATCCCGATTTCATCGAAGAATATCTCGGCATGAGAGTTGAATCGGTTGACGAGGTTGAAATCATTCGCCGAATGTCCGAAGGCATTTATGACGAGGCTGAATATCAGAAGGCTCTTGCTTGGACAAAGGCAAAGTGCACCGAAGGCTTCGATAAGAACCCCGATTTCGTAAAAAAGAGCGACGAGCAGAAAGAAAAGGACTGGGAATTCGTTGTTAAGATGATGTGCATCATCAAGGACCTCATGAACGGCAATCCCAACCTTCCCGAGGGCAGAGAAGAAGAAATGGTTGGCCACAATGCAATCGCAGCAGGCTTCCAGGGTCAGAGACAGTGGACAGACTTCTACCCCAACGCTGACTTCGCAGAGGCTCTTCTCAACACTTCGTTTGACTGGGAAGGCACAAGAGAGCCCTACATCCTTGCAACAGAAAACGATGTTCTCAACGGCATCGGTATGCTCTTCATGAAGTTGCTCACCAACAGACCCCAGATGTTTGCCGACGTTCGTACTCACTGGAGTGCAGACGCTGTTAAGAGAGTTACAGGTTATGACATCGAAGGCAAGGCAAAGGATGCAGGCGGATTTATCCACCTCATCAACTCCGGTGCTTGCTGCCTTGACGCTTGCGGCGAAGTTAAGGACGAAAACGGCAACGGTATCATCAAAGAGTGGTACAACGTTACAGAGGCTGATGCTGACACAATTCTTAACGCAACAACATGGAACGCAGCAGACAACGGCTATTTCAGAGGCGGCGGATATTCCTCACGCTTCCTTACCAGAGCTGAAATGCCCGCAACAATGATTCGTCTTAACCTTGTTAAGGGTCTCGGCCCCGTTCTTCAGATTGTTGAAGGCTGGACAGTTAACCTTCCCGACGAGGTTTCGGATATCATCTGGAAGAGAACAGACTACACATGGCCCTGCACATGGTTCGCACCCAGATGCACAGGCGAAGGTGCATTCAAGTCGGCTTATGACCTCATGAACAACTGGGGCGCAAACCACGGCGCTATCTCCTACGGTCACATCGGTGCCGATATCATCACAATGGCATCAATGCTCCGCATTCCCGTTGCTCTCCACAACGTTCCCGACGAAAAGATTTTCCGTCCCGCTTGCTGGGGTGCATTCGGCACAAAGGACCTTGAAGGTGCAGACTTCAGAGCTTGCGAAAACTACGGTCCTCTTTACAAATAATCAGATAAATAAAAATTGCTGCTTCGGAGAAATCCGAGGCAGCTTTTTTGTTAAGTGTAAAGTGCAAAGTGACGGACAGGCTCTGCCCGTACCCGATTATATAATTGCATGAAACAAGCTAAACCGCCATGCACAAACAAAAAGGACAACCGTTTTTCGGTTGTCCTTAACTCAATTATTTATTGATTTCGATTTTGCCGTAGAGCGATGCGCCTGCGGAATCGGAGCGGGGTGCTCTTGAGGGTGCGGAGGATTCGGAGCTTTCGTTGTTGTAACGTCTGCCGCCGTTGCCGCCTCTGTTTCCTCTGTAGCCGCCCTTATTATATCCGCCCTTGTTATATCCGCCGCGGCCTCTGTTGTAGCCGCCGCCGTTTGTGGGCTTAACGCCTTCTTCAAGGGTAATAACAACCTTTCTGTCGCCGTCGCTGCCTACCGAATGGGAGGTAACGCCTTCAATTTCCTGAACGGTTGTGTGGATAATTCTGCGTTCATAGGGGTTCATGGGTTCAAGCACAACGTTTCTGCCGTACTTTCTGACCTTTGCAGCATTCTTGCGTGCAAGTGAGCGGAGAGTGTTTTCTCTCTTTTCACGGTAATTGCCGACATTGATTGAAACTCTCTTGTAGTCCTCCGAGCCTCTGTTGATTACAAGGCGTGTAAGATACTGAATTGCGTCAAGAGTTTCGCCTCTTCTGCCGATAACCGAGCCGTAGTCGTCGCCGCAGCTGATGTTGATTTTAACATCTTCGTCATCCGCTTCAACTTCGATTTCAGCTTCCTCAATGCCAAGACTTTTGAGGATTGTAAGAACATAGTCTTTTGCTTTTGCAAAGGGATCTTCTTCGAATTCGTAGAATGCCTTCATTTTTGCATCCGAACCGCCGAAAAGTCCGAACACCTTTGCCTTGGGTTTTTCGATTATTTCATATTTAACATCTGCATCCTCGGGAGCTCCGAGAGCCTTGAGGGCAGCATCTTTTGCTTCTTCAAGAGTGGCGCCTGTGCCAAATGCCTCTTTAATCAAAACAATTCACCACCTGGTTATTAATGTTGAATTATTCCTTCTTTTCCGCAATTTTCTTTGTGTTGATTTCTTTTGAGCGGCGGGCAACCGTTTCGTCAATCATAAGCTTGGCGAGTGTCTTTTTGGGGCTGTAGAAATGGCCTACAATAACGGTTGAAAGGAAACCGAAAATGCTGGAAGCTATCCAGTAGATACCGATACCTGCGGGATAGTTGACAACGAAATAGAGTGAGAACAATGGCATGAACAAGGTCATGCAGCCCATCATGGGGTTGTTAGCCATGGCGGGATTCTGCTTTTTCTGCTTCATCTGTGAATAAAGACCCGTTGCAAATGAAGAAAGGAAGGAGAGAACGGGGATGCTCCAGATAATGTGGGGGAATTTGTGTCCCATGGGAATATCGCCCAGCGAGAAAAGACCGAAGAAATCGAAGTTTACGCCTGCGATTTTTTCATATGTTGCCTGGCTTACGCCGGGAAGTCCCTGAAGCTTTTCAATATTCTGAATTATAAGCAACTCAACAAGATGCTTGCTGTTTGCGAACTTTGAGCTGTCGATTTTTGCAACAGCGTCGGAGAGAATTTTTATTTCATCGTCTGTGATTCCTGTCAGGAAGTGGCTCAGAGGATAGTAAATTGCACCGATAAGACCGAAAAGCAATACAAACTGGAAAATCATGGGCGCACAGCCTGCATTCATGGGGTTATAGCCCTCACGCTGATAAAGAGCGTTGGTTTCCTCCTGAATTTTCTGCTGATTGCCGGCATATTTCGCCTGAATTTTGCGAACCTTGGACTGTATTCTCTGGGTTTTCGCCATACCCTTCTGCTGACTGATGGTTGAAGGAGTCATGATAAGTCGTGATAACAAAGTCAGCAAAACAATGGAAACGGCATAGTTGCCGAAGCCGATTGTGTCGTAGATTATTCTTAAAAGAAAACCGAATACCGGTCCGAGAACATCATAAAGAAATGTCATTTTTTGTCCTCCGAGTGTTTGTGTTTCTTTGGCGGAACGGGATCATATCCGCCTGGAAAAAGAATGTTACATCTCAAAATCCTGAATAACGCAAGAAAAAATCCGCGGAATGCTCCGTGAATTTTGATTGCATCGACGGCATATTGAGAGCAGGTCGGATAATACCTGCACATTGGCGGGAACAGCGGGGAAATGTGCCTCTGGTAAAAGCGGATTGCGGCAAGCATGATTTTTTTCATTATATATCAGCCCCCGCACTGCCCCGAATTACACCAAGCTCCGTTAAATGCTGCTGCATAACGGGAACAAGGTCGCTGCTTTTGAGCTTTTTTGTTTTGAACCTTGCAACAAAAACGATATCCCAGTTTCCGCTGCATCGGGGAGAAATTGAGGAGAATGCCGCCCTGATGATGCGGCGGCATCTGTTTCTCTCAACTGCACAGCCAAGCTTTTTTGCGGCTGTTATTCCGATTCGGCAACCCATCCCTCTGTTTTTGACAACATAGGTAACAAGCCCGGGAGAGGTTTTAACCTTTCCTCTGCCGTATGCACGGTGGAATTCGGTATTCTGTTTCAGGGTTACTGCTCCGGACATCTTCTTCATCAATCCTTCGGATTAATAAGTAAGCTGCTTTCTGCCCTTTGCTCTGCGGCGGGCAAGAACCTTGCGGCCGTTTCTGTCAGCCATTCTCTTGCGGAAGCCGTGTTCCATCTTGCGATGACGCTTCTTGGGCTGGTAAGTTCTTTTCATTTGCTTTACCTCCGTTTCAATTTTATAATCAATCAAAATCAAACAAACTCAAAATGTGATTTGATTTTGATTATTAAGCATAACGAATAAAGGGTAAAATACCCCTCGGAATACACATTATATAACAGCTTGACCACCAATGTCAATAAAAATTTTTTAATAATACGATTTTCTTCGTTTTTTCTTGAAATATCCGAAACGCTGTGCTATACTGTATTATGTATCATTATCAGTAAAATGTCGGATTGTGCGAAAAATTCGGATATGGAGGAGAAATTGATGAAATCTCTTAATGAGATGTGGCAGCTCGTGTGTGAGCAACTTAAAAAGAATCTTGGTGAAGTCATTTATGAAGTTTGGTTTATGCCCCTTGAGATAATCAGCTTTGACGGAACAAAGGCGGTTATTGCAGCCGGCGAATTTATGAAAAAAGTTATTGATCAAAAATTTCCCGGAGAAATCAGCAATGCGTTCAAATCCGTTATGGGCTTTGATGTTGATGTTGTTCTTATCGACCCCGATGAAATCACAAAAAAAGAAAAAACAGCCGAAAAAGCTCCCGCAGGCGCATCGTTGAGCATTGAAAAGAACACGTTTGAAACCTTCGTTGTCGGCCCTTCAAACAGATTTGCCCATGCCGCTGCACAGGCAGTTGCGGCAACTCCGGGTGCGGCATATAACCCCCTGTTCATCCACGGAAACTCGGGTCTTGGTAAAACCCATCTGCTCTGTGCCATAAGCGAGGAAATCAAGGCCAAAACCCCCGAAGCGGATATAATTTTCACCAGAGGCGAAGAATTTGTTAACATGATTGTTACGGGAATCCGCCAGAACGGTATGGTTGAGATTCACGAAAAATACAGAAACTGCGATGTTCTCATCGTTGACGATATCCAGTTCATTGCGGGCAAGGAATCAACCCAGGAAGAATTCTTCCACACCTTCAACGCCCTCACTCAAGACGGCAAGCAGATTGTTCTTGCATCCGACCGTTCACCCAAGGACATCGAAATTCTTGACGAGCGTTTGAGAAGCCGTTTCGAAATGGGACTTATCGCTGACATCCAGCCGCCCGATATCGAAACAAGAATGGCGATTATCCGCCGCAAGGCAAAAACGCTCAGCCTTGAGCTTCCAGACGATGTTATTCAGTTCATCGCTGAAAAAATCAGAACCAACGTGCGTCAGCTTGAAGGTGCGGTAAAGAAAATCAACGCTCTTGTCAACATTGAGGGTGCCGCAATCAACATAGCCATGGCACAGAACGCAATCAAGGACCTCATGAGCGACAGCCAGCCCGTTTCCGCCGTTGTCAACAACATAATTGCAGAAACCTCAAGAACCTTCGGCGTTCCGCAGGCGGATATCATCTCAAAGAAAAAGGATGCAAAAACCGCAAGGGCAAGACAGATTGCAATTTATATCGTAAGAGAAATAACCGACCTTACCCAGAAGGAAATCAGTAACTATTTCGGCGGACGTGACAGAACAACCATTCTTTATTCCGTTGAAACCGTTGCAAAGGATGCCGAAAGGGATTCGTCGCTGAAAAAGACAATCGATAAAATTATCAAGAACGTTCAGCAGCAGTAATATACATTTTATATATAGAGGTACACCATGGGATTTTTCAAAAAGCTTAATCAGGGTCTTAAAAAGACCAGGGATAATATGTCGGGAGCAATCAACGCTGCTCTCTACGGCAAAAACGAAATCGACGACGATTTTTACGATGAACTCGAAGAAATTCTTGTTATGGGCGATGTTGGCGTCAATACCGCCATGGAAATCGTTGAAAAGCTCCGTGATGCGGTTTTCAAAAAAAATCTCCGCAGAGCAAAGGATGTTAAAAAAGAAATCAAAAGCATCGTTGCCGACCTTCTGAGCGGCGGCGAAGATATCGATATGATAACCGTGCCTTCGGTTATCCTTGTAATCGGCGTCAACGGCGTAGGCAAAACCACATCAATCGGCAAAATGGCGGCAATGTTCAAGGAAGAGGGCAAAAAGGTTATCCTCGGTGCAGCCGATACCTTCCGTGCGGCGGCAATCGACCAGCTTGAAATCTGGGCTGACCGTGCAGGCGTTGATATCGTCAAGCACAAGGAAGGTGCAGACCCCGCAGCCGTTGTTTTTGATACAATCGAAGCGGGCAAGGCAAGAAATGCGGACATCATTATCTGCGACACCGCAGGCAGACTCCACAACAAGAAAAACCTTATGGAGGAGCTTGCAAAAATCTACCGTGTAATTGACCGTCAGCTCCCCTATGCCGACCGTGAAATCCTGCTTGTTCTCGATGCAACAACGGGTCAGAATGCGGTTAATCAGGCAAAGGAATTCAAGGATGTTGCCGAAATCACGGGCATCATTCTCACAAAGCTCGACGGCACAGCCAAGGGCGGCGTTGTTCTTGCAATCAAGAATGACCTCAAAGTGCCCGTTAAATTTATCGGCGTAGGCGAAGGAATCGACGACCTTCGACCCTTTGAGCCCCGTGATTTTGCAGAAAGTCTGTTTGAAGAGGACAATAGCGAGGAATAATATATATGGATTATATAATTGCAACCCACAACATGAAAAAGCGTGACGAGCTTCAGAGAATTCTTGCTCCCTTGGGAATAAGAGTGCTCCTTGCCGAGGAGGCAGGCGTTGAGCTCACCGATGCCGAAGAAACCGGCACAACCTTCGAGGAAAACGCTTTCATCAAAGCCGAAAGCGGCTGCCGTGAAAGCGGAATGCCCTGCATTGCCGACGATTCGGGTCTTGCCGTTGACTATCTTGACGGTGCACCCGGCGTTTACTCCGCAAGATATGCGGGCGAGCACGGCGACGATGATGCAAACAACAAAAAGCTTCTCAAGGCTCTTGAGGGCGTTGACCCCGCAGACAGAGGTGCGGCATTCGTAAGCGTTGTATGCTGCGTTTATCCCGACGGCACAAAGCTCACCGCAAGAGGCGAATGCAGAGGCACAATCGGCTATGAGGAAATCGGCAGCGGCGGCTTCGGCTATGATCCCCTTTTCCTGCCCGTTGAATATAACGGCGAAAAAACCATGGCAGAGCTTACCGCCGAAGAAAAAGACGCAATCAGCCACAGAGGCAAATCCTCAAGAATACTTGCCGAAATGATTGGAGAGAATAACCGATGACCAGCAAAGAAAGAGCACAGCTGCGTGCACAGGCAAACAGCCTTGAGCCCCTTTTTCAGATAGGCAAAGGCGGAATTTCCGACGCTCTTGTTGAGCAGACCGCCGACGCACTCCGCAAAAGAGAGCTTATAAAGCTTAAAGTCCTTCTTGAAAGTGCACCCGAAAGCCCCCGCGAATTTGCCGACAAGCTTGCCGCCGCAACAGGCAGCGAGGTTGTTCAGGTTGTGGGCGGCAGCATAGTCTTCTATAAAGAAAACCCCGATAAGGACAAAGAAGAAAAAAAGAAGAAGCCCGCAAAGAAAGGAAAGCCCCTTTCAAAGGTAAAAGCCAAGAGAGCTCTTGCCGCAAAGCGTGAGGCTGAAGAAAAAAAGAAAAAAAGAGATTTTTACGCAAAAAAACGTTATACCGCAAAGACCTCAAAATAATGTGGTGCGGCGATGATTTAGCCACAATATTTTCCCAAAAATAAAATTCATAAAAATTTCACATAATCAATGCAACAAAATTGAGATATTGACACACTTATCTAATGTGTGGTATAATCCCACTCCGCATGGCTTAAGAAAGGTAAACCGATGGAAAAAGACAGCGCAATCAAAATAGTTGCCCAGAACAAAAAAGCATATCATGACTATTTTGTGCTTGATAAGCTTGAGGCGGGCATTGAGCTTTTCGGCACGGAGGTCAAGTCAATCCGACAGGGCAAAATCAACCTCAAGGATTCCTGGTGCTTCGTCAAGGACGGCGAAATGTTTGTCAACGGAATGCACATCAGCCCCTACGAGCAGGGAAATATCTTCAACCGTGACCCGCTGCGCACAAAGCGTCTGCTTCTCCACAAAAAGGAAATCCGCAGATTTTATGCACAGGTCAAGCAGGAGGGTCTTGCCATCGTACCGTTGAGCGTGTATTTCAAAAAAGGCAGAGCAAAGGTTGAAATCGGACTTTGTAAAGGTAAAAAGCTTTACGACAAACGTGAAGTCGCCGCAAAAAAAGACGCACAGAGAACAATCGAACGCAATCTTCGCCGATAAAAACCTTAACACGCCGAAGGCGTATATCACTTTTGCATAAGCAAAAATATCACAGCGAAGCTATATCACATCACGAAGTGATATATCACTGAAACAACGCAAGTTGTTTCACTATAAATGGGGATGAAAGGATTTCGACGGGGAATCTGAGCCCGGATAAGCGAGTAGCGGGGCGGGACCGCTATAAAATCCGCAATTTTCAAATTTAAACGACAACAATAAAGTTGCTCTTGCTGCTTAACTAAGCAGCCGTCTCTGTGCGGAGGACTGCGGCCGCATAAGAGGCGTCGACAAGCAGTGAACGTGAACGGGTAACGGCGGATAGCCCGTCATGAATAATCTGTCTACCAAGCTCCGAAGCCTGCCCTTCGGCGTCGGAGTAAGGGAATGTTAAAAGAACGGCTACACTCGTAGAAAGTCCCTGCAAGGGTTTTTCGGACGCGGTTTCGATTACCGCCATCTCCACCAAAATCAAGGCTGCATTCCGCAGCTGTTACATAAAAGTGTGCAAATAATATCAAGAGGAGGAATAACAATGAAGAAAAACGTCAATCTGCCCGTTATCGCCGTTTCGATATGTGCCGTGTGTCTTATCGCAGTTGTCGGAACTCTTGCATTCCGTGCAGCCGACAACTCTCCCGATATCCAGGCGGACACAACTTCCGGCTACGTTCAGAACACTCCCGCTTATAATTACAACGAGAATACAACATCGGTTTTTGAAGCAATTCTTTCAACAACCTCTGATGTTTATTCAAACACCTTTGTGCCCTCAACGGCAACAACCGCTCCCACAACCACAAAACCCACAACAACCAAGCCCACAACCACCGTTCCCGTTGAGCAGCTGACCGAAGAAATGACCGTTCCCGAAGTGCCCGAGGAAATCACCCAGCACGCAAGCGGAAATCAGGCACAGGCAGTCAAGCCTACGGGCGACCTTCCGCAGGATATGTCCTTTGCGGGTCTTTCAACGATGGGCTACGACGTCATCGGCTTCAAGGATTACATATATAACGATGACAAGGATCCCCAGTGCTTCCAGAAGAACTTCGGTTATAACTACACCTACGATATCGGTGCAAACTTCATCGATTTCAGCATCGAAACAACAAAGCTTGACTTCAAATATGAGGACAAGGATTACAGAATCCAGCTCTGGAAGGGTCAGTATATTTCCGGCGAAATCGGAACGGTAGGCGGCGAAATCGGCGTTTACACAAGACCCTCGGGAACAATTTCCGCCCTTGACCACTATAACTGTGCCGCCGAGGATGACTGGCTCAAAATGGAAATGACCGTTTACTGGGATGAATTCGATAACGGCGAATATCTTCCCCAGCTCACAAGAAACTATAACGATTTCTGGTGGGCAACAGGCTTTGTTGACGGTCAGCTCAAAAACCGCAGAGACTCCAACTCAATGAGAGTTCTCGGCAGAATCACATTCGAAACCGTTGAACAGGCGGAAGCCTTTGATGCAGCAATGTCAAAGAAGGGCTTCACAAAGGTTGAGGATTTCTCACCCTATGAAATCGACACCTACAAGCGTTACGAAAAGGACGTTATTTTCCTTTGGCAGAATATCAGATAAGGGAACAGACTCCGCACGGAGTTGAAACATATATCCGCAGAAAACAAATTTTAACGGGAAACGGCCCGAAGAAAGGAATTTTCAATGAGTAAGAAGAAGATTATTATTCTCGCAGTCAGCGCCGTTGTTGTAATCGCAGGCGCAATCGCAGCTGTTGTTCTCATGAGAAACTTCAACGTCAAAGAAGACACAACAACAACTGCAACCGTACCCCAGTATGAAGAACAGACATATTATGTGGATGTTCCCGAATATGTCACAAACGAGCAGAGCGAAACAATAACAGACCCCTCGGGCAACGCTCTCACAACAATCAAAAAGGTTGTTAAGACAACAAAAAAGGCTGTTAAAACAACAAAGAAAGCAACCGTAACAACCAAGGCTCCCGCAAAAACAACAACCACAACAACACAGGTCGGCAACACCGGTCTTGTTCCCAACGCACTCACAAATCAGCAGCTTGCAGGCTACAGATACAATCCCGACGGCAACTTCTACTACACAGACGATAAAGACTGCTGGCAGAAGAATGCAGGCTACAACGAAATCTACGATAACATGGCTCCCATGGCAGGTATGTTCATCGACCAGATTCGTATCCGCTTTACATACGGCGGCAAGGACTGGATGGTACAGATGTGGAAGGGTCAGTACGGCTTCCTTCTTGTCGGTGCGGAAATCGGTCTTTACACCGCTCCTTCGGGCAAATACACAGGCTCTGTAGGTGATGTTAACCACTATGACTGTGCAGCCAAGGAAGACTGGCTCTATATGCAGCTTGACTGCTACTTTGCAAAGAACAACAGCGGCAAATACGAAAAGATTTTCACAAGACCCTATGATAAATATTGGTGGCCCACAGGCTTTGTTAAGGGACAGCTTACAGACTACATAAATCCCCTTTCAGAGCTTAAGGTTAAGGGCAGAATCACATTCAAGTCAAAGGAAATGGCAGACCTCTTTGTTCTCGGACTTAAGGAATGCGGCTTTGCAAGAGCATCAAGCAGCACAACCCTCGGCAACGACACCTATTTCCAGGACGGTGCAGACGTTTGGGTACTCTGGGCAAACTGCTATCATGACTGCTTCGTAGGCTACACAGGCAAGGACTCAACAACCACAACAACAAAGGCAACAACAACCAAAGCCACAACAACAGAAGCAACAACAACCACAACCAAGCCCGAAACAACAACTACAACAAAAGCCGAAACAACCACAACAACCAAGGCTGAAACAACAACTACAACAACAAAGGCTGCAGAGTCAACAACAGAAAGCACCGCAGCAAATTCAGAATCATAATTGAAACAAAACGGCGTGTCCTGCGGGATATGCCGTTTTTGTGTTTTTAATTGTGTGAATTCAACCGTAACATGAAACAACACATCACAAGGGAAACCCCGTGTGGTTTTTCGATGATTTCAGTGGAATTTATGCGTAGGGGAGGGGTAACCCCTCCCGGGAAGGTGCTGTTTTTTACGGGACGGGAAACCCGTCCCCTACACGGATTTTTGGTTCTTTTATATAATCGGGTACGGGCAGAGCCCGTCCGAAACTCGCCGCAGGCGAATATCACTTTTGCGAAAGCAAAAATATCACATTGCAAAGCAATATATCACACGGCGTCAGCCGTATATCACCAAAACCGTGTAGGGGCGACCCTGTGTGGTCGCCCGAAAAAACCGTTGACAATATTATGTTTTTATAATATAATTGGGTATCGGGACACGGCTACAATTATATTTCGTCAAAATAAATACAATTATGTTAACCGACGGTCCAAAAATTATTCATTTTTCAACATGAAAAGTGTTGACAATTTGGTAACAATATGTTACTATAAGGTAACAATTGTTGCTCTTGCAATAAAATTTGAAAGGAATGGTTCATAATGAAAAAAGCACTCGCAATTGTAATGGCACTTGTTATTGCTCTCTCCATGAGCGCTATGGCATTTGCTACAGACGCAAATTCAGACAAAGTTTGCGATGACTGTGACAAGGTTTACGGTTCAGTAGCAGGCGCAAAGAACTGCACTTGCAAAGCAGATGCAGAAGCAAACACAGTTTACTGTGCTGATTGCGGCAACACATTCGCAAACGAAGGCGAATTCAACAAGCATCTTGCACTTTGCAACAAGAAGTACTGCCCCAAGTGTCAGCGTCCCTTCGCTGATGAAAAGGCTTACAACGAGCACGTTGCAGCTTGCACATACGGCGATGCAAAGGATTACGTTGATCTCACAATCAAGGATATCCTTACAATGATCATCGACCTCGTTAAGACAAACGCAGGTCAGTGGGATGCAATCGAAAGCGTTGTTGTCCGCCTCGTTGACTTCATCGAAAACATCGGCACAGGTCTTATCCCCGCTGCTGACGTAAACGGTGCAGTTGCAGATCTCGAATCAGCTCTTGCTGACTTCGAAATCCCCGGCATCAACGATCTCCTCAACCAGCTCAAGGCTAAGATCAAGGCTATGTACGCTGGCGAGAAGGCAACAACAGTTGTTGCTACAACAGAAGCTACAACAGAAGCTGAAGCTCCCGTTGATACAGGTTCAGCATCAGTTGGTATCGCAGCATTCGCAGCTATCTCAGTTGCAGCTGCAGCAGCTTATGTTTGCACAAAGAAGAAGGCATAATCAAAGCTTTCAAACCCCGCTTATTTAATTGAATTAGCGCAAGAATTTAATTGAATAGCTTACGGCGTATCCTTCGGGATACGCCGTTTTTGTGTTTATAATTATTTAATTTGCATCAGCACATCGTAGGGAAAACCTGATTTGAGGGGTAGGGCGGCGATTTGCCTCCCTCTTTAAACCCCTCCGCTTCACTATGTTCAGCACCTCCCCTGAAGGGGAGGCGAATCGGTGGATTTTGCGAAGCAAAAGACGGAGGGAGTTTCCAAGCCGCCGTGGATTATAGCGATTATTTTTTCGGCGGGCTGGGTCAGCCCGCCCTACAAGGCAAGTACGTAAGGGCTAATCGCAAATCGCCCCTACGCATGAAATCGGAGTGATATCGTAGGGGAGGGGTCACCCCTCCCGGGAATGTGCTGTTTTTTACGGGACGGGGAACCCGTCCCCTACACGGATTTTTGGTTCTTTTATATAATCGGGTACGGGCAGAGCCCGTCCGAAACTCGCCGCAGGCGAATAACACTTTTGCGAAAGCAAAAATATCACATTGTAAAGCAATATATCACTAAAACGTGTAGGGGCGACCCTGCGTGGTCGCCCGAAATAATCAGTAAAATTCAAATTTTTTCGGCGGGAGCAAGCCCCCGCCGTACACTTGAATTCAATTTTATTTAATCACGCATTGTCCGAACCTGCCGCATAGAAATCCAGCGGAAACCAGCTCTGTGCAAACGCAGGCACATCAAATCTCTCCTTTGAGAAAAGACCCGTCAGAAATCTGATTGCATCATTATGCCCGAGCTCTATATCGGGCTTTGCATCTGTTTCGCAAACGGTGACATTCTTCCCGTCAACGGTCACCGCAAGGCTCTCGTCTGCCTTATATCCGTGAATGAGCATATTCAGCGTGCCGCCGCAAAGATTGACCCTTGCCGCCTTAACCGCAAGAAACGCTTCGATAAATCGGCGGTAGTTGAATACATTAACCATATCCGTGTTATAAACCGCCGAATTCTCGCAGATTTTTGCCATATAATCGCATCTTTCGCCGTCAAACACGGGCAGGCAGAAATGAATCTGCTCCTTTTCGCAGAATTCCATCGCACTCAAAATCAGCTTAAGAGTGTCCTCCGCCTTTTCCGCCTTCAGCTCGCAAACCTCTTTACCGTAAAGGCTCGCAATAAAATAGCCCTTGAATTCTTCGCCCTCAAACACCGCATAAGGCACATTTCTCCAGCTCTTAAGAATATCAACCGTCATTTCTTCGCTTCTCACGGAATAAACCGCAGCCGATTCGTGGATTGCCTTGATGCGTCTGATAGTTTCCGTATCCGCCTCGGTCACTTCCTTAACCGTGCAGCCCGACTTTGCATCTGCTCCGAGCAAGCGGTGGATGTTGCCACTGTCTGTTGTAAAGCCGTGGGAATATCCCGCAGGCTCATAGCCGAAATAACCGTATCTCTGACGCTGACCGCCGAGAAGAGAATAATCATAATCCCCTTCCTTCATTATGTCAAGAGCCATATTCATTAGGTCAATCATATAGCCCTTACGGCGGCTGTCCTTCGCAACGGCAACGTTGCCGATGCCCATAACCTTGAGCTTTCTGCCCGCCGCAACAACCTCATGGGGATAGCAACCTACGGCAGCCTTGATTTCGCTGCCCTCTTTTACGATTACATTGTTATAGCCGGGGTTGTATTTATCTTTATAAAGCTTGGGCAAAAGGCTCATAAAATCGGGCTTGTGCTCTGACGTATCATCGCCGAAAAACACATCGTCAAGCATCCCGATAAGCTGCTTTTCGTCAGCCTTTGTTCCCCTGCCCTTATAAATATTGCTCATTGAATCACCTTATTTGAGTTTCATGAAATCGTTGTAATTGAGAATTCTGTAGTCCCTGGTGTCCGCTGCATCGGCTTTTTTCTTTCTGTGGCGAATGAAAAGCAGCACCGCAAGGGCAACAACAATCACAATCGCCGCAATTCTGAAAATCCAGTTTGAGAAAATCGTTTTCGCCGTTGAGCCGATGAAAACAAAAAATCCTCTCTCAATATCCATGCTGGCAACAACGTCGATTTCTTTAATCGGCTCGCCCGCATAGAGCACCCGTGCCTTGCAGATAACCTCACCCTTTTCGACAGGTGCCTTGACAAATTCGGGCACGGTGTCCTCGATAAGCTCAACATAAAGGCTGCCCGAATCCGTGCCGACGGGTACAAGCCCGTAAACCGTTTCAGCGGGCGTAAGGGTTATGTAGTCGGTTGCCTTTGCGTATTTTACGGGAACCTGACCGACAATTCTTGTTGTGTCCGAAACCGCAACAAGCTCAATGTTTTTGAACGCCCATTCATACATTTCCTTGCTGTCAAGGAAAGCACAGTTTTCGTCATAGCCGTCATTGTCAACATCGTAAAACGGCGAATCAAGGGCAACCGCAATATAGTTGTAGCCGTCCTTGGAGGCGGTTGAAACAACGCATTTGCCTGCAGTTGAGGTTGAACCCGTTTTTCCGCCCTTGACATATTTGCAGTAATAATCGGAAATCGAAGAATTCATCATCTTGTTTGTGTTGTGAATTTTTCGCTCCTCCTGAAGATTCGTTGCGGGAAGAGTGTAACTGCTTTTGCCGACAATCTCTTCAAATGCGGGAAATCCCATCGCATATTTCATGAATGCCGCCATGTCGCTTGCGGTGACATACTGGTTTTCGTCGTCAAGACCGTGGGGGTTAACGAAATGGCTGTTTTCGCAGCCCAGCTTTTCGGCAACCGCATTCATTTCGGCAATGAATTTATCTCTGTCGCCGCCGAAAACATAGTCGGAAAGGGTTGTTGCCGCTTCGTTTGCACTCTGAATCAGCAGGCTGCAAAGAAGGTTATAAACAGTTATCTGCTCACCCGGCTGAATTCCGCCGAGGGAGCTGCCCGTGCCGTCAAGCTCACGGATACAGCTTTCGGGAACGGTGACGGTTGCTTCAAGATTTTTGCAGTTTTCAAGCACAACAATCGCCGTCACAACCTTTGTAAGGCTTGCGGGCGAGGTTTGTTTTCCTGCGTTTTTCGCAAAAATAACCTCGTCATTGTCGGCGCTGACAAGCAGCAGACAGTCGGAATATAATTCGAGCGACTTCATGATATCGTCGTAAGCCGCATTGGCTCCGACAGAGAAAACAGAGCTGAAAACCACAGCCGTTATAATTAAAAACACGAATAATTTCTTCATTTCACACACCGTTTAAAAAGTATTTTATAATTGATTAAATATTGTAGCACAGATTTGTGAAAAAATAAATACTTGGCGGGGATTTTTCGCAAAATAAAAATTTCCATGCTTCAAGCCTTGATTTTTTTTCGAATATAGAGTATATTAAATTGATATCGTAAGAAAGGAGCGTTCGTCATGGTCTATGTAACCGGTGATATGCACGGCGATTATTCCCGCTTTGATTCACCTGCCATAAAACAGCTGAAAAAAGGCGACACTCTGATTATATGCGGAGATTTCGGTTTTGTTTGGGATAACAGCAAAATCGAGCAGAAAATCTTAAAAAAGCTTGCCGGCAAGAAGTTCAACATCTGCTTTGTTGACGGCACTCACGAAAACTTTGAGCTGCTGAATTCCTATCCCGTAACAACCTGGAACGGCGGCAAGGTTCATCACCTTTGCGGCAATGTTTACCACCTGATGAGGGGTCAGATTTTCAGAATCGACAACATGACCTTCTTCACAATGGGCGGCGGCGAAAGCCCCGACATTGACATCCGTTTTGAGGAAAACGCATGGTCACGCTTTGAGTTCCCCAGCCGTGAAGAATTGCTTGAGGGTGCGTCAAACATCGAAAAGCTCAACTGCAGAGTTGACTACATCATAACCCATGAGCCGCCCATGAAAATCAAGGGCTTTTTAAAGCTCAAGGACAATGAAACCGCAAGCGTAACGGGGCTTAACACCTACCTTGAGGAGCTTTCCGAGGTCTGCAGCTTCCGCCGCTGGTTTTTCGGCTCGATGCATCTTGACAAATATATTTCGAACTCCCACGTTGCGGTTTTCCATAACGTTATAAACGCAATCACAGGCGAAGTTCAAAGATAATTTACAATTTATGCCATAATTGCTTTTCAAAGCCTCTTGACACAAATGTTGAGAGGCTTTAAAATATTCTGGTATAGTTTAGGAGATGATAAAAATGCTAAAAACTCTGCTGAAGCAGACAAAGGGCTATCGGCTTGTTTCGCTTCTGTCGCCTCTGCTGATAATCATTGAGGTGTATATGGAGGTGCAGATTCCCTTTGTTATGGCGGATATGGTCAACAACGGCATCCTTGCGGGTGCGGGAATTGAGTATATTCTCAAAGAAGGCGGAAAAATGGTTGTTATGGCACTTATTTCCTTGCTCGCAGGTGCAGGCGCGGCAAGATTCGCAGCCCAGGCAGGCATGGGCTTCGGTGCAAACGTAAGAGCTGCCATCTTTGCAAAAATCCAGAATTTTTCATTTGCAAACATCGACAAATTCAGCACCCCGTCACTCATTACACGAATGACAACGGACATCAACACCGTTCAGATGGGCTACACCATGATAATCAGAATGTTTATCCGCTCGCCCATCATGCTTGTTATGGCTTTTACCTACGCATACAGAATCAACGCCGACCTTTCAAAGGTTTTTGCCGTTGCAGCACCGATTCTGCTCATCCTTCTCGGACTCATGGGCAGCCTTGCAATGCCCAGATTCAAGAAGCTGATGAAGAAATATGACGGACTCAACGCCTCAATTCAGGAAACCCTCATAGGCGTAAGAGTTGTCAAGGCATTTGTAAGAGCAAAGCACGAAAAGGATAAATTCAAGCTTTCAAACGACGAGCTCAAGGATGCATCAATCGCAGCGGAAAAGCTGCTCATTCTTTCGGGTCCGTTCATGCAGATGACAATTTACGGCTGCATCATTTCAATTCTCTGGTTCGGCAGCAATCTTGTTATCAAAGGCACAATGGAGATTGCCGACCTCACTGCATTCATAACCTATGTCAACAACATTCTCATGTCGCTGATGATGATTTCCATGATTTTCGTCATGGTTGTCATGTCAAGGGCATCAATCACCCGTGTTGCCGAGGTTATCAACGAAGTTCCCGATATCAACGACAGCAACGCCGACCCCGCTCTCACCGTTGAAAACGGCGATATCGACATGGAAAACGTCTGCTTCAAATATAAGAAAACAGGCAAAAAGAACGTTATCGACAACATCAATCTTCACATAAAATCGGGCGAAACCGTTGGCATCATCGGCGGCACAGGCTCGGCTAAAACCACCCTTGTTCAGATGATTCCCAGACTCTATGACGTAACGGAGGGCGTTGTTAAGGTTGGCGGCAGACCCGTTGCAGACTACACTCTGCGTAACCTGCGTGATGCGGTTGCGATGGTTTTGCAGGTTAACCTGCTTTTCTCGGGCACAATCGAGGATAACCTTCGCTGGGGCAACAAGGATGCTACCGACGAGGAAATCCGCTCCGCCTGCAAAATTGCACAGGCTCACGATTTCATAGAATCCTTCCCCGACGGCTACAAAACCAATCTCGGTCAGGGCGGCGTTAACCTTTCGGGCGGTCAGAAGCAGCGTCTTTGCATTGCAAGAGCCCTGCTCAAATCCCCCAAGGTGCTCATTCTTGACGACAGCACAAGTGCCGTTGACACCGCTACGGACGCAAAAATCCGTGAGGGCTTCAAGGAAAATCACGGCGATATCACAACAATCATCGTTGCTCAGAGAATCAGCTCCATTCAGCACGCCGATAAGATAATCGTTCTCGACGACGGCAAAATCAACGCAATCGGAACTCATGACGAGCTTCTCGGCACAAACGAAATTTATACCGAAGTTTATAAGTCACAGCAGGAAGGAGGCGCAGAATAATGGCACGCAAAGAAAAAAATGCTCCTCCCAAGGGCGACGGAAACAAATTCCAGAAGCCGAAAAACACAAAAGCGACCTTTTCAAGGCTGCTCGGCTATCTCGGCAGGTCAAAGGTGATGCTTTTCTTTGTTTTTATCTTCGTTGCCTTCAGTGCCCTTGCGGGCATCATCGGAACATCCTTTGTCAAAACAATCACGGATGATTTCCTTCTGCCCCTCATCGGCTCCGAAATCACAAAAGAGCTGCTTGCTCCCCTTGTCAAAACTCTGCTCACCCTCGGAGTTATCTACCTTCTCGGCGTTATTTCGTCATATACCTATTCGAGAATTATGCTCCAGGTTGCACACAAAACGCTCAACACAATCCGTAAGGATTTGTTTGACCACATGATGGATTTGCCCATCGGATTTTTTGACAGCCATACCCACGGCGAGCTTATGAGCCGCTACACAAACGATGCCGACGTTCTGCGTGAATGCATCAGCCAGAGCTTTGTTCAGCTTGTTTCTTCAACGGTTACGGTTGTCGGCACATTCGTAATGATGCTCTATTACAGCCCCGTGCTGACGGGTTTTGTTATTGCCATGCTCTTTGTTGCGTTCTTTGTTGTCAAAACGCTTGGCAAGCAGAGTGCAAAATATTTCAGACAGCAGCAGAAATGCGTTGGCGAGGTTAACGGATATATCGAGGAATATATTGAGGGACTCAAGGTTGTCAAGGTTTTCAGCCATGAGGATGCCGCAAACGAGGGCTTCGGCGTTATCAACGGCAAGCTCCGCCACGCCGCAACCAACGCTCACACCTACGCAAGCATTCTTATGCCCATCATGGGCAATATGTCCTACATCACCTACGCCGCAACGGCAACAATCGGCTCGCTGCTGATTATGACCGTGCCCGAGGAAAGTTTCTTCGGAATTTCCGTTGGTGCTCTGTTCACATTCCTCATTTACACAAGACAGTTTTTCCAGCCCATAACCCAGATTTCACAGCAGTTCAACAACATCATCGCCGCTCTTGCGGGTACCGAAAGAATTTTTGAGGTTATCGACACTCCCGTTGAGGAGGATGACGGCTATGTTACCCTTGTCAACGCAAAGAAAAATCCCGACGGCACAATCACCGAATGCTCCGAAAGAACGGGCATCTGGGCATGGAAGCATCCCCACGGCGACGGCACTCTGACCTACACCGAATGGAAGGGTGACGTGCGTTTCCATGATGTCACATTCAGCTATGACGGCAAGAAGGATGTTCTCAAAAACGTTTCGCTTTACGCAATGCCCGGTCAAAAAATCGCCTTCGTCGGCTCAACCGGTGCGGGCAAAACCACCATTACGAACCTTATAAACCGCTTCTATGACGTCGGAGAGGGAAAGATAACCTATGACGGCATTAACATCAAAAAGATTAAAAAAGCGGAATTAAGGCGTTCTATGGGCATGGTTTTGCAGGATACTCACCTTTTCACGGGCACGGTGCGTGATAATATCGCCTACGGCAGACTTGACGCAACGGACGAAGAAATCATCGCCGCCGCAAAGCTTGCCAATGCGGATTCATTCATAACCCGCCTTCCCGACGGCTACAACACCATGATAACGGGCGACGGTGCAAACCTTTCACAGGGTCAGAGACAGCTGCTTGCGATTGCGAGAGCCGCCGTTGCAGACCCTCCCGTGCTCATTCTTGACGAGGCAACAAGCTCAATCGACACAAGAACCGAACGTCTTATCGAAAAGGGCATGGATAAGCTCATGGAGGGCAGAACGGTTTTCGTTATTGCTCACAGACTTTCAACCGTTCGAAATTCAAATGCGATTATGGTGCTTGAACACGGCGAAATAATCGAGCGAGGCGACCATGACGACCTCATAGCACAAAAAGGCAAATATTATCAGCTCTATACGGGACAGTTTGAGCTTGACTAAACAAAAAGCCGATACGGAAATTTCCGTATCGGCTGATTTTTATATAATCGGGTACGGGCAGAGCCCGTCATTAACTCGCCGCAGGCGAATATCACTTTGATTACATGCTTTCGGGAACGGTGATTCTGAACATTGTGAGGATATTGTTGAGAACCTTCTTTACGCAGAGGCAGAGGTTGAGTCTTGCCTGCATAAGAGCCTCATCCTCACAGTTAACACGGCAGGCATTATAGAACTTGTGGAAAAGAGTTGCAAGGTCAACCGCATAGCGGGTAATCTTTGCGGGGTCATAGTTCTTTGCCGCATTGACAATTTCGTCTGTGAGCGATGCAAGGTGTCTGATAAGCTCCTTCTCTTCGGGAGCGTTAAGCAGCACGAGCTCGGGAATTGTGCATTCTCTGGGCTCTTTTCCCTCTGCGGCAAGCTTTTTGAGAATGCTGCATATTCTTGCGTGTGCATACTGGCAGTAGTAAACGGGATTCTGTGAGCTCTGCTCAACCGCAAGGTCAAGGTCGAATTCCATCTGTGAGCCGGGCTCTCTCATATTAAAGAGGAAACGAACGGCATCGATGGGAATTTCTTCAAGCAGGTCAACAAGGGTGATTGCCTTGCCCGAACGCTTGCTCATTTTTACAACCTCGCCGCCGCTTGTAAGACGTACAAGCTGCATGAGAATGATGTCAAGGTCGTCACCGTTGCAGCCGATTGCATCAAGTGCACCCTTCATTCTTGCAACGTGACCGTGGTGGTCCGCACCCCAGATGTTGATTGCTCTGTCAAAGCCTCTTATCTGAAGCTTGTTGCGGTGATATGCGATATCCGCCGCAAAATAGGTGGGGTTGCCGTTTGTTCTGATAAGAACCTCATCCTTAAGCTCGAGCTTTTCGATTTCTTCGGGAGTTTTTCCCTCTTTTGCAAGTCTTGCACCGAGAACCTCCTTGTTCTTATACCAGAGAGCTCCGTCTTTTTCATATGTAAGACCCTTGCTCTTCATGATTTCAAGGGTTTCCGCAAGCTCGCCGCCGTTATGGAGCGTGCTTTCAAGGAACCATGTATCATATTCAATGCGGTATTTTGTGAGGTTTTCCTTCATTGCCGCAATGTTCTTGGGAAGTGCGTAGTCAACAAGAGCCTTTCTGCGTTCAGCCTCGGGGGCGTCGATATATTTGTCACCGTGAATCTGTGCAAATTCCTGTGCACGCACGATGATATCCTGACCGTGATAGCTGTCCTCGGGAAGCTCGGGAGCATCCTCATTCTTGAATATCTGCTGATATCTGATATCGAGCGAAAGACCGAATTTTTCAATCTGATTGCCCGCATCGTTAACATAGAATTCACGGCTTACGTTGTAGCCCGCAAAGTCCATAACCGCAGCAAGGCAGTCGCCGAGTGCGCCGCCTCTTGCGTTGCCCATGTGCATGGGACCTGTGGGGTTTGCGGAAACGAATTCGATATTGATTTTCTGACCCTTGCCGTAATCGGAGCGGCCGTAATCATCGCCCTTTTCGAGAATATCTTCAATAATACAGGCGTTGAAGCTCTCTTTGAGATAGAAATTAAGGAAGCCCGGACCGGCAATTTCGCATCTGTCAACAAAGGTGTCGCAAAGCTCAAGTCTGTCAACGATTGTCTGTGCGATTTTGCGGGGAGCACTTCTCAAATCCCTTGCCCATGCCATTGCGGCGTTTGACGAATAGTCGCCGTTTTCTTTGTTTGCGGGCACTTCGATAATGAAATCGCTTAAAGGTACCTCGGGAAATTCGCCGTCGGCAACAGCTCTGCCCGCAGCCTCCATAATTGCGGTGCGTATTTCTTTTATTGTCTGTTTAACAAGAACTGACATTTTTATTCCTCCATTTTAGGCACAACGGTTACGGAAAGCTCGTTTTCCGATGCCGTTACGTTGTTGAAATCGATTGTGTATGAAAAATCGAGTGTGCCGCCGTTTTCGGTAACTCCGTTTTCGATTTTCTTTGCATAAATTCCCATAAGCAGCTCGCCGTAGGGAGTTGAATAATAGCAGGAATGGCGGCGGTCCTTTTCGATTATCATTTCGGTGTTGTATTTGCCCGAGCGGGTCATTGTTATCTTCTTCGAGCCTTCGATGTCAAGGGTTGCCACACAGTTCTGAAGCTCCTCATCGGTTTCGTTATAAACGATTTTGCAGCCGTTTTCGGTAACTCCGAATTCGCCCGAGGTTGTAAGCTCACAGGAAAATTCCTCACCGTCCTGAATGTGGCGGTCGGTTATTTTTATTATTGCTTTTGTCATGATTTTTTACCTTTCAATTGCCAATTGCAGCAATTTATCCAGCAATTCCGAATAGGGCACTCCCGATGCGGCAAAAAGCTTGGGATACATGCTGATTGACGTAAAGCCGGGAATGGTGTTGGGCTCGTTGAGCATGATGTTTCCGTCGCTCTCACGCACAAAGAAATCAACTCTCGTAAAACCTGTGCAGCCGAGTGCTCTGTATGCGTTAACGGCAGCCTTCTGAATGTCTTTCAGCTTTTCTTCGGGAAGTCTTGCGGGAATATGAAGCTCGCTTTCGTTGGCAAGATATTTTGCATCGTAGTCATAGAATTCGTTGCAGGGCACAACCTCGCCGATAACCGATGCCACGGGCTCATCGTTGCCCATAACGGCACATTCAACCTCCATGCCGACAATTCCTTCTTCAAGAACAAGCTTTTTATCGTGCTCAAATGCCTTTTCGCAGGCTTTTTCGAGCTCGTCAATGTTCTTTGCCTTGCTGATGCCCACGGATGAGCCTGCGTTTGCGGGCTTGACAAAGATAGGATAGCCGAGCTTCTCTGCGGCATTTGCCAGCAAAGCCGTTTTATCGGCTGTATAAGCGTATTTATCGAAGGCAACCCACTTTGCCTGGGGGATGCCGTAAAAGTCCGCCATGGCGTTTGTGGCGGCTTTATCCATGCAGATTGCACTTGCTGCGGTGTTGCAGCCGACATAAGGCAGACCTGCAATCTCAAGAAGTCCCTGCATTGTGCCGTCCTCGCCGTTTTTGCCGTGAAGCACGGGGAAAACAACGTCGATTTTCTCAATTTCACAGCCATTTGCAAGGCGGATTATGCCGTGATGGGAGCGGTCGGTCGAAATAACCGCAGGCTCAAGATTTTCGGTGTCCTCAAGCCATTTTTCATCGGGAAGCATATCGGGAGAGCCGTTATAAATATAGCTTCTGCCGTCTTTTGTTATTCCCATTGCAACAATATCGTATTTTTCGGCGGGAATGTTTTTGATTACGGAGCAGGCGGAATTGAGCGAAACGTCATGCTCGCTTGAAACGCCGCCGAAAAGAACAAGAACTTTTTGTTTCATGGTGATACTCCTTTTCTGTTATGATTCAAAACGGACGACCACGCAGGGTCGCCCCTACGGATTTATTGTATATGCCGCTATAATCCCATTATAATCATTTATGATTTAATTATGATAACACAGCACCGCTGATTAGTCAACCGAATACTGACCAAAAATATTGATATAATTCTTCTGTAATTTATAAAATATTTTTATATATTTTCTATTTTAATTCTATTTTAGAATTAACTGTATTATTATATATGTTATAATAAACTGTAATTTTATATAGAAATAGTAAAGGAGCTTTATTATGGCTGATATCTATTCTGTTCTTGCCGATATTGTCGGCGGTCTGAATGCAACTCTCAACGATTGCGGCTTCACCGCCGTTATCCCCTCGGGAGTCGAAAAAGGCGAGCTTCCCGCCGTTACAGAGTCGGGAAGAATAACAATCGAATTCAAGGGCGAGAACAAGGCTCTCAAAATCGAGCATTTCAATAACAAGGTTTCTCTCCACGGCGTAACCAAAGAGGGCGAAATCAATTCAAGCGATTTTTCGCAGCTTTCTCTTTCGCTTCTCGATGCCGAAACCGCCGATGCAAAGGACGTTAAATATATCGTTAACGAATTCAGCGAAACCCTTGTTGAATCCTTCGGAACAAAAACCGTTAAGCCAACCAAATCAAAGCTCCCCACCCCCGTTTCAAAGGCGGCGGCAAAGAGCGGCTCTGTTTCATATGACCCCAACACCCTCGCAAACCGCTTCACGTCAATCTATCCCGAGCTTCGTGAGGAATACAAGGCAAACTGCGAAAAATACGGTCAGTTCCTTCCCGAGGATTTCTTCATGAATCACGGAACACCCGTTGTTCTTCAGACAATCAAGGAAAACAATCCCCAGAAGATGAAGCGTCTTTTCAACCTCCTCAACGAAATCTATGAGGACGGAACAAACGAAACCCAGAGCCTCATCGCAGTTACCATTCTCGGTGCAATGGACAATAACCAGGAAATGCTTGCAAACTGCGTTGACTATATGAGCGAGGATATGACGGGTCCCGTTATCAACGTCAACAAATATCTCGCCTCATCAAGCGGCAAGGGTGCAAAAATGCGTCTTGAAAATCCGCCCAAATACAAGCCCGCAAAAGCAAAGAAAAAAGGCATAATGTCAATGCTTGGAAACGGAAATTAAGGTGATAAAATGGATATTGAAAACAACAAAGATATAATTTCTCCTGAAGAAGAAACAGAAGAAGTCGTTGCTTTTGAAGCCGATTCCGATGAAATGGACACCGTTGTTACCGAAGAATATGACGCCAGTCAGATTCAGGTTCTCGAAGGTCTTGAGGCTGTCCGCAAAAGACCCGGTATGTATATCGGCTCAACAGGTCCCAGAGGTCTTCACCACCTTGTTTATGAAATCGTTGACAACTCAATCGACGAAGCTCTTGCAGGCTACTGCACACACATCGAGGTCGAAATTGAACCGGGCGACATAATCTCCGTAAGGGATAACGGCCGAGGAATTCCCGTCGGCATCAATGAAAAAATGGGTCTGCCCTCCGTTACCGTTGTTCTCACTGTTCTCCACGCAGGCGGCAAGTTCGGCGGCGGCGGATACAAGGTTTCGGGCGGTCTGCACGGCGTTGGTTCATCCGTTGTTAACGCGCTTTCAGAGTGGTTTGAGGTTGAGGTTTCGCAGGCAGGTCACGTTCACCGTCAGCGTTTCGTCAAGGGCGGCAACATCGAAACAGACCTTGAAATCATAGGCGATACAGACGAAACGGGTACATTCATCCGCTTCAAGCCCGACCCGCTGATTTTTCAGGAAACAACCGTTTATGATTTCGAAACTCTCGAAAGACGTCTGCGTGAATCCGCATTCCTCAACGCAGGTCTTTCAATCAAGCTCACAGACAGCCGTGACCCCGAAAACATCATTGAGCGTGAATATTGCTACGAAGGCGGTCTTTCTTCCTTTGCAGAGTATCTCACAGGCGTAAGAGGTCTTACTCCCCTTCACGAAAAGCCCGTTCATTTTTCGGGTGCAAAGGGCGACAGATACGCAGAAATCGCTCTTTTCTATAACGACAGCTACAACGAGCTTATTCTCTCATTTGCAAACAACGTTCGCACCGTAGACGGCGGTACTCACGAAACAGGCTTCAAAAATGCCCTCACAAGAGTATTCAATGACTACGGCAAGAAATATAAAATCCTCAAGGACGGCGATAAAAAGCTTTCGGGCGACGACGTAAGAGAAGGTCTTACGGCAATTATCTCCGTCAAGCTCACCGAAGCACAGTTTGAGGGTCAGACCAAGGGCAAGCTTGGCAACACCGACATTCAGTCCATCGTAAACGGTCTTGTTTACGACAAGCTGATGACATATTTCGAAGAAAATCCCGCCGTTGCAAAGGCTATTTTCTCAAAGGCACTCGATGCCGCAAGGGCAAGAGAAGCCGCAAGAAAAGCCCGTGAACAGGCAAGAAGAAAGTCCGTTCTCGAAGGCAACTCCCTCCCCGGCAAGCTCGCAGACTGCACCGAAAAGCAGGCTGAAGGCACCGAAATTTACATCGTAGAGGGTGACTCGGCAGGCGGCTCCGCAAAAGAAGGACGTGACAGAACTTATCAGGCAATTCTTCCTCTCTGGGGCAAGATGCTCAACGTTGAAAAAGCACGTCTTGACAGGGTTATCGGCAACGATAAGCTCCAGCCCGTTGTTACCGCTCTCGGAACAGGCATAGGCGACGATTTTGACATCAGCAAAATCCGCTACGAAAAGGTTGTTATCATGGCCGATGCCGACGTTGACGGTGCCCACATCAGAGTTCTTCTTCTCACCTTCTTCTTCCGCTATATGCGACCCCTCATCGAGGAGGGTCATGTTTATCTTGCACAGCCTCCCCTTTTCAAGGTCAGCAAGGGCAAAAAATTTGCATATGCGTTCTCTGACGAAGAACGTGACCAAAAGGTTGAAGAATTCGGCGGCAGCTGCGATATCCAGAGATACAAAGGTCTTGGTGAAATGGACCCCGAGCAGCTTTGGGAAACCACTATGGACCCCGCAACAAGAATCATGCTCCGTGTAACTCTCGCAGACGCAATGGAAGCGGACGAAACCTTCTCAATCCTTATGGGCGACAAGGTTGAGCCCCGCCGTGAGTTCATTGAGCAGAACGCAAAATACGTTCAGAATCTGGATATATAATTGCAGAAAGGACTATAGAATATGAGCTTTGGTGACGCACGCGACACTCAAAAAATTATAAATGTCGATTTAAATAAAGAAGTGCGCAAATCCTTCCTCGATTACTCGATGACGGTTATTACTTCCCGTGCACTTCCCGACGTCAGAGACGGTCTTAAGCCCGTTCACAGACGTATTCTTTACACAATGCACGAAAACGGTCTTACCCCCGACAAGGCATACAGAAAGTGTGCCGATACCGTCGGCTCCGTTCTCGGACGCTATCACCCCCACGGCGACGCATCTGTTTACGATGCAATGGTACGTCTTGCCCAGACCTTCTCAATGAGATACATTCTCGTTGACGGTCACGGCAACTTCGGCTCCGTTGACGGCGACCCCCCTGCTGCATACCGTTACACAGAGTCAAGAATGAGCAAGCTTTCGCTCAAAATGCTCACGGATATCGACAAGGATACCGTTGACTTCACAACAAACTATGACGACCGTCTTAAAGAGCCCACCGTTCTTCCTTCAAGATTCCCCAATCTTCTCGTTAACGGCTCGGTCGGTATCGCCGTAGGTATGGCTTCCAACATTCCCCCTCACAACCTCGGCGAGGTTATTGACGGAATGTGTGCCCTCATCGATAACCCCGACATCGACCTTGACGGCCTTATGGAATATATCAAGGGTCCCGACTTCCCCACAAGAGGCGTTGTTATGGGCAGAGCGGGCATCAGAGCCGCTTACTCAACAGGCAGAGGCAAAATCACTCTGCGTGCAAAGACCGAAATCGTTGAAAAGAAAAACGGCAGATTTGAGATTCAGGTTACCGAAATTCCCTACATGGTCAACAAGGCAAGGCTCATCGAGAGCATCGCAAACCTTGTTAAGGACAAGCGTATAGAGGGCATTTCCGACGTAAATGACTATTCCTCAAAGAAGGGAATGCTCATTTCAATCGACCTTAAGAGGGACGCAAATCCCCAGGTTGTTCTCAATCAGCTTTTCAACTACACACAGCTTCAGGACACCTTCGGTGCAATCATGATTGCACTCGTAAACGGTGAGCCCAAGCAGCTTTCACTCAAAGAAATTCTTTCTCACTATATCAAATTCCAGGAAGAGGTTATCGTTCGCAGAACAAGATATGACCTCAAAAAAGCACAGGACAGAGCACATATTCTCGAAGGTCTTGCAAAGGCTATTGATATAGTTGACGATATCATTGCCACAATCAGAGCTTGTAAGGGCGGTCAGGCGGAGGCCAAGGCTGCAATCATGGAAAAATTCGATTTCGACGAGCCTCAGGCTGCCGCAATCGTTGCATTCCGTTTGGGTCAGTTGGCAGGTCTTGAAATTCTCAAGATTCAGAACGAACTCAACGAGCTCAAAGAAAAAATCGCCGATTTCCTTGAAATTCTTGCCGATGAACGCAGAGTTCTTGAAATCGTAAAGACCGAGGCAATGGCAATCCGTGACAAGTATGCCGACGAAAGACGCACCGAAATCGTCAACGTTTCGGGCGAGGTTGACATCGAGGACCTCATCCCCGAAGAAACCTGCGTATTTACTCTCACAGACATGGGCTACATCAAGCGTATTCCCATGGACGAATACAAGCAGCAGAACAGAGGCGGCAGAGGCGTTAAGGGTCTTACCCGCCGTGAAGAGGACGTTGTTAAAACAATGTTCACCTGCTCAACCCACGATTACATCATGTTCTTCACAACCAAGGGCAAAACATACCGCCTTAAAGGCTATGAAATTCCCGAGGGCTCACGCCAGAGCAAGGGCATGAACATGGTTAACCTGCTTCCCATTGAGGAGGGAGAAAAGGTTTCCGCAATGATTCGTGTTCCCGATTTCGGCGAGGACGAATATTTCCTCTGCATGATGACAAGAAACGGCATCATCAAGCGTACCGAGCTCGATGCCTATAAAAATGTCCGCAAGAACGGCGTTATCGCAATCAACCTTGACGATGACGATGAGCTCGTATGGGTCAAGCTCACCAAGGGCGGCGAAAAGCTTATCGTTGCAACCAAAAAGGGTATGTCAATCGCTTTCCATGAAAACGATGCAAGAGTTATCGGACGTACCGCAAGAGGTGTGCGTGCACTCAAGCTCAAAGAGGGCGACTGCGTTATCGGCATGGATATCCTCACAGACGGCAAAAAGGTTCTCACCGTCAGCGAAACGGGCTACGGCCGCTTGAGCGAAATTGATGACTACCGTCTTCAGAACAGAGGCGGCTCGGGTCTTACCAACTACCACGTTGCAAAATACGGCGATATTGCCGCAATCGAGGTTGTTGACCCCGCCGATGACCTTATGCTCATTTCCTCCGACGGCATAATCATCAGAATTCCCATGGAAACCATCAGACTTTGTGCAAGACCCTCAAAGGGTGTTCGTGTTATGAAGGTTAACGACGGCGAAAAACTCATAACCGCAGTTTCCGTTCCCGCCGAGGAAATTTCCGATTCGGAAGATACAGCGCCCGAAGCAGAAGAAATCAGTGAAAATACGGAAAATAATGAATAAATTTGTCTAAATTTTTTCTTATAAGTACTTGTCAGATGTTATTTGATTTGATATTATTATATCTATAAAACATGGACAAATGGCGAAAGGGAGATGATTGATTAAATGAACATTGCTCTGATTGCACACGATGCAAAGAAGGAATTAATGACTCAGTTTTGTATTGCATATTGCGGAATTCTGAGCCGACATAACGTTTACGCTACCGGCACAACCGGTAAAATGGTTGCTGAAGCTACGGGTCTTGACATAACAAGATTTTTAAGCGGAGCACAGGGCGGCGCCGAACAGATTGCGTCAAGAATTGCCTGCAACGAAATCGATCTTCTGCTCCTTTTCCGTGACCCCTTAACGGCAAAGCCCCACGAGCCCAACGAAGCAACGCTTCTCCGCCTTTGCGACGTTCACAACGTTCCCGTTGCAACAAACATCGCAACAGCCGAGGCTCTTATTCATTCACTTGCCAGAGGCGATCTTGATTGGCGTGACATCGTCAACCCCAAAAAGATTTAATTCCTCTGTTTGCAGCAACTCAAAATTAGTATGGCTGTTGAGAAAGGAAGCTGAATGGCGTTTTCTTCGCTTGAAGGTGTATGCGATACATCGAAAAGTGAAAAAACGGCAAATAAACGAATTCCCGCCTCGCAGTCATCAGACTTTTGACATTGCCTCCCCTATGCTTTTTCGGGACAGGCTATCGTTGAATCATCTTTTGTTTTCGTTTATGGTTCAGCAACTTTATCAACAGTCAGAGGGGTCGTCTGCTCAAAGACGACCCTTTGTTTTACGCTTTTTCAATTTGTAAAGAAAGAAGAATAAATTATGGCACTCATAACCAAAGCCATCAAGGGCACACAGGACATTCTGCCCGATGTGGTCTATAAAAACCAGTTTCTGGAGCAGGCTTTGCTTGACATCGCACGCAAATTCGGCTTCCGTGAGCTCCGCACCCCCGTTTTTGAACATACCGAGCTTTTCCAGAGAGGTGTAGGCGAAACAACCGACGTTGTTCAGAAGGAAATGTATACCTTCGACGACAAGGGCGGACGCTCAATCACCCTTCGCCCCGAAGGCACCGCAGGAGCGGCAAGAGCCTTCCTTGAACACGGACTTTTCAACGAAGCAATGCCCCAGAAGGTTTGCTATCTTCTCAACTGTTACCGCTACGAAAAGCCCCAGGCAGGCAGATGGAGAGAATTCCAGCAGTTCGGCGTTGAATGCTTCGGCACGGCTTCTCCCGCAGCGGATGCGGAAATTATCTCGCTCGCAAACGAAGTTTTCGCCTTCCTCGGCGTTGAAAACATTTCGCTTGAGCTCAATTCAATCGGCTGCCCCGAATGCCGCAAGAATTACCATGCAGCTCTCAAAGAGTATTTTGAGGCAAAGAAAGAAAATCTCTGCCCCACCTGCCTCGGCAGACTTGAAAAGAATCCCATGAGAATTCTTGACTGCAAGAGCCCCGTATGCAAGGAAATTGCGGCGGATGCTCCCGCAATCATCGACTATATCTGCGATGACTGCTCAAAGCATTTTGAGAGCGTCAAGAAGTATCTTGAAAAAATGAACATCGAATATACCGTCAATCCCCGCATCGTAAGAGGACTTGACTATTATACACGCACCGTTTTTGAGTTTGTTTCAAACGATATCGGTGCACAGGGCACAGTCTGCGGCGGCGGTCGCTATGACGGACTCATCGAAGAGCTCGGCGGACCCCACACTCCCTCGCTCGGCTTCGGCATGGGCACAGGCAGACTGCTCATGCTCCTTGAAGCACAGGGAATCGAGTTTCCCGAGCCCTCGGGCTGCGACATCTACATTGCTCCCATGGGTGAAAACGCATCCTACGAGGCTGCGGCAATCGTTGCCGACCTTCGTGCAGGCGGAATCAACGCCCAGACCGACGTTGTTGGCCGCTCGCTCAAAGCACAGATGAAATACGCCGACAAAATCGGTGCAAAATACACAATGGTGCTCGGCGACGACGAAGTTGCCTCGGGCAAGGCAAAGGTCAAGAACATGGATTCGGGCGAATCAACCGAATTTGAGCTCTCCGAGCTTTCGGAAAACTTCCTTGAATTCATCGTTCATCAGGAAACCGCCGCCCTCGGCGAAAGCCTTGACCTCGACGGCGTTGACCTTTCCGCAATACTTAACAATCTTTGATAAAGGACAGATATATATGGATTTCATGACAGGACTTAAACGCACCCATTACTGCGGCGACCTGCGTCTTTCGGATGCAGGCAAAACCGTTACCGTTGCAGGCTGGGTACAGCGTCAGAGAGACCTCGGCGCACTTATTTTCATCGATTTAAGGGACAGAGAAGGCGTTGTTCAGCTCGCTTTTGACGAATCAACCGCAAAGGATATATTTGAAAAGGCTGCTTCGGCAAGAAGCGAATATGTTCTTATGGCACAGGGCATTGTCAGAGAACGCTCGGCAAAGAACACCGAAATTCCCACGGGCGAAATCGAAATCGAGGTAAAAGACCTCCGCCTTCTTGCAAAGAGCGAAACTCCTCCCTTCGAAATCATCGAGGACTGCCAGACAGCGGAGCTCACAAGACTCAAGTACCGCTATCTTGACCTTCGCAGACCCGACCTTCAGAGAAATATCCTTCTCCGTCACAAAATTACAAAAATTACCCGTGACTATTTTGACGATAACGGCTTTATTGAGATTGAAACCCCCATTCTCATCAAGTCAACTCCCGAGGGTGCAAGAGATTATCTTGTTCCCAGCCGTATCCACAAGGGCAAATTCTATGCTCTTCCCCAGTCACCCCAGCTCTATAAGCAGCTTTCAATGGTTGCGGGCTTTGACAGATATATGCAGATTGCACGCTGCTTCCGTGACGAGGACCTCCGTGCTGACCGTCAGCCCGAATTCACACAGATTGACCTTGAAATGTCGTTTGTTGATATGGAAGACGTTCTTGCAATCGGTGAAGGCTACATGGAAAGAGTTTTCCGTGAGGCTCTCGGCGTTGACATTCCCCTTCCCCTGCCCAGACTTACTTACAAAGAGGCTATGGAGCGTTACGGCAGCGACAAGCCCGACACTCGCTACGGTCTTGAAATCTATGATTTGAGCGAAACCGTCAAGGGCTGCGGCTTCGGAGTTTTCACGGGTGCACTTGAAGCAGGCGGCAGCGTAAGAGGTATCACCGCAAAGAACGCTGTTAACACCCTCACAAGAAAAGAAATCGATAAGCTCACCGAAATGGTAAGAGGCATCGGTGCAAAGGGTCTTGCATGGATAAGACTCAACGAGGACGGCACAATGGCATCCTCGTTTGCAAAATTCATGACAGAGGACGAAATGGCTGCACTCCTTGCAAAGGCTGATGCAAAGGCAGGCGACGTTGTTCTTATCATCGGCGACGGTAAGAATTCAACCGTTCTTTCCGTTCTCGGTGCACTTCGTCAGGCAGTTGCGAAAAAGCTTGACATTATTCCCGAAAATCAATATAATCTTCTTTGGATTACCGAATTCCCCTTCTTTGACTGGGATGAGGACAGCCAGCAGTATGTTGCAATGCACCATCCGTTCACATCACCCATGGATGAATGCCTTGACTATCTTGAAACAGACAAGGGCTCGGTTCGTGCAAAGGCATATGACCTCGTTCTTAACGGCGTTGAGCTTTGCTCGGGTTCAATCAGAATCACAAACCCCGACCTTCAGGCAAGAATTTTCTCGCTTCTCGGTCTTTCCGACGAAGAGGCTCACAACAAATTCGGCTATCTTCTTGACGCATTCAAATACGGTGCTCCCCCTCACGGCGGTATGGGCATCGGTCTTGACAGACTTGTTATGCAGATGCTCGGCTGTGAATCGCTTCGAGATGTTATTGCATATCCCAAGGTTCAGAACGCAAGCGAGCCCATGACGGAATGCCCCGCAACCGTTGACGGCATTCAGCTTGACGACCTCGGACTTTCAATCAACGCAGTTGAAGAATAACTTTTAGTTTAACCCCGCATATAATATACAGCAACTAATTTTCCTAACGGAAGGATGATAATATCATGGCAAGAGTTTACAATTTTTCGGCAGGTCCCTCAATGCTTCCCGAAAGCGTACTCAACAGAGCCGCAGCGGAAATGCTCGACTACAAGGGCAGCGGACAGTCTGTTCTTGAAATGAGCCACCGTTCAAAGGTTTACGAAGAAATCATCTTCGGTGCACGTGACCTTTTCAAGGAAGTTATGAACATTCCCGATAACTACAAGGTTATCTTTTGTCAGGGCGGTGCTTCAACCCAGTTTGCGGCAATCCCCCTCAACTTCCTCAACGGAAGTGGCAAGGCTGACTATGTTCTTTCGGGTCAGTTCTCAACAAAGGCATACAAAGAAGCCTGCAAATACGGCGACATCAAGGTTGTTGCATCCTCAAAGGAGCAGAATTTCAGCTGCATCCCCGAGCTTGACAAGTCAACCTTCACCCCCGATGCAGACTATTTCTACATCTGCCAGAACAACACAATCTACGGCACACGCTTCGCCGAGCTTCCCGACACAGGTAACGTTCCCCTTGTTGCCGACGTTTCATCCTGCTTCCTTTCAGAGCCCATGGATGTTTCAAAATACGGCGTTATGTACGGCGGTGCACAGAAAAACGTTGCTCCCGCAGGTCTGACTGTTGTTATCGTTCGTGAGGATCTTCTCGGCAACGCAAGGGATTACACACCCACAATGCTTGACTACAAGACCCTTGCAGACAACGATTCAATGTATAACACTCCTCCCTGCTACTCCATTTATATGTGCAAGCTTGTTCTTGAATGGATTAAGAATCTGGGCGGTCTTGAGGCAATGAAGCTTCACAACGAAAAGAAATGCTCAATTCTCTATGATTTCATCGACAACAGCAAGATGTTCAACAACCCTGTTAAGAAGAGCGACCGTTCACTCATGAACGTTACCTTCGTAACCGAGAGCGACGAGCTCAACGCAAAGTTTGTTAAGGAAGCAACCGAAGCAGGCTTTGTTAACCTTAAGGGTCACCGCTCCGTTGGCGGCATGAGAGCTTCAATCTATAACGCAATGCCCATCGAAGGCGTTGAAAAGCTTGTTGACTTCATGGCTGAATTCGAAAAGAAGAACTGATTGGGGGATTTTTATAATGTTCAACATTTTAACCTTAAATAAAATCTCAAAGCTCGGTCTTGATAAGCTCGACGCCGCTAAATATACCTGCGGCGATGCTGTTGAAAATCCCGATGCAATTCTCGTTCGCTCCGCATCAATGCACGATATGGAGCTTTCGGATAACACCGTTGCAATCGCAAGAGCAGGTGCGGGCGTTAACAACATTCCCATTCCTGCCTGCAGCGACAAGGGCGTTGTTGTTTTCAACACTCCCGGCGCAAACGCAAACGCAGTTAAGGAGCTTGTAATCTGCTCACTTTTCCTTGCATCAAGAAAGGTTGTTGCCGCAACAGACTGGTGCAAAACCCTTAAGGGCGAAGGCGAAAACGTAGGCAAGCTCGTTGAAAAGGGCAAGAGCAACTTTGCAGGCCCCGAAATTCTCGGCAAGACCCTCGGCATTGTAGGTCTTGGTGCAATCGGTGCACTTGTTGCAGAAAGTGCTGCGGCACTCGGCATGACCGTTATCGCTTATGATCCCTTTGCAGCAGGAAAGACCGATATCGAGCTTGTTGAGCTTGACGATATTTTTGCAAACAGCGATTATATCACACTTCACGCTCCCCTCAATGACGGCACAAGAGGTATGATTAACGCCGCTTCACTCGCAAAGATGAAGGACGGAATCAGAATTCTCAACTTTGCAAGAGGCGAGCTTGTTGATTCAAAGGATATCATTGACGCACTTGCAAGCGGCAAGGCAGCAGCTTATGTTACCGACTTCCCCACCGATGAGCAGCTTTGCGTTGACGGCGTAACAGCTATCCCCCACCTCGGTGCATCAACTCCCGAAAGCGAAGAAAACTGTGCAATGATGGCAGCGGAAGAGGTTGCTCTTTATCTTGAAAAGGGCATCATCAAGAATTCCGTTAACCTTCCCGCAGCACCTCTCGCCGATGATTTCGCAGTCCGCACCTGCTTTATCCACAAGGAAGATGCAGACGCATTCGCAGTTAAAGCAGAGGCAGCCGCAAAGGCAGCAGGCGCAACAGTTGCAGCAATCTTCACCGCCAACAAAAAGGATATGGGTTACACAGTAATCGATACCGATAAGGCATTCGACACCGCAGTGAACGGCGCAATCAAGGTAAGAGTTATATAAGACATAACAAAACGGAGCATCCGCTTGGATGCTCCGTAATTTTTTCAAAAATTCTTTCATGAATCATAAAATGTAAACTAAAGTTGCTTGAAAAAGCAAAATAAAAATGGTAATATAAACCTATGACGAGTTTAATTTCATTTACAG